>CBFHOT010000038.1:0-18235 GCA_965657465.1 Cyanobacteriota bacterium | reverse complement strand
GCGCCGCCAGCTGGTGCAGGCCCTGGCCCTGGCGGCCGGCCCCGGCGGCGTGGATCGCCTGCGGGCCAGTCTGCTGGACGCCGCCGGCTGAGCTTCAGCGCGCCCCCTCACCCCCCTTCGATGAAGCAGACCCTCCGCTACGACCAGCTCAGCTGCCGCCTGGTGGTGGAGGGCCTGCCTGATGTGTCGGCCGGCCAGACCAGCGATGCGGTGGGGATCATCACCGGCTGGAGCCTGCAGTGGTCGGGTCGCCCCGAGCTGGAGGGCCGCAAGGATCACCTGCTGGCGTTGCTGCAGGTGGTGCTGCCCTACGCCCGCCACCTGATCAGCGGCGTGTCACGCCCCTTCGGTGAGGCGCCGCTGCCCGTGCGGCTTGCCCCCCGGCCCGAGGGCGGCCATCTGCTGCAGCTGCACAGCAGCCAACCGGACACGCCGCCCCTGGATCTGGTGCTGGACGATGCCGAGCTCAGTGATCTGGTGCGGCTGCTCGATCAGTTCCGCCTCGATCCGCGCCTGCAGCTGGCCCTTGATCTGCCCCAGCCCCAGCCGCTGCGGCCACGGGAGCTGCAGGAGCGGGTGCCCCTGCGCCAGCGTCTGGTGGCGCCGGTCGGTGCGGCCCTGGCCCTGGCCCTGGCGGCTGGAGCCTCGCTGCTGCTGCCCGAACCGAAACCCCGTTCCCAGCCCTCGGCTGCCTCCCCGGCGGCCGCTGTGCAGACGCCGGCGGCGGCACCACGCCCCAATCCCTGACGGGCTTGACGCCGGCCGCCACACCATCACACTGAGCCCATGTCCTCGATCACCTGGTCTGAACTGCGCATCCGTGTGGCCCGCCTCGGTGCGGCCCTCGATGTGGTGGTGCGCAGCGATCCGGAGGTCTGCGGCCTCAGCGGCGACGGCTTTCGCCTGTCGCTGCACCACGGCGGTCAGGGGGACTGCAGCGTCGGCACCCTCACCCTGATCGATTGCCCCAATGAGCTGGTGCTGATGGAATTCGAGCGCTGGATGCGCGGCGCCGGCTACGTGCTGGACGTATGAGCCCGCAACGGCGACGCACCCTGCAGCTGCCGCTGCCGCCGGCCAAGCCGCGCACGGTGTTCCGCCGCAAGCGCCAGCCGCCGCGTTGGCGGCAGTTGCTCAACGGTTTGCTGTTCCTCGCCCTCGGCAGCGGCCTGCTGCTGGGCCTGCTGCAGTTACCCGGCCGCCTGAATGCCACCCTCGTCATCAGCGAGGCCATCCGCGATCTGATCCGGGGTCTCAGTGGCCTGATGTTCGGTGGTCTGAAGCTGCTTGCTCTGGTGTTGCTGGTGCTGGCGGCGGTGCTGGCGCTGCTGCTGCTGGTCGGTGGGGTTGTGCGTCTGTTTCGGGCCCTGTGGCCCCGTTCCCGTTCGCCCCGATCGCGGCCATCCTGAGGGACCGCCATCCACCGGGCTCCATGGCCAAGGGCAAGCGCAAGGCGACGTCGGGCAAGGTCGATCGCCAGCACGGCTCCAAGCCGCCGGTGCCGTCACCGCAACTGGTGGTTCCCCGCTGCGGCCCCCTGGCGGATCGCTACTACCCCTCCGCTCAGCTGGACGACCTCTGCGATGCCGGTAATGGCAATGGCAACGGCTCGGGCGATGGCGGCGGCTGCCGCGATGTGCAGGTTCCCACCGCCGGCCTCTGCAAGCTCGATCGCAAGCTCTACGAGAAGGAGCTGACGCGCCTGCAGGTGGAGTTGGTGAAGATGCAGTACTGGGTGAAGGCCACCGGCTTTCGCCTGATCGTGCTGTTCGAAGGCCGGGATGCGGCCGGCAAGGGGGGCACGATCAAGCGCATCACCGAGCCGCTCAACCCCCGTGGCTGCCGCGTGGTGGCCCTAGGCACGCCATCGGATCAGCAGAAGACCCAGTGGTATTTCCAGCGCTACGTGGAGCACTTCCCCAGTGGTGGTGAAATCGTGCTCTTTGATCGCAGTTGGTATAACCGTGCTGGCGTGGAGCGGGTGATGGGTTTCTGCTCAGAGACGCAGGTGGATGAGTTTCTGCACAGCTGCCCTGAGTTTGAGCGCATGCTGGTGCGCTCCGGCATCGTGCTGCTCAAGTACTGGTTTTCGGTCAGTGATGACGAGCAGGAAGCCCGCTTCCGGGCGCGGATCGATGATCCCACCCGCCGCTGGAAGTTGAGCCCGATGGATCTGGAGGCGCGGGAAAAGTGGGTGGAGTTCTCACGGGCTAAGGACGATATGTTCGCGCATACCAACATTCCAGAAGCGCCCTGGTTCACGGTGGAGGCGGATGACAAGCGTCGCGCCCGCCTCAACTGCATCTCCCATCTGCTCAGCAAGGTGCCTTACACCGACATGACACCGCCGGCGGTCAAGCTCAGGCCGCGTCCCAAGGCCGACCCCGTCGATCGGCCGCCCCGCTGGGAGCAGTTCTTCGTGCCCAATCGCTACCCCTGAGCCAGGCGCTGGAACCACAGCCCCGCCAGTTGCCAGCTGCTCCAGAGGAACATCGCCAGGAACAGCCAGTTCAGCCAGGCGGGCCGCTGCGGTTTTTCCATGGGGGATGCCGATCCAGGCAGGACGGGACGGGCCTGATCCTGGCATCGCTTCGGTCCGGGCCCAGGGTCTGCCGCTGTCCCGGGCTGCCGTCTTCATTTTCCTTGACACGGAGGTGGCCGCCGGCGGCGGCGGCGCCTAGGGTGGCCGCCATGGGAAATCCGATCAGCCACGAGCTTTTCCTGGAACGTGCCAGGGCGCGATTCGGCGATCAATATGATTACTCTGAAATCATCTACAAAAGCTATAAAACTCCGGTCAAGATCCGCTGTCGCCATCATCCCGTCAAGCAGATCGTGATCACGCCCGAAAAGCATCTGCAGACCACCGGCGGCTGCAAGTACTGCCTGCGGCAGCTGCGCATCCAGATGCTGGAGCGGGAGCTGCATCGTCAGCCGGCGGATCGTCCGGGGCTGCCGCTGCAGTCCGCCCGCAGCAGAGCGCAGTCCTGATCTGAGGCGCTCGGCTCGGCGTCCCCCACTTGCTGGCTGCGCCTGGCTCTACGGCGTTGGTGGCCTGCGTTTGCCAGATGCACGGTGTCACCTCGCCTGCGGCAGCGCAGCACCAGCACCGGATGGGTCGGCAGGGTCTCGTGGTCACAGCTGCTGGCTTGAGGCAGCGGCCTTCCCGGTTGGGTGGGGCTGGCTGCTGCCGGGGGCAGCTCGGAACGGAGAGGGTGTCCTCTGAACTGATCTTAACAGTCATTGGCATGACTGGGTTCTCTGCGGGAGAGCCGGTCAATACACCACCATTTGCACCACCTCTTTGGCGGGCTTCTGGCGGATCGACTGGGACCTCCGGGGACATTGACTTGGGCCTCTCCACCCCTGCTCCTTGATGGCCTGAGGCCAGGAGAGGCAGCTGCCTGGTTCTCATCAAGCCATGGTGGCGATCAGAGGCCACTGGAGCAAATGTTCCCCGAGTCGTGATCAACGGGAGGTCGCGGCGCTCGCCTCTCCCCAAGGAGCTGCGGCCGGCAGCGGCCTCCCTCAGCGTGCCACGGCTGCGCCGTGGCCTGCGTCGGTCGCCGCCGCCGCCCTTCGCGGGGGTGCCATGGGGATGAAGGAATAGCGAAGTGGTGCTCCCGCGGCTGCGGTGGCCTGGCGCATGAAAGGCACCAGCTTGATGGGGATATGCCCTGAATCTGGCTCGCGCTGCTGCGCGACTGATGCATTCAGAAGCCGCAATGTCGTGGCCAGAAGTTCTCCTTTTGCCCTCGCCAGGCCAGAGGCAGTCATTCCTTGAAAACCATCGCTGCAGCTGTGCCCTCCGGGCTAGCTAGTGCTTCTGTACTGGTATAATATGGGCTACGCCAAAGGCCCCGAGTCCATCGCCTGCGGCAACGAAATCCCGAGACAACCTGCTCCGTTCGTTTGCTCCGTAGGTCATGAATTCACTCCCTTCAGTGGTAGTCCAGGCCGCCGCATTGGGCAGCCATTCGGTTGTGCCGTTGCTGGCGCCGGCCGTGATCACGCCGCTGCAGCCAGCCCGCGCTGGTCGGGTGGTCGTCGCCGGTGGTGGCCGCGATCTGCTCTGGTCCCCTCAACAGATCTCAGCCGCCTTGCTGGCCCGCACCAGTGGCCAGCTCGTGCATGAGCTGCTCCATGGCGGGGCCCGTGGCGCTGATCGCGCCATCGGCCGCGCCGCCCGTCAGCTGGGCTGGCCTGTTGGGGTGCTCCCCGCCGATTGGCGCCGCCATGGCCGCGCGGCTGGGCCGATCCGCAATCGCGAGCTGCTCGAGCTGGCGATCAGCCGGGCCGTGGCCCTCACGTCCGCCGCGGCCCCGGTTGCCGTGCTGGTGGTGGCGTTCCCCGGTGGTGCCGGCACCGCCTCGCTGGTGCAGCAGGCCCGGCGCATGGCCGCCAGGTCCCCGGTGCCGATCGCCGTGGCGCAGATCAGCCAAGCCCCCGCTGTCCCTTGATCCCAGCGGCATCGCCGCTGACTCCATCCCCATTCCATCGCCGTTCTTCCCATGGCTGTCCTCACCCCTATCCCCGCTACTCCTGTGGGTGTCCCTGCCCCAGGGGCCATTGCCTCAGGCCCTACCTGCTCCCTGCAGCGATCCGGTTCCCTCTGGCAGCTGGGCATCGAGGCCCAGGAGCTCACCACCGCCATCGGCCAGTTGGCTGAGCAGCTGGAAGCCGATGACGACACCCGCGCCCTGGCCCTCGCCGAGCTCGAGGCCGCCCTGCTGGCCGAGGAGGGCAACAAGCACGCCCTCGCCGCCAAGGCTGATGCCACCTGCTGGGTGATCGAGCACCTGCGCGGTCAGGCCGCCTACCGCCAGCAGCAGGCCAAACGCCTTTCCGAGCTCTCCCGCTCCGATGCCGACCGGGCCGAAGCCCTGGAGGAATCGCTGGTGCTGGTGCTCACCCGCCTGCAGCCGTCGGCAACTCGTTTCTCCTTCCCGAACCACGAGCTCAGCTCCCGCAAGTGCCAGTCCGTCGAGATCGACGACGAGGAAGTCCTCGATCCCCAGTGGCTGAGCTTCACCACCACCAGCAAGCCGGACAAGGCCGCCATCAAGGAGGCCCTCAAAGCAGGCAGGGAGATCCCCGGCGCCCAGCTGATCTCCCGCCGCTCCTGGCGCATCCACTGACGGCCACAGACCGAAAGGGCCATAGGCCCCCTCGCAATTGGGGTCCCGGTGGGGAAGCCGGGGTCCCTCCTCTTCCTCCCCACACCATTGCTTCCCACCGCCATGACCGTCGCCGCTCCTTCCGCCAACGGGGCCAGCACCGCCAGCAGCCCCGCAACTCCTCGCCCCGTCCAGAGGCCCCCATCCGCCCTGGAGCTGATGCGCTCGGCCGATCGAACCGAGGCACTTCCTCCAGCCGCGCCGGAATCCGCGTCGGCCGCCGTCCCGGCTCAGCCCCCTGGCTTCTCCCCCGAGCAGCTCGCCGCCCTCTCCGCCCCTCTCAATCGGGCCAACGTCCGCCAGCGGGAGCAGGGACGCAGCCGCGTGAGCTATCTGGAGGGTTGGCAGGTGATCGCGGAAGCCAACCGCATCTTTGGCTTCGATGGCTGGCAGCGCCAGACCATCGCCGTACGCTGCGTCGCCCAGGCCGAACGACTGATTGGTAGAGATCAGAAGTCGGGCTGGGGCGTCACCTACACCGCCCGTGTGCGCGTCACCGTCACCGCCGGAGGCCTGACGCCCCTGGTCCGAGAGGGCAGCGGCGCCGGCCACGGCATCGACGTGGACCTGGGCCAGGCGCATGAGTCCGCCCTCAAGGAAGCCGAGACCGATGCCATGAAGCGGGCACTGATGACCTTCGGGAACCCGTTCGGCCTCGCTCTCTATGACAAGCGCCAGCGGGAGGTGACCAGCTCACCGGCACCAGAGCGCCCAACGGCCCAGCCGCGTCAGGCCCAGCCAGCGCCGCAGCATCAGGAAAGGTCAGCGACAGCAGCAGAGCCCCCGGATCAGGCTGCTGTCCCTGCACCCCAGCAGGATGCTGGGCTGCTGCCCCTCGATGCGGCCACAATCCGCACGTTGCACGGCGCCATCCGCCAGCTCCCTCGCCCCCTGCTGGAGGCCCTCACCCAGGGTTTCCGCAAGCGTTTCTCCATCCCTGAGGAGGCCACGACGATCGCTGATCGGATCCTGCAGAAGCGTCACCACGACTGGATCGAGGCGTTTCTGATTCAGCAACAGCACCAGCGGCACAACGCGCTGCCGCAAGAGTGAGCGGATCAGACTTCCACTTCACCCACCAGACCGCAACAGCCGGTTGCGGCCTCACTCCTTCATCCCCATGCGTCAGTCCCTGGGCCGGGTCGTCGCCACCGCGACCATCGCCGCGGCTGTCCCGGAGGCCGTCATCATTGGCCTGCTCGATCGCCATGCCGCCCGCGACTGGGGCGATCTCGATGCCGAGGACAAGGCCGTCAACGACGCCGATCACAGCCACGCAGAAGGCCGGCTCTTCTCCAGCTACGACACAGAAGAGCACGGCACCATCTGGGTGATCACAGAAGACCTGCGCGGCGAGGGTGACGACGGCCCCATCACCACCGTCCTGTTCCCGGAGGATTACTGAGACTCTGCGCTCTGGCTCCAGCGGCAGAAGTCACGGTTGCCACGCCACTACTGATCCTTGTTCCACAGCGGAGGGTTGGGGGCCCTCAACGAACGTCCGCAGGAAAGAGTGACCCCCCTGTTTGGGCATGCTGGTAACCAGCAGAGGCCTGGGGGGTGTTGCTGGTCCAAAGGTAGAAGGTGGGGCAACCGGCATGACGCCCGCCCAACATCAGCGCTCCAGCAGCCAGCGCAGCAGCGAGAAGCCGATGATCAGCCCGATGCCGGTGTTCCAGAACCAGGACGTGCGCTCCGCCAGCCGCTGCAGCCAGGGCGGCAGCCGATCACCTCACTGCTTCAGCACCAGCACCGCCAGCGGCAGCACCAGCAATGGGTTGCCGATGGCCAGAGCGAGTTCGCGGAGCATCAGCACCTCACCTGGGATCCAACCGTATCCAGAGCCAGGCATTCAGGGCTTTTGTTCTTACCGTTGACCCATGGCCTTCCCCCGCATCAGCCACGATCCCGCCGTCATGGGCGGCAAGCCCTGTATCCGCGGGCTGCGCATCACGGTGGGCACGGTCGTGGGGCTGATCGCCAGCGGCAGCAGCCGGGAGCGAATCCTCCAGGCCTACCCACTGCTGGAGCCTGCCGACATCGATGAAGCCCTGGCCTACGCCGCCTGGCGCATGGAAGAGCGAGAAGAGGCGCTGGTCCTGAGCTGATGGCCAGGCTCCTGGTCGACATGGCTGTTTCAACGCAACAGCCTCTCGACCGAATGGATCCCCCTGTTGCGGGCCGCCGGCCATGAAGCGGTGCACTGGTCGGAGGTGGGTGATCCAAGGGCGCCGGATACGGTCCTGATGCAGTGGGCGATCGCCCACGGCTACGCCGTCTTTACGCACGACCTGGACTTCGGCACGATGCTGGCCCTGAGCGGTGCCGATTGACCCAGCGTGCTTCAGGTGCGCTGCCTGAACGTCCTGCCCGAGGCGATCGGCACGCTGGTGCTGTCACTGCTCAAGAGCTACGGCGCCGAGATCGAGCAAGGGGTGCTGATGGTCGCCGATGAACGCCGCGAGCGGGTGCGCATCCTGCCCCTGAAGCGATCACCCTGAGCGAGCCAACCCCGGACGACCGTGCTAGTACAGGTGTACGCATCTGGAGTGGTTCATGGGCGTCCCTCTCCCCCGGCCAGCGGCCCAGGCCGCCAGGCTTGAGGCCCCGATCGAGGAGTGGCCCTACCTGGGGCAGGAGGTGCTCGTGCCGGCCCGCAGCCGCAAGGTATGCATGACGTGCCACTGGTTTCGTCATCACGCCGGTGTGAACTGCATCCCCCTGCTCACCTGCCAGCTGCACCAGGGGCTGCTGGGCCAGGGGGAGCACCTCACTCACCGCTGCCTGGGCTGGACCGACGACATGGTGCGCCAGCGGGGCTGGGCACCGGAGGTGGCATGAGCAACCGGCGAACGGTGGTGGGCGTGATGGGTGCGGGGGAAGGTGCCTCGGCTGCAGCCATGCGTCTGGCCGAGGAGCTGGGGGAATGCATCAGCGCCCGGGGCTGGGTCCTGCTCACCGGTGGCCGGCCGGCGGGGGTGATGGCAGCGGCCAGCCGCGGCGCGGCTCGGGTGGAGGGGCACCTGGTGGTGGGGGTGTTGCCCGGTGAGGGGACCGGTGACGACAGGCAAAGCACGGCGGACCTGGATCTGGCCGTGTTCACGGGCATGGGTAAGGCCCGCAACGTGATCAACGTGCTCAGCGCCGATGTGGTGGTGGTGTGCGGTGGCGGCGGCCCCGGCACTGCTTCGGAAGCCGCCCACGCGCTCAACGGTGGCAGGCCGCTGATCCTTCTGGCGGTGCCGGTGCTGTGGAGTGAGTTCTTCTGCTCGCTAAGTGGAGCGGTGGAGACCGCGAGTGAGGTGCAAGAGTGCTGCCGGTTGATCGAGGCCCGACTTACGGAGGCATGAGCCGGCCATCACCTCGCGTCCCCCTGACCCCGCAGGAGGGTTGGCTGAGTGACGACCGCCAGGTGCTGCGCTTCCGCCCGACCCGCTGGGATCGCCACATTCAGCGGCTGGAGATCACCAGCGGGGAGTTGCTTCCAGGCGAGCCGGTTCCGCTGCTCAAGAACCGCCGGGAGATCAGCCAGGATGAAGCTCTCAAGCTGTGGACCGCCAGGCGCCAGGAGGGCTGGAGACCCACTCAGCCCCAGTGGTGATGCGGTGGATCAGGAGTGAGGTTTGCCGTTTGAACACCCTGCAAATAGGCTACCTATACGAATCAGAGGCCACGCCAAAGGATTCTCTCGGGTGACAGAGCGCGCCGTAAGGAGCCTCCGCTCCATGGATGGAAGCTTCGTTGACTGGTGGAAGCAGGCTGTCCAGGGCTCAGGCGCCCCGCACGACAGCACTCAGCAGCGACAGGTTGATTAGGACGATGATGCTGGCGCACAGCCAGCCCGCGGCCTGCAGAGCGAGCGGCGCTCTGAGCTTGCCCATCAGACCGCGCCGCCCGCAGAACCACACCAGCGGGATCACCGCGAAGGGCAACTGCAGCGACAGCACCACCTGGCTCATCACGAGCAGATTCGTGGTGGCCCTTTCCCCGAACAGGATCACCGTGGCCATCGCCGGAATCAGGGCAAGGCCGCGGGTGAGCAGCCGCCGTTTCCAGTCCGGCAGACGGATCTGCAGGAACCCCTCCATCACGATCTGGCCGGCCATGGTGGCGGTGAGCGTCGAGCTCTGGCCCGCCGCCAGCAGGGCCACCCCGAACAGCACGCTGGCCAGCGAGGTGCCCAGCATCGGCGTCAGCAGTCGGTAGGCCTCGCTCAGGTCCGTGACCGGCTGCGGCAGTCGTCCGTAGAAGCTGCCGGCGGCGAGCACCAGGATCGAGACATTGATCAGAAAGGCCAGGCTGAGGGCGATCAGGGTGTCCCAGGTGCTGTAGGCCAGGGCCCTGGCCTGGGCCCGCACCCCGCCGATCCAACGGCGGGTTTGCACCAACGAGGAATGCAGATAGAGGTTGTGGGGCATCACCGTGGCCCCGAGAATCCCGGCCGCCAGAAAGAGCTGCTGCCCGTCCCTGAGGCTGGCGGCATGGGGAAGGAAGCCCTGGCCCACCTGGCCCCAGGCCGGCTGCAGCAGGAACATCTCCACCGCGAAGCAACCCCCGACCAGGGCGACCAGGGCGATCACAAGGGCCTCCAGTCGGCGGATCCCGAAGCGCTGCAGCGCCAGCAGCAACAGGGTGTCGGCGGCCGTGAGGCCCACCCCCCAGAGCAAGGGCAGCCCGAAGAGCAGCTGCAGGGCAATGGCGCTGCCCACCAGCTCAGCCAGGTCGCAGGCAATGATGCCCACCTCCGCCAGCAGCCACAGGGGAATTCGGCAGAACCGCGGCAGCAGCCGGCTGCAGGCCTGGGCCAGATCCATCCGCGTGGCGATACCCAGGCGGCAGCAGAGCGACTGGAGCACCATCGCCATCAGGCTGGAGAGCCCGATCACCCAGAGCAGGCGGTAGCCGAACTGGGATCCGGCTGCCAGGTCCGTGGCCCAGTTGCCGGGATCCATGTAACCCACGGCCACCAGATAGCCGGGGCCCAGCACCCGTAGAAAGGTACGCAGCGTGCCCAGGCCGGCAGGCACCTCCACGGCCTGCGTGTCGATGCGAGAGGCGGTGCCGTGCGGTGCATCAGGCATGAAGCAATGCCAGCGGAGTGGGAGGGTAAGGCGAGGGTGGCTGGGATCCTGCTGGGGCCTGGCTGACCTGAGCCCACCCTGGCGAAGGGATCACCGCCAGCTCAGAAGTCGCGAGGACCTGTGTAGCCACTGAGGTCAGCGAGAGTGTTCAGGGGTTTCACGCCCGAATCCAAAACGCCCTTGATCTGCCAGCTGGGATAGCCCTGAACCCCCTGCTGCTTGCACAGCTGCGCCTGGCTGTTGGCGCCGTCTTCGGCACATTCGATCACCTGGAGCTTGGCGGCGGCCTCCTTGCCGAAGAGCTCCTTCTGGTCATGGCAGTGGGGGCACCAGTACGCCGTGAACACCCGGGCACCACTGCTGGTCAGGTGCTCCGCCAGAGCAATCTTGGCCGGCGAACTGGCGCTGACGACAGCTGGAGCCGCCCGTCCACTTTGAGCGACAGGCTGGTCCGCCGAGGCCGCCCAGCCCAGCCCCAGCAGACCAACAAGGAGGACTGTCATCACTCCGCGAAAGATCAGTTGGCTGCGGTCGATCCAGCCACCTCCAACAAGGCTCAACAGGAACAGCGCGAGGCTGAGGGCGGCTGACACCACACAGAAGCTGCAGAAGGCCTTGATCTCGAAGACCAGGAGCCCCATCAGCACCATGCTGAAGACGGCCATGCCGATGCTGACTAGGAACAGCGCCCACCGATTGCCCTCCGATCCAGGGGCCCGCAGACCTCCCCGCAGCAATGGAATCAGCACCAGCAGGAGCACCGTGCCGTAGGCAAGGAATCCAAAGAGAGAAAGCGGCTGGCCCAGCAGCGTGCCCCAGGCGCTGCCGAGCACCTTGTCGCAGCCATCGCTGCCGCCAGGACAGGACAGGCTGCCGATCCAACCCCAGCGCTTGGCAGTGATCGAGCCGGTGTCGATCATGCCGATCGTGGCGAGCACGGCCATGGTGAGCCGCACCCAGGGCCGGCCTGGCTCCTGGCCGGCCCGACGGCTGGAGAGAGGTTTGGTTCGCGTCGCGCTGCTCACAGGCTGAGAGAAGGGTGGAGATGCCGCCATTGAAAAGCCTGAAGTGGCTACAGGGTCAAGGGCCTAAGGTCCTCAACAAGGAGTTGGCACCTACCTGGGAGGGAGGATCCATGCAGATCGGCGAGTTGGCACGGTCCACCGGGGTCAAGATCGAAACCATCCGCTACTACGAACGCGAGCAATTGCTGCCAGTGCCGCAGCGCACGGATGGCAACTACCGCCTCTATTCGCCGCGGCATGTGGAGCAGTTGCGCTTCATCCGCTACTGCCGCAGCCTTGACATGAGCCTGGAGGAGGTCCGCGTCCTGATCGGGGCGCGGGACGCACCAGCCGGGAGCTGCCGCACAGTGAACGCCTTGCTGGACGAGAAGCTGGCCGAGGTTGATGCGCGGGTCGATGAACTGCACCAGCTCCAGGGTCAGTTACGGCAGCTCAGGGGGCTTTGCCAGCAACCGGATCCAGGGGAAGCGTGCGGCATTCTCACCGAACTGAATCGCTCAGCCCGCAGCCAGCCCGTTCCAGCCTGATCAGAGCGTCCAGGATCAGCTCTTGAGTGGACCAGGGCTGGGCGGGCGTAGCAGTCGCAGACCATTGGCGATCACGATCAAGCTGGTGCCCATGTCCGCGAAAACCGCCATCCACATCGTGGCGTTTCCCGCCACGGTGAGCACCAGAAAGATGGCCTTGATTCCCAGCGCCAGGCCAATGTTCTGGCGCAGGATTGAGAAGGTGCGGCGAGAGAGGGCGATCGTTTCCGGTACCCGCATCAGATCGTCGTTCATGATCACCACATCGGCAGCTTCGACGGCGATGTGGGTACCGCTAGCCCCCATCGCAAAACCGATGTCCGCCTGGGCCAGGGCCGGCGCATCGTTGATGCCATCGCCGGCCATGGCCGCGAATCCATAGCGGGCCTGAAGCTCGGCCACCGCCTCAAGCTTGTCCTGGGGCAGCAGGTTGCTTTTCACCTGCTCGATTCCGGCCAGGGCCGCAATCGCACCGGCGGTGGCTGCGTTGTCACCCGTGAGCATCACCGGGGTGACGCCGAGGGCCCGCAGGGCCTTCATAGCGGCCGCCGAGCTGGGCCGAACGGTGTCGGCGACGGCGATCAGGGCGAGCACGCCGCTGTCATCCGCCAGCAGGCTGAGGGAGCGGCCCTGGCGCTCGTGAACCTGCATCGATGCTTCCAGGTCGCTTGAACAGAGCCCCAGCTCCTCGATCCAGCGGTGATTGGCCAGCATCAGCGGCCGCCCCGCAATCAGGCCGCGCACCCCCCTTCCGGGGAGGGCCTCGAAGGCCTCCACAGCCAGCCGCTCACCATCGAGGCCTGCGGCCATGGCCCGCGACACAGGATGGTCGGAGCGCTCCGCCAGGCTGCTGGCCAGCTGTTTGAGAACGCCAGCGTCTGCCCCTTCTTGCTGAGGGGAGAAGGCCACCAGCTTGGGCTGGCCCAGGGTGATCGTGCCGGTCTTGTCGAGGGCCAGCACCTTGATCTTGCGGGCCTCCTCGATGTAAAGACCCCCCTTGATGATGATGCCGCGACGGGCGGCGGTGGCCAGGCCGCTCACCACCGTGACCGGGGTGGCGATCACCAGCGCACAGGGGCAGGCGATCACCAGCAGCACCAGGGCCTTGTAGATCGCCTGAAGCGGCGTGAATCCGAGCAAGGGCGGCGCCAGCAGGGCAACGGCCAGGGCCACCACGAACACCGCCGGGGTGTAGCGGGCCGCGAAGCGATCCACGAAGCGCTGGATCGGGGCACGGGAGGCCTGGGCTTCCTCCACAGCCTGGATGATGCGCGCCAGGGTGCTGAGAGAAGCAGGCGCCGTCACCTGGATTTCCAGGGCGCCGCCCTGGTTGATCGTGCCCGCAAACACCTCATCCCCTGGGCCTTTGTCCACCGGCAGGCTTTCGCCGGTGATCGGTGCCTGGTTGATCGCACTCTCACCACTGAGCACCGTGCCATCGAGCGGCAGCCGCTCGCCCGGGCGGACACGCACCACATCGCCGATGGTCACAGCACTGGCGGCCACGCGCTGCCAGCGGCCATCGCTCTGGCGGATCTCCGCCTCATCGGGGGCCAGGGCCATCAGGCTGGTGATCGCCTGGCGGGCCCGCTCCACCGCCCGCGCTTCGATCGCCTCGGCCACCGTATAGAGCGCCATCACCATGGCGGCTTCCGGGAAGCGGCCGATCAGGAAGGCGCCCGTGACCGCCACGCTCATCAGCGCATTGATGTTGAGCCGACCCTGGCGCAGGGCCGCGAGGCCCTTGCGAAACACGGAGAAGCCCGCCAGGGCGATCGCGGCGATGGCGATCCCGATCTCCAGCAGCTCATGGCCCGGGAAGGCGGGAACGACCAGATGCAGCAGCTCCGCCGTGATCGCCAACGCCAGGGAGCCCGCCAGGCGGAGCCGTTCACGGCGCCGTTCAGCGCGGGTCTGGGCCGCGGATGGCTGGTGATCGGGGCTGATCGGTTCCGGGTTGAACCCCAAACTGCGGATTGCGGCAAGGGCGGCGTTGAGCGCGGCCGCTTCGGCATCGATCGCCAGAACGCGCTCGGCCAGCAGGAACCTCAGGCCGCGGATGCCGTCGAGGCCTGAAAGGGCATGGCGGATCTCGCTTTCCTCCGTGGCGCAATCCATCGCGCTGATCCGAAACAGCACTTCTCTGGCGCTTGCCGGCTCCGGCTGCGGCACTGTGGTGGCTCCGGCGTTCTGTCCGCTGGTTCCGCTGCTGCAGCAAGGTTCCGCCATGGTCCTGTCATCCAGACCCCAGCAAACAGCCTGTAGTCACTTCAGGGTCAAGGGTCTGGGTGGGACCGGGTGCCCGCAGGCTGTTGATCAACGCAGCTGGGAGCACTCCCGATCCCGCAACTCCTGATCCAGCCCAGCGGCTTGCCGGGCCAGCTTGGCTCCAGCCGCCGTGTAGAACCTGAACTGCTGGCGGTTGACATAGAGAACCCTCTGGCTGCGCAGCAGCTGTTCTTCAGCCTTGTGGCGGCAGTCGATCAGGGCCTGGTAGTCGATGGTCAGCTCGTTGCGGTCGTTGGCATTGGCCCCATCGGCCTGCTGGCTGAGGACCGGGCAGATTCGTTCACGGATGGTTCGAACCAGGGCGATTTCGGCCTTCATGGCCTGCTCGGCCAGGGCATTGCGTTGATCCAGCAGGTTCTGACAGGCCTCCAATTCAGCCGCCATCGCCGGGGCTGCCAGCCACCAACAGCTCAGCAACAGGGTCAGGACGTGGCGCATTCACGGATCAATTCGAGTCCTGTGTCTTTGGCGGCTACGGGCGTGATCATCTCTAGCTGAGTCAGACCATCCACTAGTCGATCTGCAGTACCCCCATCAGCCCCAGATCCTCGTGGTCGAGGTTGTGGCAGTGATAGACGGTGCGTCCCGTGAAATCCCTGAACGCCACCCGGATGCGCACCTCCTCGCCCGCTTTCACCAGCACGGTGTCCTTCCAGCGGCGCTGGGCTTCGGGGCGGCCGGCGCGGCTGATCACTTGGAAGGGATTGACGTGCAAGTGGAAGGGGTGATCCATCACGTCGTCATTGACGATCAGCCAGTCTTCCGTGCTGCCCAGCGACACCCTGGTGTCGATGCGATCGGGATCGAAGGGCTGGCCATTGATCACGAAGCCCATGCCACCCCCGCCCATGCCCATGCCACCGGCGCCCATACCCCCCATGCCGTGTTGCATGCCGCCCATTCCCATCCCCATGGCATGGGCCAGGGAGAAGCGGCGCGTGCGCTCCGGCTGCGGCAGGGCCGGCACGGGAATCAGGGTTTTTGGGAGTGGCAGCGTCGCCACTGATCCGGCGTAGTTGAGGATGGCCAGGGTTCGGGGACCCTCCTCAGCGGCGGTCATGCCCATGTGGCCACTGCGCTGGTAGGGCAGATTGAGCAACCGATAGGTGCCGGGGGTCTGGTTCCCTTGCACCAGCACATCCGCCCGCTCGCCAGGGGCCAGCAGCAGTTCGTCGAGGGACTCAGGCGTGGCGATCGCGCCGCCATCGGTGGCGATCAGCACCATCCGGTGCCCTTCCAGGGCGAGGCGGTAGATGCGGGCATTGGAAGCATTCAGCAAACGGAGCCGCAGCAGACCGCCGCTGGGGATCGCCAGGCCGGGATTGAGCTCCCCGTTCACCGTCAGCAGGGGGCCTTCCCGGCCGAGCATGCGCCCCACGCCCATGCCCATGCCGGCCTCACCTGTGCCGGTGGCGCTGGCGAAGTCCTTGAGAACCAGCACGCTTTCGCTGGCGGCCGCCACCTCTGGAATCCGATCCAGATCGCCGCGCACCACCAGGGCGCCGCCGAGGCCGCCGAACACCTGATCAGCTGAGTGGCCGTGGTGATGGGGGTGCACGTAGAAGAGGCCAGCCGGATGGTCGGCGGCGAGCTTGAAGGCATAGGTGGTGGACCCGCCGGGCGGCACGGTCAGGAAGACGTTGTCGCCTGATCCGGTGGGCGGGATGTGCAGCCCGTGGAAGTGCAGGTTGGTGGGCTCCTGGAGGTCGTTGCGCAGCAGGAGCCGCACCTGATCGCCGGCATTCACCTCCAGCAGCGGGCCGGGCGAGCGGCCGTTGTAGGTGAGCAGCTCGGCGGGTCCACCGGGAAGGGTCCCCCGCGTGGCCTGGGCCACCAGCTCCAGATCGGCAACGCCGCCACGGGATACCAAGTGCGCCGCACCGGCGGGCTGGGCCCGGGCGGCGGAGCGCTGCACCCGGTCCCAGAGAACGGGCCCGACCACGGCTGTGCCGAGGCCGGCGAGCCCCAGGCCGAGCACCTGCCGTCGCCGAAGGGGAGTGGTCATGGTTGGGTCCTTACTTGGCGTGCTGGGAGAAGCTGCTGATGGATCCGGTCCGCGTGAAGGCCATCACCGTGAACGCCTCCTTGCCGTAGGCCGATTCCATGCCTGGGGAGCCCAGGGGCATCCCCGGAAGGGCGAGGCCCGCCACCTGCGGCCGTTTCTGCAGCAGCCGTTTCACATCAGCGGCAGGGACGTGACCCTCAATGGCAAATCCAGCGACTTCGGCGGTGTGGCACGAGGCCAGGCGGGCGGGGACCCCCAGGCGTCGCTTGACGACGGCGACATCCGCTACCACGACATCGCGCACAGCGAAGCCATTGGCGCGCATGTGCTGCACCCAGCCCTTGCAGCAGCCGCAGCTGGCGGATCGATAGGAGGTGACCGGCATCAGGGCTGGAGCACTGGCGCGTGCCGCGAGCGACCCGCCCCCTGAGCCAACGGCAGCAACAGCGCCGACCCCCAGCAGCAGGTCCAGGAACCGCGAATGACCGCGGAAGGGTGTCGAGTTCATGGCCTCTGATGCGGGGATGCGTTAACCGTAGAGCCTCCACTTAAGTGGAGAGTCAAGCCCGTGATGACCGGCATCGACCGGCGCAGATTTGCTGCGCCCTTGGCCCTTGACTCTCCTGTCAAGGGGAGACCATACCGTTAGGGGGTCTCACCTTGCCGCCATGTACACATTCCGCTTCACCGCCACCCTGATCGGTCTGGCCTCTGCCCTCACCGTTGCGGCTCCTGCCCTGGCCCAGATGCCAGGCGGCATGAATCACGAAGGGCACCAGGGCATGCCAGGGATGATGAACATGCCTGGGATGTCTGCTCCGGCCGGATCCGCCCCGGCCCATGCCGCCCACGCCCACGACGTGGGCCCGGCCGGTGCCACCTACGACCTGCGCTTCATCGACGGGATGGTGCAGCACCACACCGGCGCGCTGCGGATGAGCGAATTCGTCTTCGGCATCGGTTCCCCTGGTGTCGGTGCTCTGGGCAAGACGATCTGGCGCGATCAAGCCAACGAGATCCGCGCCATGGGCCTCTGGCGCAAGGCCTGGTACCCCCAGGCGCCCGTTTACCCCGTTTCCCTGGCCTCCGGAGGCGAGCCCAACAGCCTCAGCGGCCTAACCCGCATGAGCCAGGCCCAGATCGATGGCATGCGGATGATGGGTGAGCTCCCCACCAAGGACAACCGCGTGGTGTGGTTCCTCGAAGGGATGCTTGAGCACCACGGCGGCGCGCTGATGATGGCCCACGACGCCCTGGCCAAGAGCACCAACAACACGATCCGGCGCTTTGCCCGTGGCGTGATCGTCGCCCAGCGCGCCGAGATCATTGAACTGCGCCGGATGCTGGCGGTGGAGGGCTTACGCAAGCCGGAGTACCACAAATACGACGCTCTTTTTCGTCTTTGAGCGAAAACCTGTTTAGACCGCCTTTAGCAAGCCCCATGGATCTGGAGCAGCCAGGATGAACCCGACGACAGTCAGCCCGAACCCTGGCCATTCCCACGGGAAGCCCGGAAGCCACGGCCCGCCGCCCACCGGCGTTGGCAAAAAGGGCATGGCCAAGGATCCGATCTGCGGCATGGTCGTGCCCAAGGCCACAGCCCTTACTACCCAGCGCGGCGGCCGCGACTACTACTTCTGCAGCCAGACCTGCCTGCAGACCTTCCAGAATCCCGACCGCGAATTGCGCGTCATGCGCCGCCGGGTGGGGTTCGTGATCGGCGGGGTGCTGGCGCTGGCGCTGTTCCGGGCCGGGGCCTTCATCGCCCTGGCGGCGGGCATCAGCCTGGTGTCCTGGGTGCCGCTGCCGGCCCTGCCCTGGATGAGCTGGGGGAAGTGGCTGTTCGTGCTCGCCACCCCGGTGCAGTTCATCGGTGGCTGGTCGTTCTACACCGGCGCCTGGGCGGCCCTGAAGCGCCGCGCCCTCAACATGGACGTGCTGATCGCCCTCGGCACCTCCGTTGCCTACTTCTACAGCGTGGTGGTGGTTTTTGCGCCCACCTGGCTGCCGGTTGGCGTCAGTGAACGGGACGTCTATTTCGAAGTCTCGGCGGTGGTGATCGCCTTCGTGCTGATGGGCAAATACATGGAGGAGATCATCAAGAAACGCTCCTCTGCCGCCGTGCGCAAGT
>CBFHOT010000037.1:0-18253 GCA_965657465.1 Cyanobacteriota bacterium | reverse complement strand
GGGTTCCAGCAGCGAGGGGAAGAAGCTTCCCGTCCGGAAGCGAGGGATGCGCAGCTGGATGTCGCCGGCCGGTGTGGCCAGGAGCCGATCACGACTGCCATTGCGGTGGCCCCGGCGCTCAGCGGTGCGCTGATGGCGATCAGCGCCGAGGGCAGCAGCGGCCTCGGCCTCGATCAGGGCCTGCAGTCCCTGGCGCACCAATTCAGGGATCAGCTCGCCGGCGGTACCGCTGCCAAGCAGCTGCGCCAGCTCATGGGCGGCAGAATCGGAGATGGGCATGGTCTGGTCTCGGGAAGGTGGTAGTGCTCCGACCAGGGTCACAGACCAGCCCACCCATTCCCCCGCAAGGGCTCTGAGCAGAAGACCGTCAGCACCGGCTACGCCGGTGCTGCTCCTCCGGATTTACACCACTCCGCGGGACGCCCCCCTTGAAGAAATAAAAAGCCCCTGTGATTGCAGGGGCTCAGGGGGATAATTCAACATAATTCGACTTTAAGAAAATTCAGATTCGAGAAATTATAAATACCGCCGCCAGCCACGCCTTCCAGCTCCTCTTCTGAAATCTCTGCCTGAGCCATCTTGAGCTCTTCAGCAGAAATCTTGAAGCCTGCTGCCTTGGCAATCGCCACGAAGGCATCAGCATCGGCAGCTGCTTTGAGCTTCTCCTGAAGCCCCGCATCAGCCTTGACGGCATCCAGAAACGCTTTGAGTTGCTCTTCTGACATCGATAGGGAGAGGAGGGCTGCCTACCAATTATGGCCCAGCCCGCTGCGGTTGTCGGCACACTGAAGGCACCGCTAAAGCCACTCCCATAGCCACCCAACCCATCGCCTAAGACTTCCCAGCCCTCCCCCAGCGCTTCTTCGCCCGCTCCGCCGACCAGGTTGCCCCCGAGCTGATCGGCTGCCTGCTGGTGAAAGGCCAAGCGGATGGCGAGCTGCTGTGGGGAGTGATTGTGGAAACGGAGGCGTATTCCCAAGACGACCCCGCCTGCCACGGCTACCGCCGCCGCTCGCCGAGCAACGAAACTCTGTTTGGTGAGCCAGGGCGTTTTACGTCTATGTGAGCTACGGCATTCACCACTGCGTGAATGTGGTGACCCACCGGGCCGATTGGGCCAGCGGCGTGCTGCTGCGGGCGGTGGCGCTGCCCGGCGAGCCGGAGCGGGTGGCGGCGGGGCCGGGGTTGCTGGCGCGCCGTTTCGGCTTGGATCGCGCCCACGACGGTCTGCCCGCCACCGTCGCCCGTGGCCTCTGGCTGGCGCCCCCGCCCCAGGGGGCGCCGGCTTCGGCGGACCCGGTGCAGACCAGCCGCATCGGCATCCGCCTGGGGCAGGAGCTGCCCTGGCGCTGGTATCTGCGCAGCAGTCGCAGCGTCAGTCGCCGCCGGCCGGGCGATCGGCTGCCGCCCCGTCGCCCTCTAGGTTGAGGGCGTCTGCATCGCGGCTGTTGAGCGGCTGGGGTCACCGCCACGTGATCGATCTGGCGGCCTTCGCGCTGGACGACTACGCCACCGTGCTGGAGCTGGCCCAGCGCTTCCGCAGCCTGCCGGCCACGGGCGCCCGCAAGCTGCCGGCGCTGCAGGGCCGGCTGATGACCAGCTTCTTCTTCGAGCCCAGCACCCGCACCCGCAGCAGCTTTGAGCTGGCAGCCAAGCGCCTCTCGGCCGATGTGCAGAACTTCGCCCCCTCCTCCAGCTCTTTGAGCAAGGGCGAGAGCCTGCTCGACACGGTGCGCACCTACGTGGCGATGGGCTCCGATCTGCTGGTGGTGCGCCACCGCTGCACCGGCGTGCCCCAGCAGCTGGCCGCCGAGCTCGATGCCGCCGGTGCCCGTGTGGCGGTGCTCAACGCCGGCGACGGCCTGCACAGCCATCCCAGCCAGGGTCTACTCGATCTGTTCACCCTGGCCCGTCACTTCGCGCCCGAGGCCCCCGGCCCCCAGGCGCTGCAGGGGCGGCGCATTGTGATCGTGGGTGATGTGCTGCATTCGCGCGTCGCCCGCTCCAACCTCTGGGCCCTCACCGCCTGCGGCGCCGATGTGGTGCTCTGCGGTCCGCCCACCCTGCTGCCGGAGGCCTTTGCCGACTTCGTGGCGGCGCCGCCGCCGGGGCAGGCGCATGATCCGGTGGCCCGCCGCGGTCGCCTGCAGTTGGTGCGCCGCCTCGAGGAGGCCCTGCCCGGCGCCGATGCGGTGATGACCCTGCGGCTGCAGAAGGAGCGGATGCAGCAGCATCTGCTCACCAGCCTGGAGAGCTACCACCGCAGCTACGGCCTCAGCCATGAGCGCCTGGAGCTCTGCGGCGCGCCGGTGCCGGTGCTGCATCCCGGGCCGGTGAACCGCGGCGTGGAGATGACCGGCGCCCTGCTCGACGACCCCAGCCGCAGCCTGGTGGAGGAGCAGGTGTGCAACGGCATCCCCGTGCGCATGGCCCTTCTCTATCTGCAGGCCGGCGTCACAGCAGCTTGAAGCCGTCGAGCAGCAGGCCGTAGAGCAGGCCGATCCGGGCGGCATCGAGCAGCTGCAGCGGCAGCCGATCGCCGCCACGGCGGCGCAGCGGCGTGCGGGCCCGCACCGCCAGCTCGATCACCACCACGCAGAGCAGAGCCCCCACCGGATCGCTCTGGCCGATCTGGCCGCCGATCGAGGCCACTGCCCCACCGATGCTGAAGCTGATCAACAGCACGATCAGCAGCAGCGACCAGCGCCGCCACGGGTTGGCTGCCCATTGGATCAGCCCGTCACCGGCCGCCACCAGCTGCCGCTGGAAGCGGGTCTGCTGCAGGCGGCCCTGCGGCTGGCGCGGTGGAGCGGGCGAGAGCAAGGGGGGAGGGCTGAACGATCGGACCGGAGCCGGTGGGCCGCTCTGCGACCCGCGCCCCGCTGGCAGGGTCAGGAAGCGGCGATCCCCATCACCCGGCCCGTCCCTGCTGCGCCCGGTTTACACCATTTCCGGCGGCCGTGCCGGTGGGTGCTCCGGCTCCCCGGGCGTGAGGTGCCAAGAAAAAAGCCCGGGCAAGGCCCGGGCCGGGTGATGGGGACGCCGCCAGCGAAGCGTTCGCCTTGAACCGAAGCAAGCCAGGCCTGGACGTTTGCCGGAGCGTCCCCGGCAGCCCTTGACGGCCGGCACCATCGCTGCGGCCTGCGTCTCAGGCGTCGCTCTCCTTCTTGCGGCTGGCCTTGCCCTCCAGCAGTTCCAGCAGCGCCTCCATCTGGGCCATCACGCCGCGCACTTCACCGGCTTCCGGCAGCAGGCCGTCCTCCATCACCCCCTGGTGCATCTCGCGAAGCTCCTGGCGGATGTAACGGAGGTGGCTCACCACCTGCTCGCGCTTGGATTGCGACATGACTGGGGGTTGGCAATGGCTCCCCTTTTACCGCATCGACCGGCGGCCGCCGCTCGGCCAGCCCGCACCGTGGGCCTATTTCTGGCCGAATTGCGCCTTGGCCTGCTCGTAGAACGCTTCGTCGATCTGGGCCAGGCCGGCCTCCGCCGCCAGCTTCTCGATCCGCTTGCGCACGGCCGGCCGCACGAAAAAGGGGATCTCCTTCAGGCGTTGCTGGGCGGCATCGCTCCAGGTCATGGCCTCGCGGCACCAGTGGAATGGGCAGTGGAGAATAGGGGACTCGAACCCCTGACCTCTGCGGTGCGATCGCAGCGCTCTACCAGCTGAGCTAATTCCCCGGGTTGCCGGCGACGCCGGACTGCTGCCCATTATCCCCATTCGCCTGCCCATTCGGCCCCCTGCGCGAAACGCCCCATGACCCGCTCCAGCGTCCCGCCCACTGCCGCCCCCGGCTCCTCCGCGCAGCCCGGTGCGATCACCCCCGAGCGGCTGGCCGCCTTCGATGAAGCCGCCACCGCCGAGCTGGCCCGCCGCCTCGAGGACGACGACTACCCCAGCCCCTTTGACGGCCTGGCCGACTGGCACCTGATGCGCGCCCTGGCCATCCATCGCCCGGAGCTGGCCAGGCCCTACGTGCATCTGGTGGACCAGGAGCCCTTCGACGAGGACTGATCGCCATGGACTGCGCCGGCCCCCTCACGAGCCCCCTCGCCGGCCGGCGTGTGCTGGTGGGCATCAGCGGCAGCATCGCCGCCGTCAAGCTGCCGCTGTTGGTGAGCGCCCTGGTGCGCTGCGGCGCCGAGGTGCGCTGCCTGCTCACCCCCAGCGCCGCCCGGCTGGTGAGCGCCGAGGCCCTGGCCTGTCTCAGCCGCCATCGCTGCTATCTCGACGCCGATCAGTGGAGCCACCAGGCGCCGCGCCCCCTGCATGTGGAGTTGGCCGAGTGGGCCGAGCTGGTGCTGGTGGCACCGCTGAGCGCCAGCAGCCTCGGTCGCTGGATTCACGGCCTCGGTGACACCCTGCTGGCCAGCACCCTGCTGGCCTGTGAGGCGCCGGTGCTGGCGGCGGCGGCGATGAACACCGCCATGTGGGCGTCCCCCGGCGTGCGGCGCAACTGGCAGGAGCTGCAGGGCTGGCCTGGCGTGCTGCCCCTAGGCCCGACGGCCGGGCTGCTGGCCTGCGACCGCCAGGGCGATGGCCGCATGGCCGAGCCGGAGCTGCTGCAGCTGGCGCTGGAGAGCCTGGCCCTCTGGGGCCCGCGCCGCGACTGGGCGGGGCGGCGCCTGCTGGTGTCGGCCGGCCCCACCCGTGAACCGCTCGATCCGGCCCGCTGCCTCACCAACCCCAGCACCGGTCGCATGGGGGTGCTGCTGGCCCAGGCGGCCCGGCTGCGCGGCGCGGCGGTGGAGCTGGTGCACGGCCCCCTGGCGCTGCCGCCCTGCTGGCTGGATGGCCTGGCCTGCACGGCCGTGACCACCGCCGCCGAGATGGAGCAGGCCCTGCAGGCGGCCCAGGGCCGGGCGGAGGCGATCGCCATGGCGGCCGCGGTGGCCGACCATCGCCGCGCCGCGCCGCTCGCCCACAAGCTGGGCAAGCAGGAGCTGGAGCGGGATCTCAGCCAGGGCTGGCAGGCGGTGCCCGATCTGCTGGCGGGCCTGGTGCAGCGCCGGCCGGCGGGTCAGGTGATCCTCGGCTTTGCCGCCCAGTCCGGGGATGTGCTGAGCCAGGCCCGGGCCAAGTGGCAGCGCAAGGGTTGCGATCTGCTGTTTGCCAATCCGATCGATCAGCAGGGCGCTGGCTTCGGCAGCGCCGCCAACCGGGGCTGGCTGCTCGGCCCCGGCGCCGAGCAGCTGCAGGTGCTGGAGCCGGCCCCCAAGCTGGCGGTGGCCCACCACTTGCTCACGGCCCTGCTCGCCGCCCTCGAGGCGGTCGCTCCAGCGGCGGTTCAGGCGGCCAGCGGCTGATCGCCCGGCGGCGTCTCGAGGTGCTGCTCCACCTGCAGCAGATCCATGAAGGTGCGCAGCTGCAGACGGGGGATGTAGGGCCAGCCGCCGCTCTTCTCCATCTGCTGCAGCAGGCTGAACAGATGGTTGCGGTCCGCCGGCAGGCTGCTGCGGAAGGGGCCGTCCTGCACCTGGCGGTGCAGCTGCTCCAGCTGGCGCAGCAGGGCCAGCAGCCCATCGGGATCGCTCGCCAGCTCAGCGGCCAGGCCATCGAGCTCGCCGAGCAGACGGGTGAGGCGTTGCTGCTGGTGCTCGTTCAGACCCATAGCGGACGATGCGGTGTGCGTGTTTGCTTCCATCATCCGCTGTTTTGCGGTGAATCCGGCTCGAGAGTCCCCGATTGGTGTACCGCGGCACCCTGCTCGCGGCTCGCATACAGGTTGTTGAGAGCGGCGACAACCCTCCCGGAATCGGCGTTTTGCACCGGTAGGATCCGCCGAAGCCCAGTATCCGACCACCCTCTGCGGCGTTCTCCCATGCGTTTCCGTCCTCTGCTGGCCCTCGTGCTGGCGCTGTGTCTGACCCTGGTGACCGCCTGCAGCGGTGGCGCCCAGGCCAAGGACCGAGCCGAGCTCACCTACGACGATATTCACAACACCGGTCTGGCCAACGACTGCCCGACCCTGCCGGATTCCGCCCGCGGTTCGATCGCCCTCAGCGCTGGTGGCAACTACCAGCTGCGCGAGATCTGCCTGCATCCCGCCGAGGTGTACGTGAAGGGCGAGCCGGCCAGCAAGCGCCAGGAAGCGCAGTTCGTGCCCGGCAAGATCCTCACCCGCTTCACCACCAGCCTGGATCAGGTCTACGGCGACCTCACCGTCTCCGCTGACGGCCTCAGCTTCAACGAGCAGGGTGGTCTCGACTTCCAGCTGGTGACCGTGCTGCTGCCCGGCGGTGAGGAAGTGCCCTTCGTGTTCTCCAGCAAGGAGCTGAAGGCCAAGGCTGACGGCGCCGCCATCAGCACCAGCACCGACTTCACCGGCACCTACCGCGTGCCCAGCTACCGCACCAGCAACTTCCTCGATCCCAAGGGTCGCGCTCTCACCACCGGTGTGCAGTACGCCCAGGGTCTGGTGGCTCTGAATGCTCAGGACGACGAGCTGGCCCGTGAGAACAACAAGCGCTACATCGACGGCACCGGCCAGATGGAGCTCTCGATCACCAAGGTCGACAGCAACACCGGTGAGTTCGCTGGCGTGTTCACCGCTGTCGGCCCCTCGGACACCGACATGGGCAGCCACGATCCCTACGACGTGAAGATCACCGGCCAGCTCTACGGCCGTCTCGAGCAGGCATGACCCGCGGCGGCTTCACGCCGCCGCGGTTGGCTCACCATCCTGTCGTCAGCCATGCCGATCGGGGCCCTGCGGGGCCCCTTTTTTGCGCTTGCTCGCCGGGTTCGGCACCTCGGAGCCGCTCCGGTCTGGGAGAATCCACCCCAACTGTGTTGATCAGCGCCGATGGCTGCCGTTGAATCCACCCTCGCCAGCGCCCGCAGCGGGCTGATCGCCCCCCACGGCGGCACCCTGGTGGACCTGATGGTGCCGGCCTCCGAGCGCGACGCCGTGCGCGCCAGTGCCGATCGC
This sequence comes from Cyanobacteriota bacterium, assembly GCA_965657465.1. Taxonomy (GTDB): domain Bacteria; phylum Cyanobacteriota; class Cyanobacteriia; order PCC-6307; family Cyanobiaceae; genus NIES-981. The sequence continues at coordinate 11,318 of CBFHOT010000037.1, read as the reverse complement.
CGGGTGGAGTGCAGCGATCGCAACGCCTGCGATGTGGAGCTGCTGGTGGTGGGCGGCTTCTCGCCCCTGCGCGGCTTCATGCACCAGGAGGACTACGACGCCGTCGTCGCCGGCAACCGCACCAGCAGCGGTCTGCTGTTCGGTCTGCCGATCGTCTTTGACACCAACGACGAGACCATCGCCATCGGTGATCGCCTGCTGCTCACCTACCGCGGCCAGGAGCTGGCGGTGCTCACCGTCGAGAGCCGCTGGGAGCCTGACAAGGCCCGCGAGGCCCAGGGCTGCTACGGCACCACCTCGATCGAGCACCCCGCCGTGCGCATGATCACCGGTGAGCGTGGCCGCATCTACCTCGGCGGCCGCGTGCAGGGCCTGGAGCTGCCCCAGCGCGTCTTCCCCTGCAAGACCCCGGCCGAGGTGCGCGCCTCCCTGCCCGAGGGGGAGAGCGTCGTGGCCTTCCAGTGCCGCAACCCCATCCACCGCGCCCACTACGAGCTGTTCACCCGCGCCCTGCACGCCGACAACGTCAGCGAAGGCGGTGTGGTGCTGGTGCACCCCACCTGCGGTCCCACCCAGGAGGATGACATCGCCGGCGAGGTGCGCTTCCAGACCTACGAGCGTCTGGCCGAGGAGGTCAACAACCCCCGCATCCGCTGGGCCTACCTGCCCTACTCGATGCACATGGCCGGCCCGCGCGAGGCGCTGCAGCACATGATCATCCGCAAGAACTACGGCTGCACCCACTTCATCATTGGCCGCGACATGGCGGGCTGCAAGAGCTCGCTCACCGGCGATGACTTCTACGGTCCCTACCAGGCCCAGGACTTCGCCCGCGACAACGCCGCCGAGCTGGGCATGGAGACCGTGCCCTCGCTCAACCTCGTCTACACCGAGGAGGAGGGCTACGTGACCGCTGAGCACGCCCAGGCCAAGGGCCTGCATGTGAAGAAGCTGAGCGGCACCCAGTTCCGCCAGATGGTGCGCGGCGGTGAGGAGATCCCCGAGTGGTTCGCCTTCCGTAGCGTGGTGGAGGTGCTGCGCGCCGCCGCCTGAGGCGGCCGCAGGCCGGTTAACATTCCGTTACTTCTTTCTCAGCAGAGGCGAGGGCCGTGAAAAAGCGTTGGCGCAACGCGGGGCTGTACGTGCTCCTGGTGATCGTGATGATCGCTGTGGGCACGGCCTTCCTCGATCGACCCGATCCCGCCAGCGCCACGCGCACCCTGCGCTACAGCGACTTCGTGGAGGCTGTGCAGGCCAATGAGGTGTCGCGGGTGCTGATCGCCCCCGATCGCGGCACCGCCCAGGTGGTGGAGAACGACGGCCGCCGTGCCGTCGTCAACCTCGCCCCCGACAAGGATCTGCTCAAGCTGCTCACCGACCACGACGTCGATATCGCCGTGCAGCCCAGCCGCGAGCCCGCGGCCTGGCAGCAGGCGGTGGGCAGCCTGGTGTTCCCGCTGCTGCTGCTCGGCGGCCTGTTCTTCCTGCTGCGCCGCGCCCAGGGCGGCGGCGGCAACCCCGCCATGAACTTCGGCAAGAGCAAGGCCCGGGTGCAGATGGAGCCCCAGACCCAGGTGACCTTCGGCGATGTGGCCGGCATCGAGGGCGCCAAGCTCGAGCTCACCGAAGTCGTCGACTTCCTTAAGAACCCCGATCGCTTCACCGCCGTCGGCGCCAAGATCCCCAAGGGTGTGCTGCTGGTGGGCCCTCCGGGTACCGGCAAGACCCTGCTGGCCAAGGCCGTGGCCGGTGAGGCCGGCGTGCCCTTCTTCTCGATCTCCGGTTCGGAGTTCGTCGAGATGTTCGTGGGCGTGGGCGCCAGCCGCGTGCGCGACCTGTTCGAGCAGGCCAAGAAGAATGCCCCCTGCATCGTCTTCATCGACGAGATCGACGCGGTGGGCCGTCAGCGTGGCGCCGGTCTCGGCGGCGGCAATGACGAGCGCGAGCAGACCCTCAACCAGCTGCTCACCGAGATGGACGGCTTTGAGGGCAACACCGGCATCATCATCGTGGCGGCCACCAACCGCCCCGACGTGCTCGATGCGGCGCTGATGCGTCCCGGTCGCTTCGACCGCCAGGTTGTGGTCGACCGCCCCGACTACAACGGCCGCCTGCAGATCCTGGAGGTGCACGCCCGCGGCAAGACCCTCGCCAAGGACGTGGATCTCGACAAGATCGCCCGCCGCACCCCGGGCTACACCGGTGCCGACCTCTCCAACCTGCTCAATGAGGCGGCGATCCTGGCGGCCCGCCGCCAGCTCACCGAAGTCTCGATGGATGAGGTGAACGACGCCATCGAGCGCGTGATGGCCGGCCCCGAGAAGAAGGATCGGGTGATGAGCGAGAAGCGCAAGCGCCTGGTGGCCTACCACGAGGCGGGTCACGCCCTGGTGGGGGCTCTGATGCCCGACTACGACCCCGTTCAGAAGATCTCGATCATTCCCCGCGGCAATGCCGGTGGCCTCACCTTCTTCACCCCCTCTGAAGAGCGGATGGAGTCGGGCCTCTACTCCCGCGCCTATCTGCAGAACCAGATGGCGGTGGCTCTCGGCGGCCGCGTGGCCGAGGAGATCGTCTACGGCGATGACGAAGTCACCACCGGCGCCTCCAACGACCTGCAGCAGGTGGCCCGCGTGGCCCGCCAGATGGTCACCCGTTTCGGCATGAGCGATCGCCTCGGCCCTGTGGCCCTGGGCCGCAGCCAGGGCGGCATGTTCCTCGGCCGCGACATCGCCGCCGAGCGCGACTTCTCCGAAGACACCGCCGCCGCCATCGATGAGGAGGTGAGCCAGCTGGTGGCCGAGGCCTACCGCCGCGCCACCGATGTGCTCGTCAACAACCGCTCGGTGCTTGATGAGCTGGCCGAGATGCTGGTGGAGCGCGAAACCGTCGATGCCGAGGATCTGCAGGAGCTGCTGATCCGCCGCGACGTGCGCGTTGCCGAATACGTCTGAGCCTGACGAACCTGCCCTCAGCCTGCTGAGGGCCCTGCACCACCAGCCCCTGCTGGTGGTGCTTCGCGCTGAGCAGCCGCAGGCGCTGGCGCCTCAGCTGCAGCGCCTCCAGACCCTCGGGCTGCGCCATGTGGAGCTGGCCTGGAGCAGTGATGCCGCCTGGGCTGATCAGGTGGCTGAGCTGGTGGCCCGCTTCCCGGGTCTCAGTCTGGGGGTGGCGTCGGTGTGCGAGCCGGTGGCCCTGGAGGCCGCCGCTGCAGCCGGGCTGCGGTACGCCGTGTCGCCGGTGCTGGATCCAGCGCTGATCCTGCGCGCCCGCCAGCTGGGGCTGGCTCTGGTGCCGGGGGTGATGACCCCCAGCGAGGTGCATCAAGCCCGGCGGCTGGGCTGCCCGCTGCTGAAGCTGTTCCCCGCCGCGCCGCTGGGCCCGGGCTACTGGCGCTCGCTGCGTCAGCCCCTCGGCGGTCTGCCCGGCTGCATCGCGGCCGGCGGCCTCGGCCCCGATCAGGTGGAGGCCTGGTTGGCGGGCGGCGTCGATGCGGTGGCTTTGGGCGGCTCCTTGCAGGATGAAGCGGCCTGGCAGGCCCTGGCGGCCCTGTTGCAGCGCCTTTGAGCGGCCCTCAGCTCTGATCCCCCCTCAGCCTGATTCCATCTCGGCACGGAGCCGCTCGAAAGCCGCCGCTCCGGCTCAGCCGCAGCGCCCGAGGCACCACCCCATTCAACAGAGGCTGCACTGCCCCTGCTGACGCAGCAGGTGATCGGCGAGCACCAGCGCCACCATCGCCTCCACCATCGGCACCGCCCGCGGCAGTACGCAGGGGTCGTGGCGTCCCTTGGCGGCCAGGGTTGTGGCCTCGCCGGCGGCGTTGATCGTCTGCTGCTCCTTGCGGATCGTGGCGGTGGGCTTGAAGGCCACGCGGATCGTGATCGCTTCGCCGTTGCTGATGCCGCCCTGGATGCCGCCGGAGTTGTTGGTGGCGGTGCGCAGGCGGCCGCCCTCGCTGGGCAGGAAGGCATCGTTGTGCTCACTGCCCTTGAGCAGCGTGCCGGCGAAGCCGGAGCCGATCTCAAAGCCCTTGGTGGCCGGCAGCGACATCACCGCCTTGGCCAGGTCGGCCTCCAGCTTGTCGAACACCGGCATGCCCAGCCCCACCGGCACGTTGCGCACCACACACTCGATCACGCCGCCGCAGGAATCGCCCTCGCGGCCGATCGCTTCGATGCGCTCCACCATCCGCTCCGCCATGGCGGCATCGGGGCAGCGCACGATGTTGCTCTCCACCGCCGCCAGATCCACCGTGGCCGGATCGATGCCGGTGGCCTCCAGATCGTGGATGCGGCGCACCCAGGCGATCACCTCGGTGCCGTGGGCCTGCGCCAGCAGCTGCTTGGCGATCGCACCGGCGGCCACCCGGCCGATCGTTTCCCGGGCTGAAGCGCGGCCGCCGCCGCTGCGGGCCTGGATGCCGTATTTGGCCTGATAGGTGGCGTCGGCGTGGGAGGGCCGGAAGGCCACCTCCATCTCCTTGTAATCGCCGGGGCGCTGATCCTTGTTGCGCACCACCATCGCGATCGGGGTGCCCAGGGTCACGCCATCGAGCAGACCGCTGAGGATCTCGACGCGATCGTCTTCCTTGCGGGGTGTGGTGATCTTGCTCTGGCCGGGTTTGCGCCGGTCGAGTTCGGCCTGAATGGCTTCGAGATCCAGTTTCAGCCTTGGCGGGCAGCCGTCCACGATCACCCCCACGCCACCGCCGTGGGATTCACCGAAGGTGCTGATGCGAAAGAGCTGGCCGAAGCTGCTGCCCATGGTGCCGATGCGCTCGCTGGAGCCTACCGAGCGGCATGGGAGCACGGAGCTGGACAGGCCTTGTGCAACAACAAAAAGCCCCCGCCGGGGCGGGGGCTCTGGGATTCCGTCCGGGCTCCCGCAAGGAGCCCTGGTTAAACACAGGAGTGCTGGTTCGCCTCAGCCGATGCTGGGGGCGGTCAGAGCCACGGGGGTGGCTTCGGCAGCAGCCAGGTCGAGGGGGAAGTTGTGAGCGTTGCGCTCGTGCATCACTTCCATGCCCAGACCAGCGCGGTTCAGCACATCGGCCCAGGTGTTCAGGACGCGGCCCTGGCCATCGAGGATCGACTGGTTGAAGTTGAAACCGTTCAGGTTGAAGGCCATGGTGCTCACGCCCAGGGCGGTAAACCAGATGCCGATCACAGGCCAGGCAGCCAGGAAGAAGTGCAGGCTGCGGCTGTTGTTGAAGCTGGCGTATTGGAAGATCAGGCGACCGAAGTAACCGTGGGCAGCCACGATGTTGTAGGTCTCTTCCTCTTGGCCGAACTTGTAGCCGTAGTTCTGGGACTCAGACTCGGTGGTTTCACGCACAAGGCTGGAGGTCACCAGCGAGCCGTGCATGGCAGAGAACAGGCTGCCGCCGAACACACCAGCCACACCCAGCATGTGGAAGGGGTGCATCAGGATGTTGTGCTCAGCCTGGAACACCAGCATGTAGTTGAAGGTGCCGCTGATACCCAGGGGCATGGCATCCGAGAAGGAGCCCTGACCGAAGGGGTACACCAGGAACACAGCCGAAGCAGCAGCCACGGGGGCGCTGTAGGCCACGCAGATCCAGGGGCGCATGCCCAGGCGGTAGGAGAGTTCCCACTCACGACCCATGTAGGCGTAGATGCCGATGAGGAAGTGGAAGATCACCAGCTGGAACGGACCGCCGTTGTACAGCCACTCGTCGAGGCTGGCGGCTTCCCAGATGGGATAGAAGTGCAGGCCGATGGCGTTGCTGGAAGGCACAACAGCACCGGAGATGATGTTGTTGCCGTACAGCAGGGAGCCGGCCACGGGCTCACGGATGCCGTCGATGTCAACGGGGGGAGCGGCGATGAACGCCACGATGAAGCAGATGGTCGCAGCCAGCAGGGTGGGGATCATCAGCACACCGAACCAGCCCACGTAGAGGCGGTTGTTGGTGGAGGTGACCCACTCACAGAACTGCTGCCAGCTGGAAGCGCCGGAGCGCTGCTGGAGAGTGGTGGTCATGAGAACGAGAGAGTGCGGGCAACCGGCGAGCCGGTCGTCCTGGGTAAGTAGGGCGGTTTCCCGCCGGGGACGGAATCCCGTCACCAGCAAATGTAACGCAAGATTGCGCGGTTTGTGAAGGGGCTTTGCGGGGCGCGCGCCCGATCGGCAATCCGGCCCTCACCGCTGGCGAGCGGTGCCCGGCCCGTGCAGCCTCAGATCAGCCCACGACCGGTCTGCAGCCACCGGCTCAACGTCATGGTCCTGCTCTGCTGGTACCTCAACGGCGAACGCCGTCAGGAAGTCGTGTCGATCGACCAGGCCCGCCACCGCCACAGCGAGCTGGAGCGGCTCGGCGCGGTCGTTTACTGGAGTGAGCGGGTAGCCGAGGCCGCCTGACACTGCTAGAGGTGCGGGACTTCCCTGCCCATCGGCATGGCTCCCCTCTCCCGCCGGCCCCTGTTTCAGCCTCGGTTGTTGCGCCAGCCCCTTCAGCCGGCAGCGCAGCAACTGCTGCAGGCCGATCCCCTGCAGCCGATCCAGCCGCCGTCGCGGCGTCTCGCATTGGGGGTGCTGGGGGCTGGAGCAGCGGTCTGCGGCCTGCTGCTCGGTGGCTGCCAGCTGCTGCCCGGCGGCGGCGCGCCATCGGCCCAGGACCGCCAGCTGCTGCAACGCCAGGAGCAGCTCGAGCTGAAACTGCAGCAGCTGGAGCAGAAGCTCAACAACCTGAACGTGCAGAACGGCGCGGACAGCGCCGGCAAGCCCCCGGCCGGACCGGTGAAGTCGCTCACCTTGCGCACCGGCACGGAAGACGACCGTCTGCGCATTTACTGGGCTGACGGCACCAGCAGTGACCTGCCCTGCACCAAGGAACAGGCCACCCTGGTGTGCGGCTGAGCGCCGCTTGACAGTGCCGGCACGCGGGCGTTGAGGTAAGGCAGCCGACCCGTTCCCATGTCACGTCCCGCACCGGGCCGCCTGCTGCTCAGCTCCCTCGCCCTGCTCACCGCCGCGCTGGTGCCGCTGGGCCCAGCCTCTATAGGCCGCGCCCAGGACGCGACCAACACCGGCGACGGGGACGCCGCCACCCCGCTCACCGACCGCACCCTGGAACGGATCGAGACGATCAAGGCGGAATCCCAGGGTCTGCAGCGGGGCATCAACCTGGCGCGGGAAACCGCCACCCGCCTCAACGGCGGCCTGGGGCTCTACCGGCCAGCGAGCTGCATGTACGCCGGCATCAGCAACAACCCCTGCATCCTCAGCCGCGAGAGCAGCGGCTTCGTGTTCCGCTTCCTCGGCGGCGCTCCCGGCTGGGAGCAGTTCCAGCTGCCGGCGACCGTCGAAAGCGAGATCCGCATCTCCGCCGACGGCCGCTCCGTGGATGCGGTGCTCTACAACGGCAGCCCCCGCCCGGGCGGCGAGGCGGAGGCAGCGCCCGGCGCGCAGCAACAGGAGCCGCAGCCCCAGCCGGGCGAGGCGACCACCCCGAACTGACGCGGCCTGGATCAGGGCGTCCGGGCTGCCTCGCAGAGCCGCAGGCCGGCCGCCAGATCCTGCAACGCTGCGCCCCAGCTGGGCTGGGGCGTCCAGCCTTCGCGCTGGGTGAGGCTGAGGGCGATCCCCTTTTCGCCATAGGCGGCTTCGTTGATGAACACGGGCACCACCACAGCGTCCTCGGCCAGCCCGCGGGAGGCGAGGGCCGGCGGTGGTGCATAGCCGATGCTGCGGCCGGCGGCGTCGAGGAACAGCGGATCGCCCGGGCGGATCGGCTGCCAGTCGCGGTGCTGACGGCGGGGATGCAGGCAGGCCAGAGGTGCACCGGCGTCATCGCGGGGCAGATCGAGGCTGAGCAGATGGCGGTGCACCACCAGCTGGCGGGGCAGCCGCAGCCGGCCGAGGCGGGCCTCCGCCAGCACCGCAAGGGCGGCCTCCAGGGCCAGCTGCGTCTGGCGGCAGATCGGCGCCTGAATCACCCCCTGGGGCACCGGCCCCACCTCGATCACCAGGCCGCAGGGCCAGCGCTCCACCAGAAAGCCGGTCTGGCTGGCATCGGCCTCATGCAGATACACCGGCAGGCCGAGGCGTCCCTGCAGGGCAGCCGCCAGGGCGAGATCCGCCGGCCGGCGCCCGTAGAGCACCAGCGCATTGCCCATGGCGCTGGTCGTGCTGTGCAGATCCAGGGCCACCGCACAGGCCCGCGCACCGGCAGGCCCGAAGCGATCCAGCAGCTCCCGGGCCCGCTGTAGCTCGAGCGGATCGGCCTCGCTGGATGGTGCCGCCAGCCGATCCGGCTGAAAGCAGCGGTTGAGATCGCGGTCGCGGTAGCGGGCGTTGGCGGCCCAGGCGGCGGGGTTGCCGATCTCCAGCTCCAGGGCCAGGCCGGCCGTGGCCAGGCTGCCGGGATGGCGGCGCCAGTGCTGCAGCAGCCAGGGGGCATTGCGCTCATTGCCGTGGGTCCCCGCCACCACCAGCACCGCTCTCTCTGCCCTCTGCACCGTCGCTCCCACCATCGCCGCGCTGCCGCACTGCAGTGGATTTTCAACCGGATCCGGTCCAGAGTCGCTGCGATGCCGCTGGAGCCGCCCTGACACCCCCTGCCTGGCTGGTGCGGAGCGTGCGCAGCGCCTGGCACTGGCAATGGCTGCAGCTGATGGAGGGGCTGGGGCCGGCCGATGCCCAGGGCCACTACCGCCGGCCCGAAGCCGGTTTCAGCGCGCCGCCAACCCTGCCGGCCGACGCCGGCACCCCTGGCGGCCACGCCCTGATCGTGGGCCGCAGCTGCCCCTGGGCGCACCGCGCCTGGCTGGTGTGGAGCCTGCGGCAGCTGCAGCCGAGCATCGAGCTGGTGGTGGTGGAGCCCGACCCCCAGGCCGGTCGCTGGCGGTTCGTGCAGCCCTTCGCCGGCTGCAGCACCCTGCTGGAGCTCTACCGCCGCTGCGGGGCCGCGCCGGGCGTGCGGGCCACGGTGCCGCTGCTGGTGGCCAAGGAGCCTGCAGCGGTGGTGGTAGGCGAGAGCGCCAGGCTGATCGAACTGCTCAACCGCTGGCCCAGCACCGCCGCCGCGCCGGACCTCGATCCCCCCGAGCAGCGCCAGGCGACGCAACGCTGGCGCGAGCGGCTGCAGGGGGAAGTCAACGACGGGGTCTACCGCTGCGGTTTCGCCCGCAACCAGGCCGCCTACGACGCCGCCGAAACCGCGCTCTTCCACTGCCTGGAGGCGCTGGAAACCCAGCTGACCGGCGGCGATCCCTGGCTGAGCGGTGCAGCGCCGAGCCTGGCGGATGTGCAGCTGTTTCCCACCCTGATCCGCCTGGAGCTGGTCTACGCCCCCCTGTTCGGCGTCAGCCGCCGCCCCCTCTGGCAGCTGCCGGCCCTCTGGCGCTGGCGCAGCCGCTTCCACCGCCTGGCGGGGGTGGCGGCCACCTGCGATGCAGCGGCCTGGCGGCGCGACTACTTCGGCGCCCTGTTCCCGCTGCACCCCTCAGGCATCGTCCCGGCAGGGCCCGATCTGGCCACACTGGTGGCTGACTGGCCCGGCGGCGATGACCACGACCACAGCCCAGCCTGAGGGCGACGGCCCGGAACTGCAGGGGGTCTACGGCCCCTACCGGATCACCGCCGTCGACCGCCGCGAGGTGCTGGGCTACCGCCTCAGCCTGGGGCTGGCGGCCCTGGCCCAGGCGGCGCTGCTGCTGCAGTGGCACTGGCGCGGCGGTGAAGGGGCCTGGCTGTGGCTGCTGCCGCTGGCGGCGGGCATCGGCCTGGCCCTGCGTTGGATTCACATCTACCTGCGCCCGCTGCACCAGGCGCTGCAGGCGCTCTGGCTGGTGGGCTGCCTGGGGCTGCTGGGCCTGGCCTGGCGGGTGGGGCCAGAGGCGATGGCCAGCCAGGTGACCGCTGACGGGCGCTGGATCTGGGCGATCGGGCCCCTGTTCGCCGCCCTGGCCGGCATCGGCTTCAAGGAGTTCTTCTGCTTCCGGCGGCCGGAGGCGATCGGCGTGACCCTGCTGCTGCCCGTCGCGCTGCTGGGGCACCTCAGCGGCCTGCTGCCACCGCTGCTGGTGGGCCGGCTGCTGGCGCTGGAGGCGGCCCTGCTGCTGGTGCTCTGCCTGCGCAAGCTGCCGATGGCGGCGGCGGCGGACGTGGGCGACAAGAGCGTGTTTGCTTATCTGGAAGAGCAGCGCCGAACCGCGACCGCGTGAGTGTGATCAGCCTGGTGGGGGTCCGCAAGGACTACGGCATCCGCACCCTGTTTGAGAACCTCACCCTGCACGTGGGGCCCGGCGAACGGCTGGGCCTGATCGGCCCCAACGGCGCCGGCAAGAGCACGCTGCTGAAGGTGCTCGCCGGCGAGGAGCCGCCGGGAGACGGGGAGCGGCGCACGGCTCCCCAGGCCCGGGTGGTGCTGGTGGGGCAGGAACCGGAGCTGGATCCGCAACGCACCGTGCTCGAGCAGGTGTTCGCCGGCAGCGGCGAAAAGATGGAGCTGCTGGGGCGCTACACCGCCGTGAGCGAGGCCCTGGCGCAGGCCCATGCCCGCGGCGAGGACGACACCGCCCTGATGGCGGAGCTCGGCCAGCTCAATGCCCGCATGGACCAGAGCCAGGCCTGGGGGCTGGAGCAGCAGATCCGCGAGGTGCTGGAGCGCCTCGGCGTAGGCGATGTGAACCGGCGGGTGGGGGATCTCTCCGGCGGCTACCGCAAGCGCCTGGCCCTGGCGGCGGCGCTGGTGGCGGAACCGGATGTGCTGCTGCTGGATGAACCCACCAACCACCTCGATGCCGATGGGGTGCAATGGCTGCAGGGCTATCTGGCGCGCTTCCCGGGGGCGCTGGTGCTGGTGACCCACGACCGCTACGTGCTCGATCAGGTGACGCGGCGGATCGTGGCGGTGGATCGGGGCGAAGCGCGCAGCTACGACGGCAACTACGCCTACTACCTGGCCCGCCAGGCGGAGGAGGAGGCCTCCGCGGAGGCCAGCGAGGCCAAGCTGCGCAGCGTGCTGCGCCGGGAGCTGGAGTGGCTGAAGCGCGGACCGAAGGCGCGCAGCACCAAGCAGAAGGCGCGGATCCAGCGGATCGAGGCGATGCAGGAGACGCCGAAGCGGCAGCAGAAGGGCGAGCTGAGCCTGGCCAGCAACCAGCGGCGCCTGGGCAAGCGGGCGATCGAGGCGCAGGAGCTCAGCATCTGGGCCTGCCCCGAGGCGCACCAGAGCGGGGCGGCGCCGCTGCTGCAGGACTTCAGTTACGACTTCAGCCCCGAGGACCGGGTGGGAATCATCGGCGCCAATGGCTCCGGCAAGAGCACGCTGCTGGGTCTGATCGCCGAGGCCG
>CBFHOT010000036.1:0-18271 GCA_965657465.1 Cyanobacteriota bacterium | reverse complement strand
GGCTTGGCGGTGCTTGCCTTGGCGGCGGTGCTGGCCTTCACCGGCGTGGCCGCTGCGTTGGCTGCCGCGGCGGCAGCGCTGCTGCTGGCGGTGGCGGCCGCAGGGGTGGGAGTGGCGCTACCAGCGCTGGGAGCAGCGGCGGCGCTGCTGGCGGCCGATGCGCTGCTGGTGGGGGCGGGGCTGCTGGAGCTGGCCATGGTGTGGGGAAGGGAGGAGGGAAGCGGGACCGGAGCGAAGAGCAAGCCCTCCGTCAGCCATCCGGCTCCCAGAAATCGATGATTCCGCCGATCGTCAGATCGGTGAACACGGTGGGGTTGGGGCAGGCGAGGCGGGCGGCCGAACCGCTGGCAGTGAACACCCAGTTGCCGGGAGAGGCACCCACTGGATCAACGGCGACGTTGAACTTGCCCTTGTTGTTGCGGAGCACCCGCAGGTTGGAGTGGTCCAGGCCGCCCACCCGTTGGGTGCACACCAGCGAACCGACCACCTGCATGATCTCCATCACTTGCCCCCGCCGGCGATGCGCGCCGCTTCGGCCTTGGCGGCCTCGGGGTCCCAGTGATCAATAATCCCCACGATCGTCAGATCGCTGGGATACGACTTGCTGCCGGCGGCTTCACGGGCGGCGGAGCTGCCCACGCACAACACCCAGTCACCGGGAACGGCACCGACGGCATCGACGGCCACCTTCTGGGTGCTGCCATCGAGCACCACCTGCAGGTGCTTGTGCTCGAAATCGGGGATGCGGTTGGTGGAAACCAGCGGCTTCACCACCTTGCAGATCAGCATCTCAGTGCCCTCCTCCGGTGTCGAACGTGATCGTGGACCCTACCGCTTCGGCCGGGACGTGACGGTCCTGATCGCGCACGGTGATCAGGGCATGCAGCAGGCCCTGCTGGCAGAGCTCGGCATAGCGCTCCTGGATGGCGGCCAGGGTGCGCTGGCCATGGCGCACGGCGCGCTCGCGGGCACCCGGCACCTGACCGTGATAGTCGAAGCGCAGCACCACGGGCACCGGCAGGCCGCGGGAGACATTCAGACCCTTGAAGATCTTGATGCCCACGTCGAGATCAGGTGCGCCCTCCTCCACCGTGTCCATATAGGCGAAGTAGGTGAGATTGCGCAGGTGGATCTCCTTGAAGCCGATGCCCACGCCGATGAAGCGTTCGGCATGGCCGGCATCGCCGTAATGACCACCGTGCTGTTGCTGCACGTAGTCGATCTGGGAGATGTTGTGCTCCAGCAGCCGACTGATCAGCTGAACCATGCCCGGATCGGGGCTGGCCGCCGCCGCCTGCTGCACCAGCTGGGCGATGCGCTCGCGGCCCTGCTCGGGGCTGAGCTGACGGGTGGCGTCATAGACATCCCGCGCATCCAGCCAGCGCTCCAGGTTGGTGCTGCCATCCATGCCGGGCACATGCACGCGGATGGCGTCGGTGTCGGTGTCGAGGCCCACCAGCAGCAGATCCACGGAGGCGCCGCAGCAAAAGCTGTTCTCCACGGCCTGCTGGAAATCCTTCAGACGCGCCAGACCACAGCTGGCGGCCTTGGCGTCATCGCTGCCATGGGCGGCGCAGCCCTCATGGCTGGGGTCTAGGGAGCTGAAGTGATACAGCACCACCTTGAGGTAGCGGGTGTCCTCGTGGGCCGGATTGGGCAGCCCTTCGCGGTAGCGGCGGTGCTCGGTCTTCACCCAGCGGTTGACCGTGTTCTCGACGTCGAACAAGGCACCGGCATGGGACCGACGGCGCACCGAGCTGTAGGGCAAGCGCAGGGCGTAGGCGATCGCGTGGGCGAGACGGCCGTCAGCGCAGGGGGTGATGTCCAGCAGATGGAAGCCGCAGGACAGCAGGAAGCCGTTGAAGGCCTCAGCGCTGGCAGAGCCGGCCTGACCCTGCAGGGGATCACTGTTGAAGAAGTCGTTGCTGGTCTGCTCGTAGGCCTCAAACAGGCACCAGGCGAACAGGGTGCGCATGTCCAGCTGGCTGGTCCAGGCGCGCTCGAGCACCGGCAGGGGGAGCTCATGGCCGAGTTCAGCGCGGGCCAGGCGCTGCGCCTCGGCGACAAAATCAGCTTCGTGCTGCAGCGCCGAGAGCTGCTTCAGCACCGGCACGATGCGATCGAAGCGGTGCTTGACGCTGGCGTCGTAGGCGGCGAGAGCGGCGTTGGCGGCAGCGTCGGTGAGGGGATGACCTCCCTGGACCGCAGCGCGGCGCTGGGGCTGGGGCGCCGGGACGGATGCCACCGGGCGCTGGCCGCTGCTGCCGCCAGTGCTGGCTGAACGCTGGCGGCCGCGGCGCTGCGGGCTGGCAGCGAGGCCGCTGGGGCTCAGGCTGCGGGCCTGCTGCATGGCCGCCCGGGCCCGGGTGCCGCGCAGCTTGACGGGTTCGCCGCCAGCGCTGGTGCCGTCAGCAGCAGGAAGCTCGGGGTTGGAGGAAGGATCAGCCATGCCCGGCCGACGGCGCGGGGCCGTCGGCGCCAGGGGCCGGCTGCTGGCGACCGGACGACGTGGCATCGGATCAGCCGCGGGCGCCGCCGGAGACGGTGATCAGCGAACCGGCGCTGGTGTTGCCGCTGGAGCCGGTGACGCGGCTGACGGGCTGGGGCACGTCCTCATTGCGCTTCGACTGAAAGCCCGGCATGGCGCTCATCGGACCGACGCGCGTGGGGTTGCGGCGGCGGGCGGAGCTGCCCTCGGTGCCGGTGACGCGCTCGCCACGATCCCAGTCGTCGCCGGTGATCTTGGTACCAGAACCCTCGCCGGTGACGCGGGAGACGGGACGCTCCTCAGCAGCGGCGGCAGCCGGCTCGATGATGGCGGCGTTGGGGTTGGCGATCGGGCCGCGGGACAGCTGGGCGCCACGGCGGTCAAAGCGGAACTGTTCAGTGCCAGTCACCTTGCCGCCGGCCATGTCAAAAGGGCCGGTGATCCGTCCTCCCTGCTCGTAGCTGGTGCCGGTCACGGCCGAACGGGCCTCACGGTTCGCCTGGGCGGCGCGGGCGGGCGACTGCACGCTGAACTGCTGCCAGGGCTTGCTGCCGTCGAGGGGCTGGGGGAAGTCCGCATCGCCGATGGCGGCGGCGCCGCAGGCCTCCTGCTGCTGATCAGCGCCCACGTAGGGGGTGCCGGTGATGTCCTCGCAGGCGCCGCGCTCGGCGCCGGTCATCACACCACCGATGCCGGGCTGGATGCCGCTCATGCGGTTGGCACCACGAACGGGGGTGCGCTCGCGGATGCTGCGTACATCGCGGCTGCCGCAGTAATCAGCGGCCTGCTCCAGACCGGCATAGGGGGTGCCGGTGACGGCCTTGCAGGTGCCGGGCTCATCGCCGGTGACCTTGGAGGAGCGGCCGGTGCGGGTGCCGCTGACCACCTGATTGCGGTTGGTGATGCTGAAGCCCACCTTGGGAGCCTCGGCGGCGGGAGCGGTGCCGCAGAACTGGTCGTACTGCTGGGCGCCGATGTACTCATCGCCAGTCACCAGGCGGCAGCTGCCGGGCTCATCGCCGGTGACACGCTGGCTGCGGCCCACGTGGGTACCGGTGATACCGGTGCCGCGCAGGGTCTGCAGGCTGGCCACCTTGGCGGGAGCGCTGCCACCGATCGGGGCTTCGGCGCCCAGATACTGGTCGCCGGTGAGCTGACGGCCGGAGCCGGGCTCATCGCCGGTGACCTTCTCGCTGCGGCCCACCATCACACCGCTCACGGCTTGGCCGCCGAGGGTGCTGCTGCGGCCCACCTTGCGCACCGAGGGGGTGCTGGTGCCGCAGTAGGCGGCCGACTGGTTGGCGGAGATGTACTCGGTGCCGGTGACGGTCTTGCAGGTGCCGGGCTCATCGCCGGTGACCTTCTCGCTGCGGCCCACCTCGTTGCCGGTGACGCGGTTGCCGTGGCTGGTGGCGGTCACGCGCACCTTGGCAGGCTGCACCGGGCCGGCGGGCTGAGTGGCGCAGAAGGTCTGGAACACCTCGGCACCGAGGTATTCAGTGCCGGTGATGGTGCGGCAGGTGGCGGCCTCGTTACCGGTGGTCTTCACCGAACGGTTGGCCTGGGTGCCGGTGATGGTCTGGCCGGAGATGGTTTCGCTCACGCCCACCTTCAGGCTGGCCTCCGCGGCCTGGCGGGCGCCCTTGCGGTTGGGGCCGCTGGGACGGGTGGCACCGGTGCCACTGCCGGTGCGCACGATGCCGGCGGAACCGCTCTTGTTCTTCAGCTCCCGCAGCTTCTGAGCCAGCTCGCGGGTGCTGAGGTCGGGGTTGCCCTGGCGAACCACAGCCGAGGCACCGCTCTTGGCGGTGGTGCTGGCCGACTTGCCGCGCTTGGCGAGGGCATCACGGCGGGCCAGCACCAGCGCGCGGCTGGGGTTGTGCTGGGCGGTGCCCTTCTGGCTGGCGCTGCGCTTGGCCGCGTTGGAGCTGCTGCTGGCCGGAGCGGCGGAGCGGCTGCTCAGCGACAGGCTGGCGGTGCGAGCGCTGCTGGCCGGAGCGCTGGCCTGGTGCTCCTGGCACTTGCACTTGTGCTCAGCAGGAGCAGCGGCGGTGGCCGTGGTCTTGGCGGAAGCGGCGGCCTTGGCCGCGTCAGCGCGGCTGCGGTCCTTGGTCTTGTCGGCGCGCTTGCCGCCACGGCTCAGGGCTTCGCGGCGGGCGAGCACCAGCTCACGGCTGGGATTGCTGACAGGGCGCACCTGGCGGCCAGCGCTGGAGCTGCTGCGGCCGCTGCCGCTCGAGAGGGAGCTGGCGCCGAGGCTGCGGCTGGGGCGGCTCAGGGCCGCCGCGCTGCTGGCGGTGGGGCTGGGGGCCGCAGGGATGGCGGCTGCCGGAGGAGCAACAGGAGCCACCTGGGTACGGGTCGGACGGGCGTCGGCAGCGGTGCGCGTGCGGCTTCCACCGGAGGTGAAGCGAGCAGCGGCCTTCTTGCCACCGTTGGTGAGGGCCCGGCGGCGCTCGAGTGCTGCTTCCCGGCTGGATGTGCTGGCCATGTCCGCCCGTCGAATGGAAATCTTGTTGGAAGGGAAGGGTTCTGCAGCCGCAGACGGCCGAAGCCGATGCTGCTGGCAGCGCGCAGAA
The DNA here is from genome assembly GCA_965657465.1 of Cyanobacteriota bacterium. Taxonomy (GTDB): domain Bacteria; phylum Cyanobacteriota; class Cyanobacteriia; order PCC-6307; family Cyanobiaceae; genus NIES-981. Next base: position 13,204 of record CBFHOT010000036.1, on the reverse strand, counting down.
CCCTGAGGGTTCAGCGGAGAGGGATCGTCGGCGAAGCACTGCGCAACCGCAGTTGCCAGGCAGCCACCGATCCCTTCATCACGGTGGAGTTGCTGAGGCGGCTGAAATCAGCGGCCTTCGAACACCACGAAGCAGGCACCCTGGCTCTGGGTGTAGGCGTCGTAGCCCACGAGGCGTACGTGGTGGTCGGGGTAAGCGCGGTGACAAGCTTCGAGCTCGTTCACGATCACGCTCAGATCCTTCTCACCGAAGAAGGGCAGCTTCCAGTAGGACCAGTAGGTGGCCATGGAATTGCTGGGGTGGACGTGCTCAACGAGCGGGCTCCAACCCTGGGCAATGATGTAGGCGATCTGATCGTAGATCTCGTCCTGGGTCATCGGCGGGAGGAAGCCGAAGGTCTCCAGGGTGGCGACTGTTTGGTAGTCACCCACGGTGCTCTTGAAGGGCATGGGGATCCTTGAGGTGGATGGAATGAATGAACCGGTTGTGGGTTCGAAGTCCTGTCCCAATCATTGACGGCAGGGGAGGAATGAGATTCCTCACCCTCACCGTCAAAGCAGGCTCAGTTGACGTCGAGCTTGTCGACGGTGTCGAACTCGAACTTGATTTCCTTCCAGGTCTCGAGGGCGATGGCCAGCTCGGGGCTGTGCTTCGCGGCTTCCATCAGGATGTCGCGACCTTCGCGCTCGATTTCGCGACCGGCGTTGCGGGCCTTGACGCAGGCTTCCAGAGCCACGCGGTTGGCAGCAGCACCAGCAGCGGAACCCCAGGGGTGACCGTGGGTACCACCACCGAACTGCAGCACGGAGTCATCGCCGAAGATGCTCACCAGCGCGGGCATGTGCCACACGTGGATACCGCCGGAGGCCACAGCGAACACGCCGCCGAGGGAGCCCCAATCCTGGTCGAAGAAGTTACCGCGGCTGCGATCTTCGGGAACGAAGGATTCGCGCAGCTGGTCGATGTAGCCGAGGGTCGACTGACGGTCGCCCTCCAGCTTGCCGACCACGGTGCCGGTGTGCAGCTGGTCACCACCGGAGAGGCGCAGGCACTTGGCCAGCACACGGAAGTGGATGCCGTGCTTGGGGTGACGGTCGATCACCGCGTGCATGGCGCGGTGGATGTGCAGCAGCATGCCGTTCTTGCGGCACCACTTCGCCAGACCGGTGTTGGCGGTGAAGCCACCGGTGATGTAGTCGTGCATGATGATGGGCTGGCCCAGTTCCTTAGCGAACTCGGCGCGCTCATACATCTCCTCGGGGGTCGCTGCCGTGCAGTTGAGGTAGTGACCCTTCTTCTCGCCGGTTTCCTGTTCGGCCAGCTTCACAGCTTCGGCCACGAACTCGAAACGGTTCTGCCAGCGCTGGAAAGGCTGCGAGTTGATGTTCTCGTCGTCCTTGGTGAAGTCGAGACCACCGCGAAGGCACTCATACACCACGCGGCCGTAGTTCTTGCCGCTCAGGCCGAGCTTCGGCTTGATGGTGCAGCCCAGCAGGGGACGGCCGTACTTGTTCATCCGGTCGCGCTCGACCTGGATGCCGTTCGGCGGACCCATGCAGGTCTTGATGAAGGCCAGCGGGAAGCGGATGTCTTCCAGGCGCAGGTGGCGCAGGGCCTTGAAGCCGAACACGTTGCCGACCAGGGAGGTCAGCACGTTGGTGATGGAGCCTTCCTCGAACAGGTCGAGGGGATAGGCGATGAAGGCATAGAAGGATTCCTTGTCGCCAGGAACGTCTTCGATGCGGTAGCAGCGGCCCTTGTAGAAGTCGAGATCGGTGAGGAGCTCGGACCACACGGTGGACCAGGTGCCGGTGGAGGACTCAGCAGCCACAGCAGCGGCCACTTCCTCGCGGGGAACGCCTTCCTGGCCGGTGCACTTGAAGCAAGCCAGCAGGTCGGAGTCGAGGGGGACGTAGTCAGGAGTCCAGTATGTGTCGCGGTACTCCTTAACCCCAGCGTCGTACTTCTTAGCCATGGAGGTTCTCCGGATGGGTCGGGTCAGAGGGTGAGAGAGGTCGATGCCGAGCCCCAGGGCTCAGGCGTCAGACGACTCAGTCCTTGGAACCCACGAAACCGGCGCTACCGCTCAGAGCAGGCTCCACTTCGCGGTGCGGGCGGGCAATGATGTGGGCAGCCACCAGGCCGTCACCCACGCGCTCGCAGGCATCGGCGCCGGCGCGCACGGCGGCGTTCACAGCACCGGTCTCACCGCGCACCATCACGGTGACGTAGCCGCCGCCGACGAACTCGCGGGCGATCAGACGCACCTCGGCAGCCTTGGTCATGGCGTCGGCCGCTTCGATGGCCGGCACCAGACCGCGGGTCTCGATCATGCCGAGGGCAATGCCCATGGTTTCGTTAGCCATGTACCTGCTCCTGGTGGAGGGGGTGGAGGTTCGCGTGCAACCCTCTTCCCCCGCGTGACCCTCCGTCAAGCCATTGGGCCGGTAGGGACCATCACCGTTTTCGCCGCGACCGATAAGCACGCCTGATCAGCGCACAACATTTCGTTAGGTATTGCTTGGTCAGGGCCCTGCGACACAATGGCGGCCTTCGCTTGCGCCCTGTGCCGGTCCTGGTAATCGCCAGTGGAAACCCCCACAAGGTGGCCGAGATCGGCGCGATGCTGGCGGTCACCGAGCTCACGGTGCAGCAGCAGCCCCAGGGGCTGGAGATCGAGGAGACCGGCAGCACCTACGCCGAAAACGCCCGGCTCAAGGCCGAGACCGTGGCGAGACTCACCGGCCAGTGGGCCCTGGCGGACGACTCCGGCATCGAGGTCGACGCCCTCGGCGGCGCCCCTGGCCTCTATTCGGCCCGCTACGCCCCCAGCGATCCGGAGCGGGTGCACCGCCTGCTGCAGGAGCTCGGTGATTCCCTCTACCGCGGCGGGCGCTTCGTGACCGCCATGGCCCTGGCCGATCCGACAGGGCGCACGGTGCTGGAGTCCGAAGGCGTCTGCCACGGGCGGATTCTGCGCGAACCCGATGGCAGCGGCGCCGGCTACGACCCGATCTTCTTCGTGCGCGAAGCCGGCTGCAGCTACGCCCGCATGGGCAGCCATCTGCGCGACCGTCTCGGCAGCCGCGGCAAGGCGGCACGGGCCCTGGCGCCCGGATTGCGGCAACGGCTGGGCCTACGGGCCTGAGCGGAGCCTCAGCCGCCGGCGCGGGCGTTGATGTGGTGAATGGCGCGCATGGCGGCGGCGGCAGCCTCCTCCACATCGCCCTCATGGCCCGCCAGGGTGAGACGACCGAAGGCGCCCACGGCCTTCACATCCACCACGGTGATGTTGCTGGCCTTCTCCGCCTCATTGGCGGCGATCAGCACATAACCGGCGGGCTCCGTTTCCAGGATGAACATGCTCATGCCCGCCTGAATCATCGAACCGCGGCGGTTCTGGCGGTTGATCAGCACCGCATGGTCCGGGGTGATCGCCCGGATGATCTCGGTCCAGGTGACTTCGGCCGGGCTGCGCTGCTCCACGCGGCTGCCGATCGCCTCCAGCACCACATCGCCGGAGTGCAGCACATTGCTCTGGTCGCGGTGATAGAGCGCCAGCGAGCCGAACGCCCGCTCCACGATCATCTGGCCGAGGCGCACCGTGCTCGCCTTGAGGGCGATGTCGGTGACGCGATGCACCGCCATGCCCGGGGACACCTCCAGCCAGAGACAGGCGTCGCCGGGAATCGGCAGAAACCCCTGGCTGACGGTGCCCATGTAGGCCGCCAGCTGCGGCTGCAGCGAATCGAGGAACACGTAGGTGCGCAGCTCGATCGACTCCACATGGCTGGAGATCCGAGCCAGACGGGCCCCTTCGCTGTCGGTGGTGATCACGCAGCTGGCACCCTCCCGCTCGGGGTCGAGCACCGTGCCGGTGATCAGCGGGCCACGGCTGGAAGTGCCTCCACCGAGGGACTGGAGCCGGCCGCCGCGCTGCGCCAGATCCTCTCGAGTGCGGCGGGTGGAGGGCAAGGGCTGGGGGGCGACGGGAGCCTGCAGAACGCTGCGGTGCCTCGGGCGACACGGCCGGCCCGCACCTTGGAACCAGGGCTTTGGCGGCGATCTTACCGTTCGCCGCCTTGGCCCCTGCTGCGGGCGCAGCCCCGGACGCCCCCTTGTCAGCCGCTGCACAGTCGGTACCGTCGCGGCAGTCGCCGGGCAGATCGATGGCTACCAACTCCGCCGCCGCAGGCGCAACGGCTGGCGGCTCCGCCGATCCCCTGCCCGAAACCGAGCCGATGCCGGCGATGGCCGAGTGGCTGGCCGAAGCCGGTGCGCGGGGCATGGCCGCCGATCAGGCCCTGGCGCTGCTCAGCATGGGGCTGCTGCAGAAACTCGGCGCCGCTGGCGAACGGGGTTGGGGCTGGACGGAGGCCGAAGACGGCGGCTCCGCCGATCTCAGCGCTCTGCGCCAGCGCCTGGAGCTGATCCAGCTGGCGCTGCAGACCGGTGCCCCGCTCAGCACCGCTGAGGTGACGGCGCTGCTGGGGGCCCGGCCCAGCGCGGCGGTGGTCGAGCGCGGCGGCCTGCGGGCCCGGCGCCTGAGCCGCAACGTCTGGAAGCTCAGCCGGTCCGAGGGTAGCGGCGCGCAGCGCGGTGAGGTCACCAGCTTCAGCGGTTTCAACGACGGCCGACGCCGCTTCGCCTGATCCGACGGGTCGCTGGAGCGGCCATTGATCAGCAGACCTTGCCGTGGCGATCAGCAACGGCAAGGGTGGCTGTCGGGCTGGGATGGCCCCAGGTCGCTGACGCGGGCACTACCGTTCCGCCCACTCTCAGCGTTCCCCTGTTGTCCTGGTCCATTCCCTGGATCGGCTCCCTGCCCTGGATCAGCACCGCCTGGCTGGTGCCGCTCTACCCCCTAGTGGGCGCCGTCCTCAGCCTGCTCTGGTCACCCGGGCTGATCGCCCGCACCGGTCCACGGCCGGCGGGCTACCTCAACCTGGCCATGGTGACGCTGGCCTTCGGCCACAGCCTGCTGGCCCTGATCGCGCTCACCGGCAACTCCGCCGCCGGCGCCGCCGCGCTCTACGCGCCGCCCAGCTTCCAGTGGACCTGGCTGCACACCGCTGGACTGCAGATCGGTTTCGATGGCCTGGTGAGCGAACCAGGCCTGATCGCCATGACGGTGATCACCGGCCTGCATGTGCTCGTGCAGATCTATGCGATCGGCTACCTGGAGATGGACTGGGGCTGGCCGCGCTTCTTCGGCGCCCTCAGCTTCTTTGAGGCCGGTCTCTGCGGACTGGTGCTCACCGATTCGATCTTCTTCAGCTACGTGCTGCTGGAGCTGCTCACCGTCGGCACCTACGTGATCGTGGGCACCTGGTACAACCAGTCGCTGGTGGTGAAGGGAGCGCGCGATGCCTTCCTCACCAAGCGCATCGGCGACCTGATCCTGCTGGCGGGGGTGATCGCGCTGCTGCCGATCACCGGCACCTGGAACTTCCATGGCCTGCAGGCCTGGGCGGCGGATCTCAGCAATAACGGTCAGCCGCTGCCGGCCGGATTTCAGCTGATCCTGCTGGCGCTGATCGCCGGACCGATGGGCAAATGCGCCCAGATCCCCCTGCACCTCTGGCTGGATGAGGCGATGGAGAGCCCGCTGCCCTCCACCGTGCTGCGCAATTCCGTGGTGGTGATCGGCGGCGCCTGGGTGCTGCTGCGCCTGGAGCCCTTGATCGTGCTCAGCCCGCTGGTGCAGGCGGTGCTGGTGGGAGTCGGCGGCACCACGGCGCTGGTGGCGGCCCTGATCGCCCTGGGGCAGATCGATGTCAAGCGCGCCCTCAGCTTCGTGGTGAGCAGCTGGCTGGGCCTGCTGTTCGTGGCGGTGGGTCTGGGCGGTATCGCGGTGGCCGATCACCTGCTGCTGGTGTATCCGCTGCCGATGGCGCTGATGCTGATGGCGGTGGGCACGATCGTGATCAGCAACGTCACCCAGGACCTCACCCAGCTGGGGGGCCTCTGGAGCCGCCGGCCCCTGGTGGGCATCGCCTTTCTGGTGGGGGCAGCCGGGCTGATGGCACTGCCGCCCTTCGGTGGCTTCGCCGCCCTGCGGGAGCTGCTGCAGCTCACCGCCAGCAGCGGCCTGCCGCTGCTGCTGGGCGGGCTGGTGCTGATCACCAACGCCCTGCTGAGCGCCGGCTTGATGCGGGTGTTCGGCCTGATCTGGGGCGGCCGACCCACCGCCTTCACCACCCGCTCCGCCGAGGTGCTCTGGCTGATGGTGCTGCCCACCCTGCTGCTGATGGGGCTGGTGCTGCACCTGCCGCAGCTGCTGGTGCAGCTGGGCGTCTACACGCTCTCACCGCTGCCGGGCTGGGGGCCCTGGGGCTGGCCGCTGCTGGCCTCCACCCTGATCGGCGCCGGCTGCTCGGCCTGGTTCTATCTGCGGCCCCATCCACTGGCGCAGCTGCCCTCGGGCCTGGGGGGCCTGCAGCACTGGCTGGCCGAGGACATGCACACCGAGGCCTTCTATCACCGCACCGTGGTGGCGCTGGTGCTGGCCCTGGCCCGCCTCAGCGCCTGGAGCGATCGCCAGCTGGTGGATGCCGTCTCCAGCGGCACCGGCGGGGCGGCGCTGCAGGGGGCCCGGCTGCTCAGCCTCACCACCAGCGGCCGCTCCCAGACCTATGCCCTCTCCCTGGTGCTCGGCGTGCTGTTGATGGCCGCCTGGCTGCTGGCCCGCTGAGGTGAACGCCATGAACCTGTTGCTGCTGCTGCTGATCCCCCTGCTGGCGGCCCTGGCGCTGCCCCTGCTGCCGAGCTCCTCCGCCTGGGTGCGGCGCGCTGCCCTGAGCGCCGCGCTGCTGCAGCTGGCCGTCGCCAGCTGGCTGTGGAGCCATCCCCCAACCGAGCTGAGCCTGCGCTGGCTGCCGCGGCTGGGCCTGCAGTTCGATCTCGGCCTGGATGGCCTGTCGCTGCCGCTGGTGCTGCTGACGGCGCTGCTCACGGCCATGGCCGTGCTGGCCGCCCCCGACGACCAGAGCCGCCCGCGGCTGTTCTTCCCGCTGCTGCTGGCCACCAACCTCGGCCTGGTCGGCTCCTTTCTGGCCCGCAACGCGCTGCTGTTCGTGCTGGCCTATGAGCTGATCCTGATCCCCACCACCCTGCTGGTGGCGATCTGGGGGGGTGAGCGCCGGGCCGGCGCCGCCATCCGCTTCCTGCTCTATGGCGCCGTATCGGGCATCGCCCTGCTGGCGGCGGTGCTGGCCTTCGGCTGGCTCAACCCGGGCGGGCTCGACTTCAGCTACGCCGCCCTCGCCGATCACACCCTCACGCCCATTCAGCAGCGCTGGATCCTGGCGCTGGTGCTGCTGGCCTTCGGCCTGAAGCTGCCGGTGGTGCCCCTGCACGGCTGGCAGCCGCTCACCTACAGCCAGGCCCCCACACCGGTGGCGATGCTGCTCAGCGGTGCCGTATCCAAGCTCGGCGCCTATGGCCTGCTGCGCTTCGGGGTGGGCTTCCTGCCGGAGGCCTGGGGCAGCTGGGCCCCCTGGATCGCAGCCTTCGGCGCCATCAGTGCCATCTATGGCGCGCTCAACGCCATCGCCCAGCTGGACCTGCGCCGGCTGGTGGCCTACAGCTCCCTGGGCCACATGGGCTTCCTGCTGCTGGCCCTGGCGGCGGCCACGCCCCTGAGCCTGCAGGGGGTGGTGGCCCAGATGCTGGCCCACGGACTGATCATCGCCCTGCTGTTCTGCCTGGTGGGCCTGATCGAAACCCGCACCGGCACCACGGCGATTCCCGAGCTCTCGGGTCTGCTCAACCCCCAGCGGGGCCTGCCCTTCACCCTGGGCCTGCTGCTGGTGGCGCTGATGGCCGCTGCGGGGGTGCCGGGCCTGGCCGGCTTCGTGGCCGAGCTGCTGGTGTTCGAGGGCAGCTGGGTGGTGTTCCCGATTCCCACGCTGGTCTGCCTGCTGTCATCGGGCCTGACGGCCGTCTATGCGGTGCGTCTGTTCAACCGGGTGGGCTTCGGTCGGCTGGACAACGACCGCGCCGACTGGATCAGCAGCCGCTGGAGCGAACGCGCGCCGGCGCTGGTGCTCACGGCCCTGGTGGTGGTGACGGGCCTGTGGCCCGCGGCACTCACCGGCTTCAGCGAAGCGGCCACCGCCCGGCTGGCCCTGCGCTCCAGTGATGCCGTCAGCGTGACCGCCAGCGCAAGCACGAGCACCTTCGCCACTGCCTTCAGCAGCTCCATCGCCAGCGCTGTCGGCACCTCCGCCACCGCCGCCGCCGAGATCCCCGCATGAGCGCCACCATCGCCCCGGAGCAACTCCAGGCTCCGCTGATCCCCCCCTCCACCCATCGCTATGCCGAGGTGATCCATCGGCTGGAGGCCGGCGGCTCAATGCTGCCTGACACGCCGGAGAACCTGAAGCAGATCATCGGCATCTACAAGGCCTATGCCGTGCCGATGGACTTCTATTGGCGCGATCTGCTCTACATCGCTGAGCAGGTGTTTCTCAACCCGCTGCCGGCCTTCAAGTACTTCATCTCCCAGGAGTACCTCGATCGCCCCAACAGCTACGCCGGCGATCAGTCGCCGCTGCGCATCTGGCGCGGCGGCGAGAAGGTGCATCCCGAGCTGCTGGAATTCATGGAGCGCGGCGAAACCCGGCGCATGCCAAAGCTGCTGCACCACCTCTGGCACGACCGGGTGAATATGGAGTTCGCCGAGGCCTGCATGCAGGCGATGTTCTGGCATCAGGGCATGGGCGGCCGCTTCAACGACTACCTCGACAGCGAGGCCTACCGGGCCAATGCCGATCGGGCGATCAAGGCCTACTTCAAGGGCAATCCCCTGATGCTCGGGCTGTATGCACTCTTCCCGGAGATGCTGCTGGAGCAGGTGAAGCAGCTGAGCTACACCGCCAACCTCGGCCTGTTCTGGGAGGTGATGGCGCCGGTGTTCTTTGAGATGAGCGACCTCTACGACGAGGGCAAGCTCACCTCCGTGCCGCAGGCGATGGACTTTCTGGTGAACGGCATCTTCGCGGTGGCGGGGCGGCCGATCTACCACCATGTGTTCATCGGCGGTGAGTGCTTCGAGATCATCCCCAAAAGCGAGGGATTCACCTGGCTCTACGAGGCCGCCCTGCCCTATGTGGAGGCGGTGTTCTACCGCACCTCACCGTTCCGAGGCACCAAGAGCTACAACGCCCAGGCCGGCCAGGTGCCAGCGGATCAGGCGGATTTTCACTACGGCATCCTCTATGCCGATGTGTTTCCCGTGGGCTCAGCCGGCATCCCGCCGACGCTGCTGATGCAGGACATGCTGCATTTCCTGCCCCCCTACCTGCGCGAGCTCTACCGCGAGCATCGCCGCGGCGAGGAGGACGAGCTGGTGCAGCTGGGCATCAGCTTCCAGCGCTCGATGTACAACGTGACCTCAGCGGTGATCCAGGCGCTGCGCGGCGCCCTGCTCTATCCGCTCGATGACACCGACCCGGAGCACCGGATGGCCAACCGCCGCTTCTTTGAAGCGCAGATGGACCGCTTCCTGCGGCCTGAGGCCCGCCTGGCCGACATCCAGCGCCAGGACTACCGCTGACTGCCATTTCTGACCACCGCACCTGACCACCACTCCTGACCGCCGCATCGCCGATCCCGATGGCCACGATTCTCGAGACCGCCGCTGCCGCCGGCTGCTTCAACACCCTGCTGGCTGCGGTGGATGCCGCCGGTCTGCGTTCTGCCCTGGAGGGGCCGGGGCCCTTCACCGTGTTGGCGCCGGTGGATGAGGCCTTTGCCGCCCTGCCCCCCGGCACCGTGCAGACCCTGGTGGACAATCCACCGCAGCTGGCGCGCATCCTCAAGTACCACGTGCTGGCCGGAGCCCATGGCCGCGAGGCCCTGGTGCAGCAACCGGAGTGGTCGAGCCTGGAGGGCGCGCCGATCCCGATCCGCCGGGCGGACCCGTTCGAGGTCAAGAACGCCACCGTCGTCAGCGCCGACATCCGCTGCGACAACGGTGTGGTGCATGTGATCGACCGGGTGATCCTGCCCGGCTGAGGTCAGGCCAGGCCTACCAGCTTCAGCGATTCCTCCCACACGCCGCGGGCGGTGTCGGGATTGCTGGCCTTATCGGAGAGCTCCTGGCTGAACTGCTTGCCGCCCTTCTTCTGGCGATTGCCCCAGCTCCAGTGCACGCCCGAGGTGCCGAACTCCGGATCGGCCACCACCTGGGCCACCCGCTCACCGGCCAGGGCCTGGCTCACGTAGCCGCCGGTGATGTTCTTCTGGAACCAGGGGAAGATCGTCTGGAAGGCCTTGGGGGTGTTGCGGAACAGAGGCGTGTCGGCCACACAACCCGGGTAGAGGGAGCTGAAGACGATGCCGGTGGAATCGTGCAGACGGCGATGCAGCTCCTGGGTGGTGATCATGTTGCAGAGCTTGCTGTCCTTGTAGGCCTTGCCGGGCTTGAACGGCTTGCCATTGGCCATGGCGATCGGCGCCTGGAAGCCGGCCTTGAAACCGCTCAGATCGCCCAGATCGGCCGGAGCGGGGATGGGGATCTTGCCGCCCAGCTCCTTGGAGTTGGCGGTCACGGTGCCGAGGATCACCACCCGGCGAGAGGGATGCTGGGAGCGCTGCAGATCAGGCAGCAGCAGCTGGATCAGCAGGAAGTGGCCCAGGTGATTGGTGGCCATCGAGAGCTCGTAGCCCTGGGGGGAGCGCTCGGGCTGCTTGAGGCGCGGCTTGTAGACCGCGGCGTTGATCACCAGGGCATCGAGGGGTCGGCCGATCGAGGCCACCAGCGTCTCCACGCCGCTGCGCACGCTCTCCAGATCCCCAAGGTCGATGCGCAGATGATGCAGGCGATCGGCGGGAATCCCCAGGGACTCCGCAGCGGCCGCAGCGCGCACGGGATCGCGGTTGGCGGTCACCACGGTCCAGCCCCGCTCGATCAGGGCCTTGGTGGCATTGAGACCGACACCGGAGGTGGTGCCGGTGATCAGGACCGTTCCGGGAACAGCGGTATCGGCCATGGAGTCGTGCGCAGCGGCGGCGAGGGGCCCAACTTACGGAGGCCCCACCGGCTTCCCGGCGTCCTCCGGGTGCTGCTCAACAGATGGAAAGGTGAGGCCCCGTGCTCAGGGTTGGCCCGCCGCCGGCTTGAACACCACCCGCAGACGGTTGGGGGCGATCCACTGGTTCTGCTCGCGGATCAGCTGCTGCTCCCCCTCGAGCTGAAACAGCTGATCGAAGCGATCCCGCGCCTTGGCCAGCTTGGCCTGCTCCAGCTGCAACACGGCCGACAGTTCTCCCTGGCGGTCCATCCGTTCCTGATAGGCCCCCGCCAGCCGCACCAGGCTGACACCGGCCATCAGCACCAGACCCACCTTCACGGTGAGGCCGATGATGCTGCAGAGCTGATCCCGGCGCTCCAGCGAGAGGCTGGCGGCGGCGCCGGTTTCGATCAGGGAGGGGCGTTCGCTGGCCGGCTCGGGCCAGGCGGCCTGCAGATGGCTGGCGACTGCCCCACCTGAAAAGGCACCACCCGAGGGGAGAGGCGCAGGGCTCGCCGGCGGGCTGGCGAGGCCAAGGGCCGCACCGCCGGTGATGCTGCGCAGGTGCGACGGAGGCCTGCCGGCGGGCAGTGGGCCTCCTGCTCCGGCACCGCCGCGACCAGGAGTGCGGCTGGAGCTGCGCTGCTGGGGACGCCTCAAGGTGAGAACCGGCTGGGAATGTCCGCTTTTAGCGACTCACGCCGACTTTGCCAAGGGGGCAAGACCAGGGAGGCGAGCTGCGGGCCGCGGCTAGTCTCCCCCCGGCTCCAGATCAGCGATGGATCAGGGGGTGCGGATCAGGCCTTGTAGAGGCTGAAGCAGAGGCGCACGGCCAGCACGCCGGCGTGGGCGGCCACCACCAGGGCGATCAGCACCTGGGCCTGGCTGAGGGTGGAAACCATGACGGAGAACGGGCAAAAGACCGGCACCATTCTTTGGCCTCGGCTGGCTACGGTCCAGGCTCGTCGCTGCCGCTGTCACAGCTCTTGACGCCATCCGCCGCTGATCCCGCCACCGCTGGCGACGCTGCTTCCCCCGGCCCCGTGCAACTCAGCGCCAGCGCGATCCGCCTGCTCGATCTGACACCTCTGGATCCCTGGGCCGCCCTGGCCCCGGACCAGCTGCTGGCCGCCGGCGCCAGCCTGGAGCTGCAGTACCACTGGCCGCGGCCCGACGACGACCCGCGCGAGCTTTCGGAGATCGCCGAGCCGCGCCTGTGGACCCTCCGCGCCGATGCCCGCTATCCCTGGCTGCCGCTGGTGCTGGAGCGCAGCAGCGGCCAGCTCACCCGACATGTAGCGATGCTGATCCCTCACGGCTTCAGCCGCAGCGAGGGCATTCGCTTCGCTCCCGATGCCCTCGAGCTCTGGCTCACCCATCGCCTCTACAGCCTGGATGACTGGGCCCGCCGGCATGGCCTGAACTGCCGCGCCGGCCTGGGGCAGATGGCGGCGGTGCTCGGCCTGGAGCTGGATGCCAGCTTCTGGGAGCCGCTCGGTCCGGCGGCGATGCTGGGCGAGCCCTGAGGCCGCCGCTCAGCCCGCCTGCAGCTGCAGCAGGGCCCGGCGACTGCTGTCGCAGGCCACCAGCAGCGTCAGCAACCGCAGCAACAGCACCAGCTGCGCTTCGCTGACGCGGTTCAGTCGCGCCGCCGACCAGCGGGCGGCCACGGCGGCGGTTCCCCCCAGCAGCAGGCCCACGCCCCAGTCGGCGCGACCATCGGCCAGAAAGGTGCTGCTGGCGGCGCTGGCGGAAGCCAGCACCGCCAGGCTGCTGTAGCGGATCGCCAGATGCACCGGCAGCCCCAGCAGCTGCACCATCAGCGGCACCATCACCAGGCCGCCCCCCACCCCCAGCAGGCCGCCGGCCACACCAGCCACGGCCCCCACCGCCGCCAGGCCGCTGGGGCGGACGCTGGTGGCACCGGCAGCCTGCAGCTGCGAGCGCGGCCGGATCGCAAAGGCCAGCCCCAGATACATCAGCGCCTGCAGGCCCAGCAGCAGAGCGCCGTGCATGCCGGCCCCGAGCCGGCTGCAGATCAGGCCGGTGACCGTGGCGGCACCGGCCAGCACCAGCCCTGATCGCCAGGGCAGTTCACCGCTGCGCAGGTGAGCGGTGGTGGCCCCCAGGGTGGTGGGCACGATCGCCAGGCTGCTGGTGGCCAGGGCCTGATGAGGGTCGAGGCC
>CBFHOT010000035.1:0-18285 GCA_965657465.1 Cyanobacteriota bacterium | reverse complement strand
GCAGCAGCGGGTGGCGATCGCCCGCGCCCTGGCGGCCGAACCGCAGGTGCTGCTGCTGGATGAACCGTTCGGCGCCCTGGACATCCAGATCCGCGAATCGATGCAGGAATTCCTGCACGACCTCTGGAAGCGCACCGGCCTGACGGCCCTGCTGATCACCCACGATCTGGAGGAGGCGCTGCTGCTGGCCAGCACGGTGCACATCATGGCGCCATCGCCGGGGCGGATCGTGCGCAGCGTGGCGGTGGACCTGAACCGCTCAGCGATGGCCGAGCTGCGGCTCTCGCCTGGGTTTCTGGCGATGCGGGAGGAGCTGGCCCAGTGCCTGCGGGGTCTGGAGCCGGCCCTCAGCCGCTGACGAGCCCACCACAACGATGATGCGGACACCACGATGACCACCACCGGGCCGCAGCAGGCCTTTCTGCCCAGCGCGCTCTATGGCGATCCGGCCGTGGACCAGCAGGAGCGGCAGCACTATGCCAGCCGCTGCTGGCATGCGGTGGCCGCCGCCAGCGAGCTGCCGGCCGAGGGGGCCCTGGCCGTGGAGCTGCTGGGGATGTCGCTGCTGCTCACCCGCTCCGGCCAGGCCGGCAGCGAACCGCGGGCCTTTCTCAACCGCTGCCCGCACCGCGGCGTGGCGCTGCTGGAACCCGGCCAGGCGGCGCAGGCCTGCCGCCGGCTGATCTGCCCGTATCACGGCTGGACCTACAACCTGCAGGGGGAGCTGCTGGCAGCGGCGCGGGAGGCGGAGTTCTGCGAACCGTTGGAGCGGGAGCGGTGGCCGCTGACGCCGCTGCCCTGCCGCCAGCTGGGGCCGCTGATCTGGGTGGCGCTGGGCAGCGAACCGCTGCCGCTGGAGCAGCAGCTGGATCTGGTGCTGGAGGAGGCCGGGGAGCTGTGGCTGGCGCCGCGGCAGCTGCTCAGGCGGCAGCGCAAAACCCTGCACTGCAACTGGAAGATCGCCCACGACAACACGCTCGACGACTACCACGTGGCGATCGCCCACCCCACCACGCTGCACCGCGAGCAGGGGCCGGTGCGGCGCTACCGCCATGCCCTGAGCAACCACGCCAATCTGCTGGTCACCCCCCATCCGGAAGGCGGCAGCTTCTACACCTTCGGGCTGGCGCCCTGGACCCACCTCTTGCTCTGGCCGGATCAGCGGCTGGCGCTGATCCAGTTCCTGCCCGATGGCAACGATCCCCGGCGCTGCACGATGGAGCTCTGGCTGCTGGGCCCAGCCGGCGAGGCTGAGCGCTCAGCCCAAACCACCGACGCCTGGCTGACTGAATTGCAGGCGTTCCTGGAGGAAGACCAGGGCCTGGTGGAATCCGCCCAGCGCGGCTACAGCAGCGGCCTGCCGCCCGGCCCCGCCCACCGGCTCGAGCAGCGGATCCTGCAGTGGCAAACGCTCTACCGCCGCTGGATGGAGCTGGAGGCGTAGGCGAAGGCTTACAGAGCTGAGAGCGCTTCCCAATGGTGCAGCGATGAGCGAATCCTGAACGGGATTGGGGCAACCCAGACGGTTCGCTGAGGTGCTTACGGCCGGCGCCTGGAAAGCAGGGCCTTGGTGCCGAGCACGGCAAACACGGACACGGCGGCCGTGGTCCCCAGATCGCCACCAATCCCGGCCAGACGCGGCTCAAATCCCAGGCTGAACAACCCGAACAGCAAGCCCATCGCCACCAGGCTGCGATAGGGATGCCCAGCGAGCCGATCGGGTGCTGTCATTCCCACGAAGCTGGCACCGAGCCAGACCGCGGCCAAGGGCACCGGTGCCAGCAGCGCCACGATCAGTGAAGGCAGGGCCGAACCGAGGACCACTCCAAGACTCCAGCGAAAGCTCAGTGCGTGGGTGATCACCGGCGAGAGCAGGGCAAACGCAAACAGCAGCAGGCGCTCCTGAGCCGAGAACGCATGCAGATGGGCACCAACCCCCACTGCTCCGAACGCTCCCGCCAAAACACAGGTCGTCACCACACCGAGAAACGCAGTCGAGCCGAGCTTCCCGCCAATCCCTCTCCAGCTGTTACCCAGCAGTGCCAGCAGCAGACCCGCGAGTGCTCCGGCCACCAGGACCCAGGCGGGGTGACGCAGCACCAGCTCAGAGGTCATTCCGGCGAAGGCCCCGCAGTAGAGCGGCGCTGCTCCGTCACGCCAGGGACCGCGGCCATGGCTCAGGTGTTCGACGAGGGCCCCGGCGCAACCCACCAGGGCGGCGGCCAACACAACCGACAGGAGCGCCCCACGGCTGAGGGCCACCACCGCCAGAGCGCCGACTGCGGCGATCAGCACCGGCCTCGGATGCGGATCGCCTGCGGGGCCATGGTCGCCGTGATGAAGAAAGCCAGCCAGCACCGGCAGCCCGAGCAGGGCGAACGCCAACACCAGCAGCAGCGGAGCCCCCAGCACAAACCCATCCAGATAGAAGAGCAGGAGCACGCCAGCCATCAGCAAGGCGAGGGGGCTGGGCATAAGGACGTTCTGCAACGGAGACATTTTCGGCGAAGGCACGACAACCGCAGCGATGGCACAGACGCAGGCTGCACGACTGGCTCTTGGAGGGACGCCGCGGATCCCCGCAGGTGGATATCGAGCAACAGATCATTCCGCGGGGAATCGAAGCACGCCAACAAGACAAAGACACCACAACATATTCACACCCGGCACTAGAGAGAAAAGCCAAAGATGAACCAAGCGAGAGATACCCGCTATCCGCTAGAGTTCAACCCCATGATTGAGCAGTCCATGAAGCGCTGCAGACTGGCCCTAGCCCTGCCCTACCAACTCCTCGCCGCTGCAGCGCTTGTCGTGGCGGCAGCTTCCGCAGCCAACGCAGAGCAGTGCTCCTTCAATGGCAACCGGGAAGCTTGCTCACTCAAGCGGATCATGTCCAATGGCTCCCAGATCGGCACACGCGTCACATGGCTGAGTGACGGCAAGGTCGTGACCTACTACTTTCAGCAGTGCCGTGAATATCCCGGCGGCGAGGATTGCAAGGTCAAGATCGTTGAAGACAATGGCCGCGTGACTACGGGAACATCCAGCCACGGCGGCCGTGGAACCTTCATCAACTCCAGCCGCGGCAACAGAACCATCATTCCTCCCTTCTGAGCACAGCCAATATCTTGAGAACCAGAGCGTCTACCGATACTCAGGCCAAGTGCGGAAAGAAAGACGGCAGATCAATCACAGATTCCATACCAGCCCACAGACTGATAGTGAGCCGTGGCCTGAGCGCGGCTCATCCCACCCAGTTCCATTGCACAGAGCACGAGACCTTGACGCACCTGAGAAGCAGCCTGATCGTCAGAGAGGCGCTGCTCACGCGCATAGGAACTGATCTGGCCGTAACAAGCATCAGACTCCTGCCGCTGTCGAATGGGATCCCCCTCCGAGCGGCGCGATGCCTGCAGGTTGCAATAGCCGCGTAGATCAAACGCCGCGGAGACCCTGGGCAGGACAAGATCAAGCGATCCCAACAGGGCCAGCAGCGAGACAGACGCACCAAGGCCCTTGCAAACTCCTCGCGCCCGCATCAAAGCCATCGAGAACCGCATGCCACATACCATAAATGAACCAGCACCGAGTACTGAAGGCAAATACTCTGAGCATCAGGTATGACCAGCATTCTGATTCAGCCCGCTCGGAATTCAGCCCTTGCAGCGCCGGGGCGTGATCGCCTGATCTGCACCGGCAGCCACTGACCCCAACACCAACCCACAACAAAGCCCGGAGCGTTGGCCCCGGGCGTTTGTCTGCTCAGCCGGGGTGCCGTCCCGAGGGGGATGGGCGCAGCTGCGCGGTCGGTTGATCGTCAGATCAAAAAGAGTTTTCAGTTGTGGGCGGAGCTGCCGGCGCTGGCACCTGGGGCCAGGTGTGAACTGGGGTTCCTGAAACCTCCGGGGCACCTGAGACCGGTCGCACCAACATTGTTGTTGGGCCGGCCATGAACGGTGCAATGGAGGGCAGCAGCTGGTCTCATGACGCGGGGCTGCGGCGGTGGAAACCGGTGATCCGTTGAGCTTGTTGGAGCAGGGGCCGGATCGTCAGCGCGCTCCTGACATCTGCTCAGGGGGGGTGTCGTCCATCCGTGGCGCCTCCGAATCCCGTTGCAACCACCATGGGCCGGCCAGCGGCTGGCAGCAACAGGGGCCGCACAATCGACACGGCTCTTTACCCACCGCAAACGTTGTTCATCCGAGCCGGCCCGCGCGGTCGGCAGGAGAGAGCTCAGGGTGGGGGCGCACCAGGCGATAGCCGCGGCGCACCCCATCCAGCAGCCTCCCTGGCACGCGCAGCCGCAGCGGTGCGATCAGCGGGCGATAGATCGTGCGGTAGGCCCAGCGCAGATCAGCCCAGGCCCGACAGGGCTCAGGATTGAGGAAATCGGAGATGTCCACGATCCGTCCTCGCCCCTGGTGGAGCATCACGTTGCGCCCGTGCACATCGTGGGAGTAGAGACCGCGGGCCACGGCATAGGCCAGTGCAGCATCCACATCAGCGATGACGCGCGGCGGAATGACGATGCCCTGGCGCAGGCAGTCGTAGAGGGTGGTGCCGTGCAGGCGACGCAGCACCAGATAGCCCTCGCCCACATGGAAGCACCGGGAGAAGGCGGGATGGCTGCCGATCCGGCGATACACCTCGGCCTCCTGCTCCAGCCCGGGGCGACCGGGCCCATACACCTTCACCACCCGATCCGGGTGCAGGGGATGGTGCAGCACCGCGGCGTAGTTGCCGCAGCCGAGCAGATGCCAGGGACGCGGCAGCTCCAGCACCTGCACCGGATCGTGGGGATCGGGGCAGTGGATCCGCAGCTCCGGCAGCAGCCCGCTGTGAATGTGGTGCAGCAGATCCGGCAGCCAGGCATCGCAGCAGCGGAGGCCATCCAGCGGATTGAAGCAGCAGCCGAGGGTCCAAGGCCCGCAATGCCGCGGCACTGCCTAACTTGCTGATCGTTGCTGGATCCGAGTCATGGTGAGCGGGCGCTCAGGCAAGGCATTGGCCCCACTGGCGTTGGCAGCCCTCACGCTGGGGATCGGATCGCTGCTGGCGAGCTGCGCGGGCCCTGATCCACGGGCCCTGCACAAGCTGACCTGCGAGCAGGTCGCCACGTCGGTGGATCTGCAGTCAGTCGGGCAGCTGGATGCCCTGCGCAAGGCGCTGGGCGTGGCTCCCGATGTCGATCCCCTGCAGACCTGCCGAGATCTGGGCGTGACCATGCAACCCAGCCCTGCCGCTGCCAATCAGCCCAAGTCCCAGCCGGACGAGAAGGCTGCCAGCAGCAACGCCGAGGACTCGGCCGAAACCGCTGACGACCGCGAGAACTGAGCGAATCCCGCAGCCGGCAGGCCAGCTCCAGGACGCCCATCCTGGAACCCGCCCCCCGCAACCTCTCGTGCCTGTCTTCCCGCTGCTGGTGATCGTTCATGCCCTGGCCGCCACCGTGTGGACCGGCGGCCACCTGGTGCTGGATCTGGGGGTGCTGCCCAGAGCACTGCGGGAGCAGCGGGCAGCGCCAATCCGTGCCTTCGAGGAGGTGTTTGAACCGCTGGGCCTCACGGCCTTGGCCATTCAGGTGGTCACGGGGCTGTGGATGGGCGGCCTCTATCTACCCGGCTTCCAGGGACTGTTCGATCCCGCCCGTCCGATCGGTCTGCTGGTGGGTGTGAAACTGCTGCTGCTCGCCGGCACCGCCGCCCTGGCGGTGCATGCCCGGCTGCGCCTGATCCCCAACCTCACCGACAGCAACCTCAACGGCCTGGCCTGGCACATTCGCGGCATCACGGCCCTGGCGATCGCCTTTGTGGTGGTGGGCGCCCTGATCCGGCTGGAGGGCCTGGCATGACACACCGGGGCGGCAGCCAGCGCCAGGTGGGCAGCGATGGTTGCCGCAGAGGGATTGCAGCAGATTCACCGCCGATCAGCGCATCAACAGGCGCTGCAGGCCCTCGCCGCCGTCCCGATACTGAAGACAGCTGAGCACAGCTTGTCCGCAGCAAGCAGGAGGCTGCCCTGGGCCGGGGGCTGAACGTGCGCTGCTGCTGGATCGCGTTCCTCAGCGCGGCACTCCTGCAGGGAGGCAGGGTGGCCATCTCCGATGCGCTTGCCGCAACACCGCCGTGCCCTGGCGCAGGCGCGGGGGCCATGGGCATGCAAGCGATGGATCAGCGCTTCATCGTGATGATGATTCCGCATCACGATGGGGCCATCGCCATGGCGAATCTGGCCCTGAGCCGCTCGAAGCGGCCGCAGATCCGCAGCCTGGCCCAGCAGATCAAAACCAGCCAGACAGCGGAAAACAGCCAGATGCGGCGCTGGTATCGCCAGTGGTTCACAGCGGATGTGCCGGCCTGGCCCGTTGGCGGTGACGGCTGGGGTGGCGGCGGCTACGGCATGGGTCTGGGCTCAGGCCGAGGGATGGGACTGGGACCCGGCAGCGGCATGCCGATGGGGATAGGGATGGGGATGGGTGGTGGCATTCCCGGAATGGGCACCAGCCTGGACGCCCTCCGAAGCGCCGCGGATTTCGATCGCGCCTTCATCGAGCAGATGATTCCCCACCACCGCATGGGCGTGATGATGGCCGCCCATGCCCAGGCCAACAGCCACCACCCGGAGCTGCGGGAGCTGCAGGCCGCGATGGTGAAGGTGCAGAGCCAGGAGATTGCCCAGATGGAGCAGTGGTACCGCCAGTGGTATGGCCATTCCGGGTCCGGGGCCTGGTGACTCAGGGAGCAGACAGGTTGCAGGGCGAGTCGCTGGGCGGCTGGAGTGCATCGGCCTCACGGGCCAAGCTCGCCCCCGCAGCGGTGTAGAAGATGAAGCCGCGCCGGTTGATGTAGAGCACCGGCCGCTGGCGCTGCAGCTGCACCTCCGCCTGCTGCCGGCAGTGGATGTACGCCTCCAGATCGAGCTGAGGGCGGCCGGCCGGATCGGCGAGCAGGCCCTCACCGCCAGTGGCCAGGGCCTCCTGGCTGGGGCA
The DNA here is from genome assembly GCA_965657465.1 of Cyanobacteriota bacterium. Taxonomy (GTDB): domain Bacteria; phylum Cyanobacteriota; class Cyanobacteriia; order PCC-6307; family Cyanobiaceae; genus NIES-981. The sequence continues at coordinate 11,297 of CBFHOT010000035.1, read as the reverse complement.
GAGGCGCTGCCGCAGGCCATGTAGCAGATCGATTTCCGCCTGCATCGCCTGGCGGGCCAGCAGGTCGCGCTGCTGCTGCTGGGCACGGCAGCCGTCAGCAGCAGCAACCGGCAGGGCCCAGCCCGCCGCCAGGGCAGCCGCCAGGACCGCCAGCAGCCGTCGAATACTTGTATACATTGAGCGCAGTCTGCCGGGGCGGCCCATGGCGGCCAAGCGCTGCAGCTCCAGCCGCGAGGGCAAGGTGCTGCTCTCCTGCTGGATCACCCCTGAGCTGCGCATGGAACTCGATCGGGTGTGGGCCGCCCGGGGGCTCCGCCCCCACGGCCGCACCCAGACAGGCATGGAGGAGATGATCGCCGCCTACCTGGCGAGCCAGCCGGAGCGCTGAACCATGGGCGCCGGCCACTCTCATCCTCACGGTGATGGCGGCCATCACCACCACCAGCCGGGCCGCGCCGCCCGCGCCTTCCGCTGGAGCATCGCCCTCAACAGCGGTCTCACCGCCCTGCAGCTGGTGATCGGCTTCACCTTCGGGTCGCTGGCGCTGATCGGTGATGCCCTGCACACCCTCGGCGATGTGGTGGGGCTGGCGCTGGGCTGGGGCGCCGAGCGGCTCAGCCGCCGGCCGGCCGGCGGCCGTTTCACCTACGGCTTCGGGCGCAGCACCCAGATGGCGTCGCTGATCAATGGGCTGCTGATCTTCGCGGCGGGCGCGGTGGTGGTGGTGGAAGCGATCGAGCGACTCGTCCAGCCGGTTCCCCTGATCGCCGGCCCGGTGGCCTGGGCGGCCGCCGCCGGCATCGCCATCAACTTCGGCTCCGCCAGGCTCTTCGGCCAAGGGCACGAGCACGATCTCAACCAGCGCGCAGCGGTGCTGCACCTGCTCACCGATGCGGCCGTGTCGGTGGCGGTGCTGCTCAGCGCCCTGCTGGTGGGCCTCACCGGCTGGCTGTGGCTCGATGCCGTGACGGCAATCGGGGTGGGGGCAGCCGTGATCTGGAGTGCGGTGGGTCTGCTGCGCGAAGCGATCGCCCTCAACCTTGATGCAGTGCCGCAGGGGGTGGATCTCGGTGCGGTGGAAGCCCTGCTACAGCGCCTGCCCGGCGTGCTGGCGGTGGAGGAGCTGCACGTGTGGGGGCTGAGCACCTCGCGCACGGCGCTCACCGCCCATCTGCGCATCGATGCTCCGCAACTGAAAACCGAAGGCCTCAACCCTGATCAGCTGCTGAAGCTGGCTCAGCAGCAGCTGGCCGAGCTGGGCATCCGCAAGAGCACCCTGCAGCTGCAATCGGCGAATCAGGGTCGCCGCTGATCCAGCGCCCAGCTCCGCTCCAGCGCCTCACGAAAGCGTTCGCTGCTGCCGGCCAGCGGCAGCCGCAAGCACAGACCAGGGCATAAGGATCCAGATGGGATGGAACGAGAGCTGATTGTGGGAATAGACGGGCTCGGGCCGAGTATCAACGGGCCAATGCCAGAATCCCGATTGATCGCGAACGCACGTGAATCCAACCTGCCACCAGAAGCAGCGAGACCACCAAAGCTGCTGGGTGCTGCTGCTGGGCCTTGCCCTCGCGAGCGGCGCCGACGCCGCCAATGCCGAAGGCGACGGTGCGATTGAGAGCAAACCACAGGCCTCTGAACCGGTGGCGGCGACCCACCAGCGTCGGGCGGAACAGACCGGGTTCTATGCCCGTCTGGGAGTCGGACTCGATGCCCCCGACAGCGACCGCTTCCGCGACGATGACTGCAGCAGCACCGAACCGCCGGCGCTATTCGGCTGCGTCAATGGCGACAACGATCAACGAATTGGTGCGCGCGGTGAATTCGATCGCAGTACCGTGATTGATGCCTCCCTCGGCTATCGGTTCAACAGCTGGCTGCGGGCAGAAGCCCTGATGAGCTGGCGCCCCTCAATCGACTTCAGCGGCCAGAGCAATTTCCTAGGGGCCGGCCCCAACCAACCAGTACACGGTTCGGCGTCATCACTCGCTGGATTCGGGGTGGCCTACGTCGATCTGCCACGCGTCGGCCGGCTGCAACCCTTTCTGGGCGCCGGCCTCGGGGTCGCTCGCAACCGTCTGGACTCAATGCGCTACGCCTTCCCGAGGCTGGCCGCCAACGCCAGCACCACCACCCCTGGCGGCAGCAGCAACAACCTGGCGTATCTGCTCACCGCCGGCCTCAGCCTGCCCCTCAGCAATCGCCTGGATCTCGATCTCGCCTACCGCTATACAGATCTAGGGCAGGCGCAAACCGGCAGAGGCGAGGCTGAGGTGGTGCGCAGCAGCGGCAGCCGCCGCATAGCAATCGGCGGAACCCGGGCCAACCTGCAGAGTCACGGCGTGATGCTGAGCCTACGTTACGCCTTCTGAAGGTTCACCAGCGCTGCAGGCGCAACCAGGCCGCCATTGCCGCGTTGATTTCCAGCAGATCCGCCACCGGCTGGCGGGTAAACGGCAGCTGCGGCAGGTAGCCGTCCAGGCCGAATTCCGGCGTGATCGTGAAGGGGCCGGCCGAGGCCGGCGAGCGGCTCTGGGCGAACAGCTGCCAGCAGCGCCGATGGGCCGTGAGCGCCTCGCTCCACTCCGGCGCGAAGGGATGCCCCACCGACGGGCCCTGGGCATGGCCCACCCGCGCATGGATGTGATCGACGCGATCGGCCATCGCCTGCAGCGGCTCCAGCTCCGGCGTCATCAGCCGCTCCGCCACCGCGCACCAGTGGCTGAGGTCGGCGGTGAGGCGCAGCTGCGGCCAGTTTTCCAGATAGGCGCCGATCTGCCAGGGGCTGTAGAGGCTGCGGGAGCGATGGGTTTCAAAGCTCACCGGCAGCGGGCAGGCCGCCGCCAACGCCAGCGCCTCAGGCCAGAAGGCCTGCTGCACCGGCCAGGGCCAGCTGTCGCTGCCGGTGAGCACGCTGATCCGCAGCGGGGCCAGCGCCGGGGCGGCCGCCAGCTGCTGCTGCAGCTCCTGCAGATGCTGCTCCGGGCTGCAGTCGAGCCGCGGCACATAGTCGCCCCCGGTGAGCAGCTCCAGCACCAGCTGCAGCCCTGCCTCCGCCAGCTGCTGACGCACCTGCTCCGCCGGCAGCGGCGCCAGGGCGGGATGGTGCAGGTTGGCCTCCAGGCCATCAAAACCATGGCGGCGAGCAGTGGTGATCGCGGCGGCCAGATCGCCCTCAAAACCCCACAGGCTGAACAGCACCACAGGCGTCAGCCCCCCGCCAGGCGGCAGCTCCGGGGCCGTGATCACGGCATCAGCCATCAAGGGGACTCCGGCGAGAGGTGTTGCGGGCGCACGCGGGTGAGGCAGCGCCGCCTCAGGGGCCGCTGAACTCCTCCGGCTTGATGCCCAGGTACACCGCCTCCTTGAACAGGGCCTGCTTGGCCTCGGCGTCGTTGGCCTGCTCAGCCAGCTGGAAGCGGCGGCGCAGCGAATCCACCAGGGCCTGGCGGCGCGGATCGCTGGTGCTCATCAACCGCAACCGATCAGAGCGGCCAATCTAGGCAGGCACGGCAGCAACGACGGATGGTTGCATCGCCTACGGCGCGGTGCCGGCCACACTGATGGGATGAAGGGGCACGCCCCCAGCGCCAACAGCCCCCAACCGTGGACCCAGCCCCGGCCCCTGCCCCAACCCAACCTGCGCCGATCCCCTCAGCGCAAGCCGCGCGCAGCGGCCGCCCGGCGGTGCTGATCCCCCGCGAACAACTGGCCGCGCTCAATCGCCTCCGCAACGGCCCTGCCGCACTGCGCCTCGGTAGCCATCTGCTGTTGATCGCCGCCGGTGGGCTGGTGTGGGGCCAGAGCCATTGGCCGCTGGCCCTGCGCCTGACAGGGCTGCTGCTCTGCGGGGTGGGGCTCGCCACCTGTTTTGCCGGGCTGCACGAATGCAGCCACCGCACCGCTTTCCGCGATCGGTGGGTGAACGATGCGGCCGCCTGGCTGCTGGGCCTGCTCAGCTTCTACAACGCCACCGCCTACCGGCGCTATCACCAGTGGCATCACCGCTACACCCACCAACCGGGCCTCGATCCGGAACTCGATGACCCGGTGCCCACCAGCCTCGGCGCCTATCTGCTCGAACTCAGCGGCTGGCATTGGTGGACCGGCAAACTCAGCGGCTACGCACGCCTGCTCTGGGGCGATCTGTCGCAGGTGCCCTACCTCAACGCCGAGGTGATTCCGGCGGTGCGGCGCTCCGCCTGGCTGCAGGTGGGGATCTACGCCATCGTGGCGGCAGGGTCGCTGATCGGTGGCAACGGCTTTCTGCTCTGGTTCTGGTTGCTGCCGCTGGCGCTGGGCCAGCCGTTCCTGCGCTTTGTGCTGCTGGCGGAGCACAGCGGTTGCAGCTTCGAGGCCGACGGCACGCGCAACACCCGCACCACCCTCACCTCCTGGCCGGTGCGCTGGCTGATGTGGAACATGCCCTTCCACGCCGAACACCACCTCTACGCCTCGATTCCCTTCCACGCCCTGCCGGCGGCCCATGGGCAAGTGGCACCACATCTGCAGCACCTCGATCGCGGCTACCTGGCGGTGCATCGCCGGCTGCTGGCCAACCTGCCGTCGCTGGCGCTGCCCGGCGCCGGCGGCCAGCCGGCATGAGCCCCGTGCCCTCCACCATCCACCCCGTCATCCCCCAGCGGCTGGAGCATCCCCTCGGCGACTGGCCCCTGACCTGCGGCCGCACCATCCCGGACGCACGCCTGGGCTATCTGCAGATCGGCGCGCTCAACGCCGAGCGCTCCAACCTGATCCTGGTGCCCACCTCCTATAGCGCCCGGCCGGAGGATCTGGCCTGGCTGGCGGGGCCGGTGCTCGATCCCCAGCGCTGGTGCATCGTCATCGCCGGCCAGTTCGGCAACGGCATCTCCAGCAGCCCGAGCAACAGCGCCATCGGCCTGGCGGAGCAGGGCTGGATCGTCAGCCATCGCGACAATGTCGCCGCCCAGCATCAGCTGCTGCGGCAGGTGTACGGCATCGAGCGGCTGCCGCTGGTCTACGGCTGGTCGATGGGCGCCCAGCAGGCCTACCAGTGGGCCGTCGATCATCCCCAGCTGGTGGAGCGCATCTGCTGCGTCTGCGGCACGGCGCGCACCTCCCCCCACAACCGCCTGTTTCTGCTCAGCCTGCGCCAGGCACTCACCGCCGATCGGCACTGGACCGGCAGCGGCTTCAACGGGCCGCCCGAGCAGGGTCTGCGCACCTATGCCCTGATCTATGCCAGCTGGGCGGCCAGCCAACCCTTCTTCCGCAGCATCCCTGAACCGATGGAAGAGCACGTGGAGCAGCAGTGGCTGCCCCACTACCAACGCCACGACCCGCGCGATCTGATCGCCATGCTCGACACCTGGCTGGCCCACGACGTGGCCGCCGGCGGCGATCTGGCGGCAACCCTGGCGCGCATCCGCGCCCGCACGGCCGTGGTGGCCGGCAGCCACGACCTCTACTTCCCGCCGGAGGATCTGGCCGCCGATGCGGCCGCCATCCCCAACGCCCGGTTCCACCGGCTGGAATCGCTGCTCGGACACCGGGCCGGCAATCCCCACAGCAGTCCGGCCGAGCAGCGGCAGCTGCGCCTGCTGGTGGATGAGCTCCTCCAGCAGCCCGCCCCCGACTGAGCGCAGCGCCCGGCTCGCCCCCCTGCTCTGATCCCGACGCTGATCCCGATTCAGCCGGCGGGCCTTTCCCCTCACCACACCTGCACACCCCTAGCCCCCCCTCAGGACCCCATGGCCAGCCCCGACGCTCTTGTGCACCGTCTGCAGGAGCTTGATCTGCAGGCCGTGCTGGTGTCCTTCACGGATCTGTTCGGCGTGCAGCGGGCCAAGCTGGTGCCCGCCGCAGCGGCGGCGATGGCCGACGAGGGTGCCGGCTTTGCGGGATTCGCCGCCTGGCTCGATCTCTCCCCCGCCGATGGCGATGTGCTGGCCATCCCCGACCCAGACAGCCTGATCGCCCTGCCCTGGCAGAGCGAGGTGGGCTGGATGGCCGCCGAGCTCAGCCTCAACGGAGCAGCGATGGCCCAGTGTCCCCGGCGGCTGCTGCAACGCCAGCGGCAGCGGGCAGCAGCGATGGGCTTTGAACTGCGCAGCGGCGTGGAAGCGGAGTTCTTCCTGCTCAGCCCCGATGGCACCACGATCGCCGACGGCGCCGACCACCAGGAGAAACCCTGCTACGACCAGCTGGCCCTGATGCGCCGCTTCGGGTTGATCGGGCCGCTGCTCAAGGCGATGGAGCAGCTGGGCTGGGGCCCCTACCAGGCGGATCACGAGGATGCCAACGGCCAGTTCGAAGTCAACTGGACCTACGCCGAGGCGCTGACCACCGCCGATCGCCACGCCTTCTTCAAGGTGATGGTGAAAACGATGGCCGAACAGCAGGGGCTGCGCGCCAGCTTCATGGCCAAACCCTTCAGCGAGCTGACCGGCAACGGCTGCCACACCCATCTCTCGCTATGGGGCGCAGACGGCACGCCGGATGCCGGCCGCAATCTGTTCCATGACCCCAACGGCGAGCTGGGGCTCTCAAGCCTGGCCTATCACTTTCTCGGCGGATTGCTCACCCACGCCCCCGCCCTCTGCGCCATCACCAACCCCACCGCCAACAGCTACCGCCGCCTGGCGGCCCCCACCACCAGCTCCGGCGCCACCTGGAGCCCCGGCGGCATCAGCTACACCGGCAACAACCGCACCCACATGGTGCGCATCCCCGATAGCCATCGCCTGGAACTGCGGCTGCCGGACGGCGCCGCCCACCCCTATCTGCTGCAGGCGGCGATCCTGGCGGCGGGGCTCGATGGCATCGAACGCCAGCTGGATCCCGGCCCCCGCCACGACAACGACAACTACGCCGATCCCCTCACCGCCGAATGCTGCCGGCGGCTGCCCGCCGACCTGGGCGAAGCCCTGGAAGCCTTCGCCAGCGACACCCATCTGCGGGCCGGCCTTGGCGAAGACTTCTGCCGCGCCTACGAGCGCCTGCGCCGCCGCCAGTGGCAACGCGACCAGAGCCGCGACTGCCGCAGCAGCACCTCCCAGCACCGCAATGCAGAGATCGATTGCTGAGCGCCAGAGCTGCCGCCCATGGCGATCAGGGGACGGTCAACCGCTACTGGAAGGAGAACGTCTCCAGCGTGGTGTCGCCCGCCAGCAGCGACAGCCCCTTGACGGTGCCATCGGTGACAAACCAGCGATCCGAGCAGAGCGTGCGGAACAGCTGCTGGGCGGGCTCCAGGCTGTCGAAGGCGCCGACCTCGATGTTGCCCCAGCCGTCATGGCTGATCACGCGATAGGAAGAAGCCGATGGGCTCGCTGGCTGGCTCATGGGGCGATCAGAGCAGGTTGGCGGCCAGCTCGGCCAGGGGGCTGCGCTCACCCCGCTGCAGCGTCACATGGCCCGCCAGGGGCTGGCCCTTGAAGCGCTCCACCAGCCAGGTGAGGCCGTTGCTCTCCGCATCCACATAGGGATTGTCGATCTGGTAGGGATCACCGGTGAGCACGATCTTGGTGCCCTCTCCCACCCGCGTCACAATCGTTTTCACCTCATGGGGTGTGAGGTTCTGGGCCTCATCCACCACCATGTACTGGCGGGGAATCGAGCGGCCGCGGATGTAGCTGATCGCCTCCACCTCCAGCAGCCCCATCGTCTTCAGATCGCTCCAGTTGCTGCGCGGCGCCCGGCCGGGCCGATGCTGGCCGCCACCACCGCCGCGGCCCTGGCCGTGGTCGTCGCTTCCCCCGCCCAGCAGAAAATCGAGGTTGTCGATGATCGGCTGCATCCAAGGGCCCATCTTCTCCTCGAGATCACCGGGCAGGAAGCCGATCTCCTTACCCAGGGAGATCACCGGGCGCGTCACCAACAGCCGTTCGTAGAGCCGTTCATCGGCCACCTGGTTGAGGCCGGCCGCCAGGGCCAGCAGGGTCTTGCCGGTGCCGGCCTTACCCACCAGCGTCACCAGCTGCACCGCGGGATCAAGCAGCAGATCGAGGGCGAAGGTCTGCTCGCGGTTGCGCGCCTGGATCCGCCCCAGCTTGGCCTTGGGCGCCTGCTGCAGCGGTTGCAGCGTGGCCGTGGTGCCGTTGTAGCGGGACAGCAGGGTGTGGGCGGGCTGCGCCTGATCGATCAGGGTCACCCCCTCGTTGGCCTGCAGCGGCGACGGCAGGGTGAGGCCATCGGTCTCCAGCCCCGGCGCCAGCTTCACCCGGTCCATCTGCTCGGCGCTCACCCACAGCTCGCAGAAGCCGGGATAGAGATCGCCGATGTCCACCTTGTCGGTGGTGTAGTCCTGGGCGATCAGGCCCACCGCATCGGCCTTGATGCGCAGGTTGGTGTCCTTGGTGACCAGCACCACCGGCGGCTGATCGCCGATCACCGCCTGCAGGCGCTGCTGCTCCAGCGCCACCGCCAGGATGTTGTTGTCGCCATTGCCGGCCTTCAGCTCCGGCGGCAGGGCCGCCAGGGTTTCACTGCGGCAGAACACCACCTTGAGGCTGCCGCCGCCGCCATCGATCGGCACGCCATCGGCCAGGTTGCCCTTGGCGCGCAGATCATCGAGCAGCCGCGACACCTGGCGCGCATTGCGGCCCTTTTCCGCCGGGTCGCGCTTGAAGCGGTCGATCTCCTCGACCACCTCGATCGGGATCACGATCTGGTTGTCCTCGAAGCGGGTCAGCGCCTGAGGATCGTGGAGCAGCACATTGGTGTCGAGCACGAAGGTTTTGCGCATCGGCCCACCGCAGCGGCACTGGCCGGACGCTAAGACCGCTGCCGCACTTACGCTCCGGCGATTCGCGCCCCGTCGCAATTGCTGCTGCTGCTTCTGAAGGTGGCTCTGATGGCCGCCCTGCTGTTCGGCCTCACCCTGCTCTGGCTGGAACTGCGCCACCGGCTGCGCCCCGCCTCACCCCTGCGGCTGCGGGCTGACGACTTCACGGCCAGCAGCGCAGCGGACGGCAGCGTGCAGGTGCGGGGCCTGATCACGATCAGCAACCCGCACCGGCGCATGGAGGTGTTCGTGCCGGAGCTGGAGCTGCGGCCGCGCCTGCTGGGCCGGGGCGACCTCAGTGCCGTGCAGCTGCGCAGCCGCGTGATCGCCCGCCATCCCGATGAAGAGAGTCGCGCCGACGGCTACTGGGCCGCGTACATCGTCAAGGGCCGCAAGAGCACAGCCGCCGAACTGGAGCTCACCCTCAGCGCCCCGGCCGGCGTGGATCTGGCCGCCCTGCTCGACACCCTCTGGCTGGAGGTCTGCTGGGTGAACTACGGGCCCTTCGGGCGGCTCTGGCGCCGCGACGGCATCCTCGTGCCCCTGCGCCGGCCCACCCCACTCGCCGCCGAGCAGGCCGACTGGCGCGAGGGCGAGCGCTGCCAGGTGCTGCCGGTGCGCACCCATCTGCTCGGCACCCTCGACGACGCCGAAGCGGTGCTGCGTCACTACACCGCCAACCTGCTGCAGCCTGGGGATGTGCTCACCATCGGCGAGACGCCGCTGGCGGTGATGCAGGGCCGCTACCACCACCCGGAAACGGTGCAACCGTCTGGGCTGGCGCGGCTGCTCTGCCGCGTGTTCCACCCCACCAGCTCCCTGGCCACCGCCTGCGGGCTGCAGAGCCTGATCGATCTGGTGGGGCCGGCGCGGGTGCTCTGCGCCTGGCTGGCGGGCACCGGCCTGAAGCTGGTGGGACAGAAGGGCTGGTTCTACCGGCTGGCGGGCGAGCAGGCGCGCCTGATCGACGACGTGACCGGCACCACGCCCCCCTACGACCAGACGATCGTGCTCGGGCCCGAGGCCCCGCAGGCCTTCTGCGAGGCGATGGCGGCCCGCCTGGGCGTTTCGGTGGCGGTGGTGGACGTCAACGATCTCGGCCGGGTGAAGGTGCTGGCCGCCAGCCGCGGCTGCGACGAGGCCCTGCTGCAGCGCGCCCTCAGGCCCAACCCGGCGGGCAACGCCAACGAGCGCACGCCGCTGGTGCTGGTGCGACCCCGCTGAAGCGCTGCTCACCGCGCTCGCACCGGCCTGGATAGAGTTGGTGTGGCCTGAGGCGACGGCATCCGCCATGACGGTGCAGAGCAGCGCCACTCCCCTGGCCGGCCTGGATGCCGGCCTGCTGGCGATGCACCGGCAGGGCGAGGCGCAACCGTTGCAGCCAGAGGATCGCGCGCCAGTGGGCGTGCAGCACCAAAGCGGCGAGGGCACCCAGGACGAACAGGCTCTGCAGATCGAGCCGCTGGCGGCCTGGCATCTGCCCTTGCTCAGCGATCCCAGTTTTGTGCCGCTGCAGCCGCTGCTGCAGCGCGCCGTGCTGCTCGGCCCCCCTCAGCAGCTGTTGCAGTGGCTGCAGCTGAGCGCCGAACGCCGGCCGCCGCAGGTGCTGATCGCCCGCCGCGGCCAGACGCCCGAAGGGCTGATTGTGAGCGGCCCGATGAACCGCAGCGCCAGCTGCTGGCAGGTGCGACACCTGAGGCTGGCGATGCCCTGCGGCAAGCGCCAGCTGGCAGGCCTGCTGCTGCGGCACGCGATTCAGCGGGGCGCCGGAGCCAGCAGCTGGATGGCCACCAGCTCCAGCCTCGATCTCGACCGCCTGGCCGCCCTGCGGGAGCAGGGGTTCCAGCCGCTGCGCACCGAGCGCCTCTGGCGCTGGCAGGGACAGCTCGGCAGCGCCCCTGAAGCCACGGGGGCTGGCGCTGAGCTGCCGCTGCGCCCGCTCAACCGCCGCACGGCGCCGGCATTGCTGCAGCTGGAGCAGGCCGCCTGTCCGGCGCTGCTGCGCCAGCTGCTCGATCGCCGCTGCGACGATCTGCTCGACCAGAGCCGCGGCCGCGGCTGGCTGCTGCTGGACAACAGCCGTAACCAGGCGGTGGCGGCCCTGCGCTGGCTGGGCGATCACGCCGGCGGCGGCCACGATCTGGAACTCACCGTGCACCCCGGCTGGGGCCACCTGATCGGCGCGGCCACCAGCCGCCTGCTGGCCCAGGCCCACCAGACCCTGGGGAGCGCTGAAGCTTTGTGGCTGCGCAGCGACAGCGGCGATCTGGCGCGCCAGCGCTGGCTGCAGCAGCTGGGCGCGGAGGAGCGGGGCGAGCGGGTGCTGATGGCCCGCAGCGTCTGGCGGCGCCAGGAGCTCACGGTGCCCGCCCGCCAGGCGGCCCGGCGGATCGAGGCGGTGCTGGAGCAGCTGCAACCCGGCCGGCGGCCACTGCCCACGCCGGTGAGCCCCCGCTGAGGCCGACGGCGATGCCCGCCTCCCCCAAGCCGCGCTCGGCGCTGGCCCTCGATGTCGGCCGCCGCCGCATCG
>CBFHOT010000034.1:0-18323 GCA_965657465.1 Cyanobacteriota bacterium | reverse complement strand
ACCGTGGCCGAGCTCAAGACCGTGATCGATGGCCAGATCGAGGACATCCTGCTGCTGGATGTGCGCAACCCACAGGAGGCCGACATCGCCGTGATTCCCGGCTCCGTGCTCGTGCCCCTCGATCGGATCGAGAGCGGCGAGGCGATCGAGGACGTGCGTCAGTTGGCCCTCGGCAAGAAGCTCTACGTGCATTGCAAGCTCGGTGGCCGCAGCGCCAAGGCGCTGATCGCCCTGGGCCGGCACGGCATCGAGGGCGTCAACGTGAGCGGTGGCATCGATGCCTGGAGTCAGGAGGTGGATGCCTCGGTGCCGCGCTACTGAGGAGCCTGCTGGGGGTGGCCGATCCGCAGCGCGGCCCTGAGCGGCGGCGCCAGCAGGAGGAGAAGCGGCGCCTGGAGCGGCGCCTGATCGCCCAGGAGCGCCAGTACATGCCGTTTCTGGTGGCGGCGCTGCTGCCGGTGCTGTTGATGCCGATGGCCAACAGCGCCGGCTCCATGCCCCAGCCGCTGGTGGCGCCGGTGGTGTTTGATCTGCTCGCCCTGCAGTCGTTGCTCACCCTGCCGGTGCTGCAGCCCTCCTGGCGGGCTCGCTTCTATGGCCGCATCTACCAGCTGCTGGCCGTGCTCACCGCGGTGCTGGTATGGGTGCCCGCCCTGTTTCAGGATTCGCCCGCCGGCCACCTGCGGGCTGGCGGCCTGCTGCTGATCGCCGTCTTCTTCATCGCCACCTCCGTGCGCCTGGTGCAGCTGCTGGCCCGGGTGCCGCGGGTGAACCTGCCGGTGCTGGCCGGCGCTGCCGGCGGCTACGTGCACCTCGGTCTCACTGGCGGCATGGTGGCCACCGCCCTGCAGGTGCTGATGCCGGGCACCTTCTCCCTGGGGGCCGTGAGCAGCCATGAAGCCCTCACCGACCGCTTGCTCTACTACAGCTTCGTGACGGTGTCTGGCCTGGGTTATGGCGATGTGCTGCCGGGCAGTCCCGTGGGGGAGCGCTTCGCCATCCTGCTCAGCATCTCCAGCACGCTCTACGTGTCGCTGCTGGTGGGGCTGCTGCTCAGCCGCGTGATCGCCTATGAGGCGGCGGAACTGGAGGAGGAGTGGGATGAGCGCAGCAGCGGCCGGGATCAGTCATCCACTCAGTAGTCCACGCCGCGCTTGAGGTCGACGCCGCGCTCGGCGTAGTGCTTGTGGCAGACCATCTCCGAGTGCACGGCCGCCAGGTCGAAGTAGGCCGGTGGGTGTTTGCAGCGGCCGGTGAGGATCACCTCCGTTTCGGTCGGTTTGCGCAGCAGCGTCTGCACGATCGGCTCCACCGGCAGCAGCTCCAGATCCACCGTGGGGTTGATCTCATCGAGGATCACCGTTTTGTAGAGGCCGCTGGAGATGGCGGCGCGGGCGATCTCCCAGGCCCGCTCGGCTTCCACGTAGTCGATCGGTTGCTGCTGGCCGCGCCAGACGATCGCGTCGCGGCCGGAGCGCAGGTGATCCACCAGGTGGGGGTAGCTCTCGCGCAGGGCGGCGATCGCCGCATCCTCGGTGTAGCCGCTGCCGCCCTTGAGCCACTGCAGGATCAGCACCCGGTGGCTTTTGTCCTGGCTGATGCCGCGGCCGATCGCCTGCAGGGCCTTGCCAAGGGCGCTGGTGGATTTGCCCTTGCCTTCGCCCGTGTAGATCTCGATGCCATCGAGACCCGGAACGGCGGCATCGGCCTCGTTCTCGGGGCCATCGGTGGCTCCAGCAGCACCACCGCTGCTCCCCCGGCGTCGATGGGCCCGCATCTCCGAGTGCAGATCGGCCAGCTGCACCAGCTGCCGCGGTGCGCCCCGGCCCGTGCAGATCACCTCCATCCCCGCCGGTTTGGCGGCCAGGGTGCGGCACACCTCCTCGCTGTCCAGCAGGCCCAGATCCAGCACCGGGTTGAGCTCATCGAGCACCACCACCGAGTAGAGATCGGAGGCGATGGCGCCCTTGGCGATGTCCCAGCCGCGCTGCGCCTCCTGGCGATCGAAGCGCGTCACCTCCTCGGCGGTGAAGAAGTCGCCGCGGCCGGTGCGCACCTGATCGATCAGGTGGGGGAAGCCCTGCTGCAGCGCCTCGATTGCGGCATCCTCGTCGTAGGCGCGGCCCGGGCCCTTGAGGAAGCGCAGCAGCAGCACCCGCGTGCGCTTCTGCTCGCAGATGCCCAGGCCGATCGTGCGCAGCACCACCCCGAGGGCCGCCTGGCTCTTGCCCTTGCCGTCGCCGTCGTACACGTGCAGCTGGCCGTGGGCCCGTTCATCGCTGCCCGCGGCCGTGCGGATGCCGATCCCCCGACCGCTGCCGCGCTGTGGCGTCTGGGTGCTGCTGGGGCTCATGGCGCAGAACGACGCATGCGGATGCTACCGAGGCTGGCCGCGCCCATCGCCGGCGACCGCTTGCCAGGATCCCGCCATCCGCCCGCCTGCGCTGCCACCGCCGATGGCCTTCACCCTGCTGGAGTCGCTGCCGCCGCCACTGGAGGATCGCCTGCAGGCCCTGCGCGCCAGCCTCGCCGCCTGGCCGCGGGTGATCGTGGCCTATTCCGGTGGCGTCGACAGCGCCCTGGTGGCGGCGATCGCCGTCGAGCAGCTGGGGGAGCGGGCCGAGGCGATCACCGGCATCTCCCCCGCCCTCGCTCCCCATCTGCGCCGCGAGGCGGCGGCGCAGGCCCGCTGGCTGGGGCTGCGCCATCGCGAGATCGCCACCGCCGAGCTGGCCGATCCCGCCTACGCCAGCAATCCCGAGGATCGCTGCTACGCCTGCAAGCGGGAGCTGCACAGCCTGCTGGAACCGCTGGCGGCGGCCGGCGCCGCCCAGCTGCTGGATGGGGTCAATCTCGATGATCTGGGCGATCACCGCCCCGGGATCCGCGCTGCCCGTGAGTTCGGCGTGCGCTCTCCCCTGGCGGAGCTCGGCATCGACAAGGCGGCGGTGCGTCAGCTGTCGCGCGCCCTGGGGTTCCCCTGGTGGGACAAACCGGCTCAGCCCTGCCTCGCCTCGCGTTTTCCCTACGGCGAGCCGATCAGTGCCGGGCGCCTGCAGCAGGTGGCGGCCGCCGAGGATTGGCTGCGGCAGCAGGGCTGGCCGGAGGTGCGGGTGCGCAGCCAGGGGCAGACGGCGCGGCTGGAACTGCCGGCGGCGGATCTCGAGCAGGCGCTGCTGCGCTGGAGCGATCCGCAGCGCCGCACCGCCGTGGTGGAGACCTTTCTGGGGCTCGGCTTCACGGCCGTGGCCCTGGATCTGGAGGGGCTGGTGAGCGGCAAGCTCAACCGGGCCCTCCAGGGTTGAGGGATCGCCCTCAGGCGGCGAGGCTGGGCTCGCGGTCGCTGCCGGCGATCGCCGACGGGGTTTCGCGGCGGAAGCTGGTGAGCTTCTGGCGGCCGGCACCCAGTTCCCGCGCCAGCACCGCGCAGGCTCGCTCCGGCATGGTGTGATCACCGCAGGTGAACACATCCACAGCGGCGTAGCCGGATTCCGGCCAGGTGTGGATCGAGATGTGGGATTCAGCCAGCAGGGCCAGGCCCGTGACGCCCTGGGGTTCGAAGCGGTGGCTGATCAGTTGCAGCAGGGTGGCACCAGCCTGTTTCGCGGCGCTGGTGATCGTCTCCCTGAGGAAGGCTTCGTCGTCGAGCTTCTGACTGTCGCAGTCGTAGAGCTCAAGGATGCAGTGCTTGCCGACGGTGTCGGAGATCTGGTGCGGCAGGGCTTCCGTGGCCGGTGCAGCATTGGGAATGGCGGTGGAGGCCTCGGACCATCCCGGGTTCGGGTGCAGGCTGGGCAGGCTCTGGGTCATCGCATCCGACCGCAAGAAGTCGCCCACACTACGTGGCGGTGTCGGCTGCCTCACCGTTGCCGGCCTGCAGTCGGCCCGCCTGCATCCGCACCACCTGGCAGCGCCGCCGCCAGCCGCCGCTGAAGGCCTCCAGGTGGGTGGCACTCACCAGGCACTGGTGCCCCTCCCCCACCGCCTCCAGCAACTGCTGCTGGCGGGTGGGATCGAGCTCGGCCAGCACGTCATCGAGCAGCAGCAGCGGCGGCTCGCCCACCACCTGCTCCACCAGCTCCAGCTCGGCCAGCTTCAGGGCCAGCACCAGGGTGCGCTGCTGGCCGGCGGAGCCATAGCGCCGGGCCGCCTGATCGCCCAGCAACAGCTCCACCTCATCGCGATGGGGCCCGACGCTGCAGCTGCCCAGCCGCTGCTCCTCCGCCCGCTGCGCCAGCAGCTGTTCGCTCAGGGCCTGGCGCCACGGCTCCTCCGCCTCCGGCTCCCCCAGCTGGCTGCCGGGGCGGTACACCAGCCGCAGGGCGTCGCGGCCGCCGCTGAGCCGGTGCTGCCAGCCGGCCGCCAGCGGCTCCAGCCGGGCCACGGCCCGGTGCCGGCGCCGGTGCAGGCGCGTGCCGATCAGCGCCATCTGCTGATCGAAGCTGTCCAGCAGCGCCCCCAGGGAGGCTCCCCCCAGGTTGCGCCGCAGCAGCTGGCTGCGCTGGCGCAGCAGCCGGCCGTAGCGGCTGAGCAGTTCGCCGTAGATCGGCTCCAGCTGCAGCACCACCCGGTCGAGCCACTGGCGGCGCAGGGCGGGCTCGCCCCGCACCAGCTCCAGATCCAGGGCGCTGAACCCCACGCAGCGCAGGCTGCCGCGCAGATCCAGCTGGCGTTCCAGGGGTTTCTGATTGCGGCGCGCCTGGCGGCCGCCGCGGCGGCGCAGCTCCAGTTCCAGCAGATCGCCGGCGCTGCTGCGGGCGCGGATCAGAGCCCGGCCTTCGCCGTGGCGGATCAGGTCGGCATCGCTGCCGGTGCGGTGGGAGCGCTGACAGCCCAGCAGCTCCACGGCCTCCAGCAGATTGGACTTGCCTTCGCCGTTGGCCCCCACCACCAGCAGGCGCGGCTGCTCCAGGGGCAGCTCCAGTCGCTCGATGTTGCGGAACTGCTGCAGCTCCAGGCGATCCAGCCGGATGGGTCCGTGGCGGCGAGCGGCTAAGGTAGATCCGGCGGGTCTGATCCCGCACTCGGTTGCCGCTTCGACGCCCGCCGCCGGTCAGCCCGCAGACCTTTCTGCAGGTCGTCCAGGCCGTCGTTCAGGGGCATGTAGCTCAGTTGGATAGAGCATCAGATTCCGGTTCTGAGTGTCGGGGGTTCGAGTCCCTCCATGCTCGTCCCGGCGGTCAGCCGTGATTTCCCCGCACCCCTGCCGTTCCGGCGGGGGGTTTTTGTGGGTTCTCCACGTTGCGGTTCACCGAGTTGCGGCTGGGCTCAGAGCTCCAGGCCCATCGCCCGGATGCCGCCCGGATCCACCACGAACCCCTGGCGCTCCAGGGTCTGCAGCGCCTGCGGCGGCGCCGACAGCGACAGGCTGCAGCCCGGCAGCTCCCGCCGCAGCCGGCCCAGGGCACCCACCACCAGTGCCAGCAGCACCTCCTCGGCCGCCGGATCCTCCCGGTCGGCCCAGAGGTCCCAGAGGTTGGCGTTGAGGGCCATGTCGCTGGTGATGCGCACGAAGCCCACCAGGGCGCTGCGCTCCCCCTCCAGCTGCCGCTCCACCCGCAGATGCCAGAGGCTGCACGCCAGCACCCGCTGCCAGCGCTCGGCGCTGCGCGGGCGATCCCCCGACTGCAGCAGCAGTCGGTTGAGGCCCTCCGCGTCGGGGAGGCCATCGCTGAGCAGCCGGTAACCCGGCCGCAGGCGCGGCGATGGAGTGGCGTTGCGGAAGGGGAGCAGCAGGGAGCCCAGGGTGACCTCAGGGATGGGGATCAGCCGGTGTTGCGCATGCCGGCGGCGATGCCGTTGATCGTCAGCAGCGCGCCCCGCAGCAGTTCGCTGCGGCTGTAGGTGCGGCCGTCGTGGCTGCCGCCCGCGGCTTCACTCATCGGCGGCTGGCGGTTCTGATCGCGCAGGCGCCGCAGCAGGGCCACCTGCAGGAAGCCGAGGGGCACGATCGTGCGGTTGCGCAGATCCACCGACAGCTGCAGGGCCGGGTCGCCATCCAGCAGGCGCTGATGGCCGGTGATCTGCAGCACCAGATCGCGGGTGAGGCTGAATTCACCGGCGATCGTCTGGAAGATGCGCTCGAAGGCCTCCCGGTCGGCGGGGCGGCCGAGGGCCTGCACGTAGTGGTGGGCCAGGGCGATGTCCACCTTGGAGAGCGTCATCTCCACCTTGGAGATCAGCATCCGGAAGAAGGGCCAGCGCTGGTAGAGCAAGCGCAGCAGCTCCAGCTGCTCCGGATCGCGGTCGAGCTCCTCCTGCAGCGCCGCCCCCACGCCGAACCAGCTGGGCAGCAGGAAGCGGCTCTGGGTCCAACCGAACACCCAGGGGATGGCCCGCAGGCTGGAGAGATCCTTGGCACCGCCCTTGCGCCGCGCCGGCCGGCTGGAGATCTGCAGCTTGCTGATCTCCTCGATCGGCGTGCACTGCTGGAAGAAGGCCACCAGATCGGGGTTGTCGTGCACCAGGGTCCGGTAGAAGTCGCGCGAGCGCGCCGCCAGACGGCCCATCAGCTCATTCCAGCTGGGGGTGTCATCGACCGGGGTGCTCACCAGGCTGTTCTGGATCACCGCCGTGGTCACGGTCTCCAGGTTGTAGAGCGCCAGCTCCGGCAGGGAGTATTTGGAGGCCAGCACCTCGCCCTGCTCGGTGATCTTGATGCGGCCGCTGAGGGTGCCGCTGGGCTGGGCCAGGATCGCCTGGTAGGCCGGCCCACCGCCGCGGCCCACCGACCCGCCGCGGCCGTGGAAGATGCGCAGCGCCACGTTGTGCTCGATGGCCAGCCGCTGCAGGGCGATCTGGGCCTTGTGAATCTCCCAGTTGCTGGAGAGGACGCCCGAATCCTTGTTGCTGTCGGAGTAGCCGAGCATCACCTCCTGCAGCGGCGCCTCGCCGTCGCCGCCGCCCAGCAGCTGGCGGTAGAAGGGCTGGCGGAACAGCTCGCCCATCACCGATGGCGCGCCCTGCAGATCCTCGACGGTTTCGAACAGGGGCACCACCAGCAGCGACGACTGCTGCGCCACCGGATCCACCAGGCCGGCCTCCTTGGCCAGCAGCAGCACCTCCAGCAGGTCGGACACCGTGTGACTCATCGAGATCACGTAGGTGTGGCAGATGCGGGTGCCGAACTCCTCCTGCAGCCGCTTGACCATCCGCAGCACCGCGAAGGTCTCGGCGGTGGCGTCGCTCCAGCGGGCGGCCGCCGGCAGCAGCGGTCGGCGCGTCTGCAGTTCGGCCAGCAGCCAGCTCACCCGCTGCGCTTCGTCCATCGCGCCGTAGGGCACCGGCAGCTGCAGGTAGCGGCTCAGCTCATCGAGCGCATCGCTGTGGCGGGTGCTCTCCTGGCGGATATCGAGGCTGGCCAGGCAGAAGGCGAAGATCTGCACCTGGCTGATCAGGTGCTGCAATGCTTCGCAGTTGAGGCCGGTGCCCTCCAGGCTGGCCAGGATCAGTTCCAGATCGGAGCGGAACTCCTCCACCGAGCCGTAGTGCAGATCCGGTGTGGCGGCGGTGGCGCTGAGGTTGCCCCCGGCCAGGGGCACGTTGGCCATGCCATCGCAGGGCGCTTCCCAGCCGGCGTCGGCCAGCACCTGGTTGCGCTCCTGGGTGAGCCGCAGCCGCTCCAGCACGTAGCTGAGCTTGAGGCGGTAGGGCTCCAGCCGGTAGCGGGCGGCGCGCTCCTCGTAGATCTCCGGGAAGCGCAGCCGGTCCATCTCCAGCGATTCCAGCAGCGCCGGGCTCACCTGGCTCCACTGCATCGAGATGCTGAGCTGATCGCGCAGCTCGGCCACGGCGCGCAGATAGCGCTCCAGCATCAGCTGGCGCTGATAACAGGCCGTGCGCCAGGTGATCTCCGGCGTCACCGAGGGGTTGCCGTCGCGGTCGGAGCCCACCCAGGAGCCGAAGGTGCAGAAGGCATCCCGCGGCACATCGACATCGGGATAGCTCTGGGCCAGGGCGGTGCGGATCCGCTGCCGCAGCAGGGGCATCGCATCGAACAGCACCTGCTGGAAGTAGTGGAGGGCGTAATCGACCTCATCCAGCACCGTCGGTTTGAACTGATGCAGCTCGTCGGTGCGCCACCACAGGCGGATCTCCTCCTCCAGCTGGTGGCGCAGGCTGAGGCGATCGAGCGGGTTGAGGCCGTCCCCCTGCTCCAGCTTCTGGATCAGGCTGGCCACCCGCCGCTGCTTGTGGCGCACCGTGTGGCGCACGATCTCGGTGGGGTGCGCCGTGAACACCAGCCGCAGGTCCAGCTGGCGCAGCAGCGTCTCCAGCTGGGCCGGCGGCACGTTCAGGCTGCGCAGCCGCTCGAACAGTTCGCGGAAGGTGGCCGGTTCGCTCTGGCTGGCCAGCGGCGGCAGGAAGGGGTCGCTGGCGACCGGCTCGTTGTGGCGCTTGAGGCTGTCGAGATAGCTGTCCTCCTCGATGTGCTGCTCGAGGATGTTGACCAGCTGGAAGTAGAGCGAGAAGGCGCGGGCGGCGGCGATCGCCTCAGCCAGATCCATCTCCCGGATCAGCTGCACGATGGCGTCGTTGGGATCCACCGGATCGCTGCCATCGGCCTGCTCGGCCGCCGGTTCACTCAGCTGCTTGAGCTGCAGCAGCCGGGCCGCCTGCTCGGGCGGACATTCGCTGCGCAGCACCGATTGCCAGAGGTCCTCCACCAGCTCCAGGCGCTCGCCCAGCAGGCGGGTGGCCCGGGGGGAGGGTTCGACGACCGTGGGCACGAACTGCCGCATGGGACCTGGATTGGCAGCGCGAGACTGTCCGATCATCCCAAAACGTCAGACGGACCGTCTGTGTGGGTGGCTGCCGTGGCGGCCAGCGCCGCCGTCAGTCGCTTCTCCGCCTCGGCCATGGCGCTTGCCTCCTCGCGGAGGATCGCGCTGATCGAGGCCCCGGCCCGGTGCTGCTCCAGCCAGCGCATCGCCTGGTTGTCGTGCTGCAGCACCTGCTGCAGCGGCGTCAGCCGTTCCGCCAGACCCAGCTCCAGCGCCAGGGGCTGCAGCTCCGTCAGGCTGGCCTCCAGCCAGGCGCGGCAGCTCAGGGGTTGGCCGTCACGCCAGTGCCGCAGCTCCGCCTCCAGGCTGGTGCGCGCGCAGGCCTGGTCGTTGGCGTCGGCCAGGGCGGCCAGATTGGCGGCATCGAGGCTGCTCGCCAGCAGCGGATCCCAGTGCTGCGGATCGCGCACCAGCTGCTGCAGGCGCAGTTCGCACCAGGCGGTGATCGCCAGCAGCAGCTCCGGATCGCTGATCAGATCGCAGATGCGGATCTCCAGCCGGTTGAGCCGGTGCGGCCGCTCCTCGCCGTTGGGGCGCACGGAGGTCCAGAGATGGCGCACGTTCTGCATCGTGCCGGCGGCCAGCTGCGCCTCCATCCAGCGCACGTAGTGCTCGTGGTCGCGGAACAGCGGCACCTCGGGGGGCGTCAGCGGGAACTGCAGCCAGCGCTGGGAGTGGGCGCCGCACACCTGGCCGTCGAGGAAGGGGGAGCTGGCGCTGAGGGCGAGCAGCAGCGCCGCCTCGCAGCGCAGCAGCCGCAGGCCGGCGAACAGCGTGTCCATCCCCTCGAAGCCGCTGCCGGCGGTCAGCCCCAGGTTGATGTGCACGCTGGCGGTGACCACCCGCGTGCCATAGGTGCGTTCGATGTAGCCGTGGTACGGGTGCGTCGGATCGGAGCGCTCGAAGCGCCGGCTGTCGCCGAGGCTGAGGGTGCTGCCCGGCAGCAGCGTCAGCGCACGTTCGGCCAGCCACCGGCGCAGGCGCTGGCGGGGCTCCAGCAGCAGGGCCAGCTGGCGGTCGTAGTCCGCCGCCGGTGGCGTCACATATTCGAGATTGCGGTGGTCCGGCTCGGTGACGAAGTCGCTGAGGGCCGCGGCGGCCTCGGCGCTGCAGCCCACCACCGTGCCATCGGCGCGGCCGGTGAACAGCTCCACTTCAAAGCCCTTGAGCAGCAGGCTGGTCATGCGGGGATCGGCCGTCACTGCAGGCAGGCCAGGGCCTTGAGCATGCCGCGGGCCTTGTTGAGGGTCTCCTGGTACTCCGAGGCCGGCTGGGAGTCGGCCACCAGGCCGGCGCCGGCCTGCACCTGCACCCGCCAGCCGCCGTCGGCATGGCGGCGCACCACCATCGTGCGGATCGTGATCGCCGTGTTCAGGGCGCCGCTCAGATCCACGGCGCCATAGACCCCTGAATAGGGCCCGCGGGCATCGGGCTCCAGCTCGTGGATCAACTGCATCGCCCGGATCTTCGGGGCGCCGCTGACGGTGCCGGCGGGGAAGGCCGCCATCAGCAGATCCCACACCGAGCGCTGCGGCTGCAGCACCCCCTCCACCTGGCTGACGATGTGCATCACGTGGGAATAGCGCTCGATCACCATCAGGTCGGTGACCGTGACGCTGCCGGGTTCACAGACCCGCCCCAGATCGTTGCGGCCGAGATCCACCAGCATCACGTGTTCGGCCCGCTCCTTGGGGTCGGCCAGCAGATCGGCCTCCAGGGCCAGGTCTTCGGCTTCATCGCTGCCCCGCGGGCGGGTGCCGGCGATCGGCCGCAGCGAGGCGCGGATGCGGCCATCGGGCTGGGGGTCGGCCTTCACCATCACCTCGGGGCTGGAGCCGATCAGGTGCCAGCCGCCGAAGTTGAAGAAGGCCATGTAGGGCGACGGGTTGACCATCCGCAGGCTGCGGTAGAGGTCGAACGGGTCGCGATTCACCCGGCTTTCCAGGCGTTGGCTGAGCACCAGCTGGAACACGTCGCCGGCGGCGATGTGCTCGCGGGCGCTGACCACGGCCGCCTCGAAATCCTCGCGGCTGCGGTTGCTCAGCGGCTGCAGCCGCGTTTCGATCTCGTCGGTGCCGGCGTCGTGCCACTGCAGCGGCGTCACGCCGGCCGGCAGGGGCTGATGCATCAGCGCTTCCAGCTCGGCGATCCGCGCCGCCGCCCGCCGGTGGGCCTCGTCCGGATCCTGGCCGCCGCTCAGGTCAGCCCAGGCCACCGCCGTGATCTGGCGCTTCACCTGATCGAACACCAGCAGGCTGTCCGCCAGCATCCAGCAGCCGTCCGGTGGGGCATCGGCGGCGCTGGCGTGCACCGGCACGCTCGGCTCGATCCAGCGGATCAGCTCATAGCCCCAGAAGCCGAACAGTTGCCCCACCGGTGGCAAACCCGGTACCGCCGGTCCGCGCAGGGGCTCCAGGCACTGGCGCAGCAGCTCGAAGGGGTTGCCCTCCAGGGCTTCGCAGCGGCCGTCGCGCCACTGCCGCTCGCTCTGGGCGCCCCGACTGGTGAGGGTCCAGAGCGGATCGCTGACCACGAAGCTCCAGCGCCCCAGGCGTTCGCCGCCCTCCACCGACTCCAGCAGCACGCCGTGGTCGCTGCGGGCCCCCACCTTCAGCCAGGTGGTGAGCGGTGTTTCCAGGTCAGCCGGCCAGCGCTTCCACAGGGGGATGTAGTTGTGGCCGGCCGCCACCTGATCGCGGAAGGCCCGATCCGGGGCACCAGTGTCCAAAGGAGGCGACTCCAGGCTCTGCCTTTATAGGCGCGCGGATGGCCGGGCCTATCGTGCCGCTGCACCAGTGCCGCGCGGACCTGTGAGCCTGCCCCGGGTGGTGGCGATCGGATTCAACACGTGCGCCACCCGCAGCCTGGCCGGGTTGTTCGCCCGCGCCGGCCATCCGGCTGTGCATCAGAAGCTGCCGCGGCATCGGGTCTGGCCTCCGGGGGCGCCGCGCAAGCTCGGCCATCTGATGCGCCGCAACGTTGAGGCCGGTCGGCCGGTGTTCCACGGCCTGGAGCGCTATGTGTTCTACGGCGATCTGATCGACAGCAACCGCCACGGCAGCTTCGACGGCAACAGCCTGTTCCGCCGCATCCTGGCCGACTATCCCGACACGATCCTGCTGCTCAACTGGCGCGACCGGGAAGACTGGATCCGCTCGCGCCTGCGCCATGGCCACGGCGAATTCGCCGAGCGGGAGCAGCGGCTGCGCGGTCTCGCCAATTGCGAGGCTCTCTGCCAGGCCTGGCGCCTCGACTGGGATCAGCACCTGGCGGCGGTGCGGGCCTTCATGGCCGATCGCCCGGATCAGCTGATCGAGTTCCACCTCGACCGCGATCGCATCGAGGATCTGGTGTTGCGCCTGCCGGCCTACGGCCTCTGCCCCGGCCACTTCGCCGACATCGGCCGCAGCCGCGGCCGGCGGCCATCGCCCCTGGAGGAGCGGGCCAAGAGCTGGTGGTCGCGCCGGCGCCCCCGCGCCCAGCGATGATCCTCAGCCATCGCCATCAGCTGATCCTGCTGCACTGCCGCAAGGCGGCCGGCAGCTCGATCGCCGTGTCGCTGGCGCGCCTGCTGGGCCCCGCCGATCTGCAGATCAGCGCCCTGGTGGAAACCGTGGAGCACGGCATCCCGCTCACGGCCCGGGTGCGCCGCGAGGCCTGGCGGCACTCGCGCGCTCTGGTGGATCTGGCCGCCGCGGCCGGTCGCCATCAGCGGGGGCGCGCCATCGCCCGCGCCATCGACCATGCCTATCGGCCGCGGCTGGGCCGCAAGCCTCCCCACGCGCCCGCCAGCCGGGTGGCGGCTGCCTTCCCCCGGGAGTGGGCCACCTATCGCAAGCTGGCGGTGGTGCGCAATCCCTGGGATCGCACCGTCTCCGACTACTACTGGCGCACCCAGCGCCTGCGGCGCCCCCCCAGCTTTGCCCGCTACGTGGAGGCCCTCGCCGCCGGCGACGACCTGGGCGGTGTGGTGCCCCTGGCCTTCCACGACAACTGGCCCCTTTACACGATCGATGATCGGGTGGTGGCCGATGAGCTGGTGCGCTTTGAGGCCCTCAGTGCCGATCTGGCCCGGGCCTGCCGGCATCTGGAGCTCGACTGGGACGGCTGGCTGCCGCGCTCCAAGGGCGGCCATCGGCCGCGGCGCCCCGGGGCGGCCGGATCCAGTGGCGTTGGCTATCGCGATCACTACACCCCGGAGCTGGCCCGCCTGGTGGCCGGGCTCTATGCCCCGGAGATCGAGCGCTTCGGCTACCGCTTCTGAGCGGCTGCTGCTTCTGAGCGGTTGGCGCCGACCGGTCTCGGCTGACGGCCTGCCTGGGTTTCCCTCAGCTGTGGCCCTCAGCCTCGAGGCGTTGCAGAAACTGCAGCGCCCGCTCATCGCTCACCACCGTCTGCTCGATCCGCGCGACGGTGCGCATCACCTTGCGCCGGTAGGCGGCCGCCTTGGCGCTCAGGTTCGGCCCCCGCTGGATCTTGGCGTCCAGCTCGGCGTTGGAACGCGTGTAGTAGTGGTTGAGCTGCAGATGGTCGCTGGAATAGAAGGCCCGGCGCCGCCGCTGACGCATCGACCACAGCTCGCCGCGATCGTTCCAGGTGCGGTGGCTGCGATCCACCTCCATCCGGTGCACCCGCACGCCCGTGAGACGGCAGGGATCCACCAGGCATTTGAAGTTCACACCGGCCATCGGATCGGCGGCTCGCAGCCTGTAGTTGGCCACCACCCCACCGGCGGGTGGCTGCTGGTGGCCGCAGCGCCCGAACATGTGCCAGGGCAGCGACAGATTGCGCACGTCCTCGCCGAGGTGGGCGAGGGCGGCATCGAGGCTGTCTGCTTGGCTCGGCACCAGAAATTCATCCGCATCGATGAAGCCCATCCAGCGGAAGGCACCGCCGAAGTTGGCGGCCGCATGGGCATAGGCCAGCACCTGGTTGTGGATCTGGCGCCGCAGTTGCCGGTCCACCAACCGCTGCCGCCAGGGCACCAGCTCGAGCTGGCCTGGCCCCAGGGCCCGCCGCAGTTCCGCCACCGTGGCATCGCTGCTGCCGTCGTCGTAGGCGATCACCCGCCGCACGCCCGCCAGCCGGTGGAATCGGGCCCATTCGCCGATGTGCCGCGCCTCATTGCGCACCACCAGCACCAGGGCCACCCCGTGGCGTCCCGGCTGCGGCAGCGGCGGTTCCAGGCCGATCCGGGCCAGCTTGGTGCGCTGCAGGATGGCATCGAACATGGCCGGGGCGATGGGCGGCGGATGGGCAAAAAAAACCGGGGCCTCAGGCCCCGGGATGCGTCAGGCGGACGAGCCGCCGGTTCAGGGTCCGGCCTGCGGGCCGGTGTTCTGAATCAGGCGTCGAACGTGTTCTTGCCGGTGAACTTGATGCTGGAGGGGTTCACGTTCTGGCCGATGCGGCGGGCGTTGTGGCCCACCATCTGACGACCCTCATTCACTTTCTCGGGGAACACACCATCCTTTGGATGCAGGAATTCGGTGTCGCCGCCGGGGAAGATGCGATAAATCTTGTAGTCCTCGATGCGGGGCTTGAACTTGGTGCGCAGCTGGGTGCCGAGGGCCAGGCACTGCTCCTTGCGGGCGAAATACATGATGTTTTCGCCTTCGTTCATCTCGGCGGCGCCGCCCGTGGGCAGCTCAAACGCCTGGGCCTTGGAACTCGTCCAGGTGATGGCGTATTTCTCTTCGGTTTCGGCGGCATTCAGCAGGCCGCCCGTGCTGCCGATGTACTTCGGGAGTTGACCGCTCAGCGCCGTTGCTGTCATGGCTAATTCAGGAGTCGGCAGACTGGTTCAGCGGGAAGCTAGCACCGTGGTTTTGGGCCGCCCCGGGCTGCCGGGCCACTCTTCACACCCGTCAACAATGGGGCGCCGCTGCCGCCGGCTCGTCGCTCAGCACACCGGGAAGAACACCGTTAGCCCGTTGTCGCCCCGTTCGGTCAGGCGCCCCCCCAGGCGCCGGAACAGCTGCTGGGTGGCCTGACGGCTCAGCTGCAGGCTGCCCGTGCCCGGATCCCAGCTCAGCACCGGCCCCACCGCGCGACGGCGGCGATGGTCCTCCTGCCCCCGGGCGGTGTCTGCGCCGCTGCGGCCGCTGCGGCCGCAGCGCAGCTGCAGTTTCAGGCGCGAGCCGGCCGGTTGCAGCGCCAGGGTGACGCCGCTGCCGGAGGGCAGGCCGCGGCTGAAGCGATCGATCAGTCCCCCCAGCATCATCTCCAGCCGGGCGGGATCGCTCAGCACCGGTGGCAGGTTGGCGCTGATCTGCAGCTGCAGGGAGAGCTCCCGCCGGGCCAGTTGTCGCTGCCACAGCGGTTCCAGCTGCCGCAGCAGCTGGCTGAGATCGGTGCGGGCCAGCTGGCCGCTCCTCGCTTCCGGGCTCTCCGCCGCTGCCGTCTCCCCCGGCATGCCATCCCCCTCGCTGGCGCCGCTGCCGGGCTGCCGCTGCAGCTCCGCCGCCAGAAAGATCAGCCCGAAGCGATCGATCTGTTCGCTGCACTCGCCATCGATCTGCTCCAGTCGCTGGCGCACCACATCGCCGAGGTCCCGGCGGCGCAGCAGGGAGCGGATCAGCGTGCGGATGGTGGCCAGCGGCGTGCGCACCTCATGGGTGAGGCCCTCCAGCAGGGCCAGTTCAGCGCTGGCGTCGCCGCTGGCTGCGGCGCCTCCGGCCGCCCGGCGGCGCGGCTGCGGCTGCAGCGTCACGCTCGGGGCGATCGCCGAGAGCCGTTCCGCCAGGCGCGGCCAGAACCGCAGCCCCAGCTCGGCGTCGCTGTGCAGGCTCCCCAGCTGTTGCAGGGCCTGCCGCAGATCCTGCGCGGCGTTGCCGCCATCGGCGCTGAGGCGGGCGTGTACCAGGGCCAGCACCCGGCTGAGCACCGCCGGCTCAAAGCGCACCACCAGTCGCCGCTGGCCGGGGGGGCCATCCAGGCAGAGGGCCACCTGCAGGGCGGGGGTGATCACCACCAGCAGTGGATCGGTGCCGTCCTCCGGCTGCAGCCGCAAGCGCTGCAGTGGCGCTGCGCTGCGGCCCTCGTCGCTGGTTGCAGCACGGCCGTCGCGGCTGCGTCGTCCTTGCCCCGTGCGGCTCCTGCGCGCCGCCGGCAGCTGCGGCGCCTGGCTGGTGAGCAACCCATCCAGCGGCTCCGGCGCCCACACCCAGCCCTCCAGCTGCTCCAGCAGCGCCGGCTCATAGAGCGCCGGCAGCGGCGCCGACAGCCAGAGGCCAACGCCGCGGCCATCGCGTCGCTCCGTCTCCAGGGCGGGCAGCAGAAAGTCCTCCTGCAGGGTGGCCAGTGCCGCCCACCACTGGCGGCGAGCGCTGTCGTCGTCGCTGCGGCCCGGCGGCACTCCCTCCGTCAGCCGCCGCCGCACCTGTTCCAGCGCCAGGGACGGATCCATCGCTCAGCGGCCGCCGGAACGCCAGTTCTGTCGCTCGGCGGGTGGTCGGGCCCGGCGGGCCACCGACGCACACAGCCCTAGGGCCATGAAGTTCATCAGCATCGCCGAGCGCCCGTAACTGAGAAAGGGCAGGGGGATGCCGGTGACGGGTCCCAGTCCGATGGTCATGTTGATGTTCACCACCACCTGGAACATCAGCATCGCGCCGACCCCCACCACCACCAGCGATTCGACATCGCTGCGCGCCTGGCGCGCGATCTGCAGCAGGCGGGCCATCAGCACCACGAAGCCGGCCACCACCAGCACCGAGCCGAGAAAGCCGGTCTCCTCCCCCAGGGCGCTGAAGATGAAGTCGGTGTGCTGTTCCGGGATGAAGCGCAGCTTGGTGAGGGCGCCGCGCATCAGGCCGGTGCCCCACAGCTGACCGCTGCCGATGCCCACGGTGCTCTGCAGCAGGTGGTAGCCGCCCCCCAGGGGATCCTTGGAGGGATCGAGGAACAGCACCAGCCGGTCGCGCTGGTAGTCCTCCAGCACGTTCATCCACATCCAGGGGGTGAGGGCGGCGAAGGCTCCCTGCACCAGCAGCACCAGCAGCGGACCGACGCGCTTCCAGGGCAGGCTGCGCCAGCCCAGCCAGACCATCAGCGGCACCCAGCCCGCCAGCGCCCAGGGCACGGTGCCCGCCAGCACCGCCGTCACCAGCGGTGAGAGCAGCAGCACCAGCCAGGCGGCCGGCATGCCGGCCCAGAACAGCATCACCAGCAGCACGCAGCCGAACACCAGCGATGTGCCCAGGTCGGGCTGGATGAACACCAGCAGCCAGGGCAGGCTGATCAGGGCCGCCGGCCGCACCAGATCCACCGGCCGCTCCACCGGGTGGCGCGCCAGCACCCCGGCCAGCAGCAGGATCGCCGCCAGCTTGGCGAATTCCGACGGCTGCACGTGGAAGCCGCCGATGCTGATCCAGCGCTGGGCGCCGAGGGCGCTGGTGCCTACCAGCCGCACCGCCACCAGGCTGAGCACGGTGCTGGCATAGATCGGCCAGCGCAGGCGGTTGAGGCGCTCCAGCGGCAATCGCGCCAGCGCCAGGGCCAGCAGCAGTCCCACACCGGCGCTGATCCAGTGCTGGTACCAGTCGGCGTAGTCGGCCTGGCGCTGGGTGCTGGCGATCAGCACACCGGAGAGGCCCACCATCGCCAGCGGGATCCCCCAGAGCCGCCAGTCGATCCGCTGCAGCCGGCGGGTGCCGGGGCGCCGTCCCAGACCCAGAGAGGCGCGGCCGACGGGCAGGCTGCGCATCGCCTCAGGCGGGCACCGGCGTGAGCTGCTCCAGGCGTTCGGCCAGGGCGGCAAAGGCCCGGGCTGTGGCCGAATCCGGGGCTGAGAGCACCACGGGGCGGCCGCTGTCGCCGCCTTCGCGCACCGGCATCTCCAGCGGCAGTTCCGCCAGCAGCGGCACCTGGCCTTCGGCCGCCAAGCGGGCGCCGCCGCCGCTGCCGAAGATCGGATAGCGGCGATCCGGGGCGTCGGGGGGGATGAAGGTGCTCATGTTCTCCACCACCCCCAGCACCGGCACGCCCATCTGCAGGAACATCGCCAGGCCGCGGCGGGCATCCGCCAGGGACACCTGCTGCGGCGTGGTCACGATCACGACACCCGCCATCGGCACCGCCTGGGCCAGGGTCAGCTGGGCGTCACCGGTGCCGGGCGGCAGATCCACCACCACCACATCCCGCTGGCCCCAGTCCACCTGATAGAGGAACTGGCGGATGATGCCGTTGAGCATCGGCCCGCGCCAGATCACCGGCTGGTTTTCATCGATCAGCAGCCCCATCGAGACCATGGCGATGCCGCAGCTCTCGATCGGCGTCAGCACCTGCTCGTTGCCCTGACCACGCACCTCCGGCGTGCGGTCGGCGACGCCGAGCATCGTCGGTGCATTCGGGCCGTAGATGTCGGCATCGAGCAGGCCCACCCGCAGGCCGCGCTGGGCCAGGGCACAGGCCAGGTTCACGGCCACGGTGCTCTTGCCCACGCCGCCCTTGCCGCTGCTGACGGCGATCACCCGGGCCACGCCGGGAATTCCCTGGCGCTCGGGCAATTGGCCGGGGCCATGGCCGGCGGCGCCGATC
>CBFHOT010000033.1:0-18452 GCA_965657465.1 Cyanobacteriota bacterium | reverse complement strand
TCTGGGCAGATTCAGGGGCGGCTGTGCAGAGGAGGCCAACCGATCTATGCGCGACACGCTCCGAGCTCCACCCCTCACTTCATGTATCCTTCACGTTGTAGGTCCGACTCTGACGCCACGAAACACGGGTTCCCCCAACGCTGACTGTGAAGGCGGATCAGATCGCTCTGATCGGCGCCATCTGCTCAGAACCTCTCTGCTTGTGCCTTGAGCGGCCGTCTGCCGCTCGTCGCACCAGCTCAACCGGTTTCTGACACCAGTGAGTCCGCTCTGGCGGATCAGTTTGTTCTGCCGATTTTTCGCCGGCAGGGATCGCTGATCGCCATGGCTGCTGACGTCTCTTCGCTCGCCTCCGGTTCGCCCCGGCCAGGCGCACGGTGTGCTGCGGCAAGACCCGGTTTCTTCATTCCCTTCAAGTCCAGACCGCCCCCGCCCGTTTCTTCTCGAAGCAGTTCCATGGCTCTCACCCTCGGCACTTTCCTGCAACAGGGAATCCGCTTCTCCTTCACCGACCTCAGCGTTCTGCTCGACAAGGTGCGCACCGGTGATGTGCGCAGCGTCAGCGGCTACGGCAACAACGTTGTTGACCCCACCCTCGATCGCACCGTTCAGCCGTTCCTGGCGGATGGCGTCACTCCTAATCCAGCCTTTGACCCGGCCCTGGCCAACGGCAGCGCCTTCAACGAGTTCATCCGCATTTCGGGTGTCAACAACTACCCGGGTGCGGGCAATCTCACCCCTCAGCAGATCGCGGATGCTGCTGCGGCAGCTGGCATCACCCTCGATCCCAACACGGGTCTGCTGCCCAACGAGCGTCTGATCAGCGACGTGCTGTCCAACCAGGGCGCCGTGGACATGCCCCAGGGCGGCGGCTGGAACAACCTGTTCATGGACATGGGTCAATACATTGACCACGGTCTGGACTTCTTCAACAAGGGTGCCAACGGCAGCTACGTCATCAATGACGGCACCCTGACCCCCAATCCTGTCGGCACCATCAGCGCCACCCGCGCCAATGGCGGCGTCGACGGCACCTACAACAACA
Organism: Cyanobacteriota bacterium; assembly: GCA_965657465.1. Lineage (GTDB taxonomy): Bacteria > Cyanobacteriota > Cyanobacteriia > PCC-6307 > Cyanobiaceae > NIES-981. The sequence continues at coordinate 17,407 of CBFHOT010000033.1, read as the reverse complement.
CCCTCAGCAACTGGATCAACCAGTCGCAGACCTACGGCTCTGAGGCCGCCGTCACCTTCCTGCTCACCCAGAGCGTGCGCGATGCCCAGGGCAACCTGGTGCGCGATGCCAACGGCACCCTGCTCAAGACCGCCAAGCTGCTGGGCGGCTCGGGCCGGATGGCGGCCAACCGCATCGGCAATGATCCCACTGGCCGCCCCGTCGATTTCCCCAGCGGTTACGACATCCTGATCAACAACGGCGTCAACCAGGCGCTGCTGGATGGCTACATCGACGCCAACCTGGCCAACAGCCAGCTGGTGCAGCAGTGGGTGAACGACGTCACGGCCTTCCTGCAGTTCACTCAGGATCCCGCGGCCTGGGCGGCGGCTAACCCCGGTCAACCGGTTCCCACCAACCCCAACCCCACCGGTTCGCCGATGACCGCTCCTGCCAATGTGCAGGATGCGATCGGTGCTCTGCAGGGCGGCTGGGCCGCCATTCAGGCCGATCCCAACTACGTGGACCTGAATGGGGTGGTTCCCGGCACGGTGAACCAGACCCTGATCGGCGACATGGGCTTCGGTGCCGGCTTCGATCCGGTCTTCCTGATGCAGCACTACGTGGGCGGCGACCTGCGGGCCAACGAGAATGTGCTGCTCACCTCGATCCACTCGCTGTTCCACAGCTCCCACAACGCGCTGGTGGATGGGATCTACGCCAGCCTGGCCGAGCTGCAGACCCAGATCGCCAGCAGCGGCATCACCAGCCTCGATCAGATCGATGCCGGTCTGCGTCCGCTCTTCAGCCAGGTCACGCCTGGCGGCCCCATCACGATGAACGTGAAGGAGTCGGAAGTGTTCGAGATGGCTCGAACCACCATGAATGGCATGTACCAGCGCATGGTGTTCGACCAGTACCTCACGGCGCTGGTGGGTGGTGTGCCCTTCGGCAACCCCGTCGCCCAGGACTTCATCAACCAGCCGGCTTTCTTTGCCCCCCTACCGGTGGGCATTCAGGAGCACGGCCTCAACGGCTTCTACCCCGAAGTCAATGCGGCGATCAGCGTTGAGTTCAACACCGCCGGCTTCCGGGTGGGCCACAGCCAGATCTACGAAAATATTGATTATCTGCAGCTGACCAACGGCCAGCTGAGCTATGCGGATCTGGCCGCCAGCGCCAATCTGGTCGCTGAGGTGACAGGGATTGGCGGCGTGCCCCTGATTGAGGCCTTCCTCAGCCCCCAGGTGGTGGGTGCCCTGGGTGGTCCCGCCTCCATCGTGGCGGGTAACGCTTTTGCGCCGGCTCAGCAGGTGGACACCTACCTGCACGATGTGGTGCGCAACCTGTTGGTGGGCCGCCCCAATGACCTGGGCGCCTTCAACAGCATGCGTGGCCGTGAGATCGGCCTGCCCACCCTGCAGCAGTTCCTGCAGGCCACCACCGATCTGCTGCAGGCCACCGGTGTGGCCAGCACCCTCGGCACCGCCGCTTCCGACACCCAGGCTGGTCTGGGCCAGTTCGTCACCGATCCCAACACCGGTGCGTTGGTGATCGGCCCCGATGGCCTAGCCACCCAGACCAACATCCTGGCCGAGCGCCTGCGCCCCTACACCAGCTGGCGCGACTTCGGCACCACCATGCGCGGCGCCAACCTCGATGCCGATGGCAATCTGATTGCCGGCAGCCTGCTGGAGGGCTTCATGCGCCTCTATGCCACCGAGCTGTTTGATGGTGACCCCGTTGCCCAGGGAGACACCGCTGGCCTGGCCACTGGCAACCTGATCGCCGGTGCCCTGGATGGTGCCGTGGGTCTCGATCGTGTTGATCTCTGGATCGGCATGCTGGCCGAAGCGCCGGTGCTCACCCCCAACGGCCCGGCCGCCGTGCCGAGCATGCTTGGCCGCACCGGTACCTACATCGTGGCCGAGCAGTTCGACCGTCTCCAAGACGCTGATCTGCAGTACTACAAGCAGTCGCTGGTGGGGGCCGATGTCTTTAACCAGATTGCCTTCCAGACCTTCACGGCACAGATTCAGGCGGCTTTCAATGCTGAACTGGCCACTCAGTTCCTGCACCAGGACACCTTCCGCCGCTTCGAAGCCGACAATTTCGATACCAACACCCTCGATTACGTCGCTCCCACCACGGCCGTGATCGCCCTGGAGGAGCTGCTGGCGGCTGGTGGCACCCTGGCCGGCGCCAACCCTCTGTTGGATCCCGCCGCTCTGACGGTGGTGCTCGATGCCCTGCTGTTGCAGCAGAATGCCGATGAACCGCAGCCGCTGCTCGCCCTGGTGGGCACCGGCGCCCTGGCCGGTCTGCCGGCTGCTGCGGCCGTGGCGCTGGCGGAACTGGCTCTGGAAGCCCCTGCTCAGGTGGCCACGCTGGAGGCCCAGCTGCTGGATGCCCTGGGTACCGCCGGCGATGTGGTGGCTGATGCGGCTGCGGCCCTGACCACGGCTCTCAATGCGGATGCGGCGGCCATTGAGGCCTTTGTTGCTGGTGGTGGTGATGTGGTCACCTTTGCGGGTCTGGACCCGGCACTTCTGCCCACGGCCCAGCTGGCTGTGCTGGGTCTGCGTTTTGATAACCGCCTGATCATTGCCAACGACCGCGACAACGTGATCGTGGGTAGTGCCGGCTGGGATGACATCCGCGCCGGTGGTGGCAACGATGTGGTGGATGCCGGTGATGGCATTGATTTCGTCTACGGCCAGGGTGGCAACGACTTCCTGTTCGCCGGCAATGATGCCCTGCTCGACAATATCTATGGCGGCACCGGCAATGATGTACTGCTCGGCGCCCTCAACTCCGAAGATATCCTCTTCGGTGACGAAGGCAACGACCTGCTGATCCTCAACAGCGGGCTGGTGGGCGGCATCGGCCAGGGTGGTGCCGGTGCCGACGTGATCCTCGGTGGTGCTGGTGCCAACATCATCCGCGGCGATAGCGGCGTGGGTGATGGCGATGACGTTCTGGTGGGTGGTGCTGCCGGTGACGACATCGTTGGCGGCGGCGGCAACGACCTGGTGATGGGCGGCCAGCACGATGCTCCCGTGAACGTGCTCGGTGCCGATGTGGGCGCCATCGTGCTGCCGGCTCCCGATCGCCTCTACGGCGACCATGAATCCAGCCAGAACACCGAAATTCTCGCTCGCGTGCTGGAGCAGGACGCCTCCGGCAACTGGTCCATCAACGAAGCCAAGCTGCTGAGCCAGTTCGGCCCCAATCCGCTGCGCCTCGACATCGGCACGATGGCTCAGCTCAGCGCCATCAACCCCCTCACCGGTGAGCTGTTCAGCACTGAGCAGCGGGCCGCGATCGATAACTGGATCACTGGCACCCGGGTGGTTCCCCAGACCACCGATGCCACCGCGCCTGGTTATATCGATCTGGGTATCTATCAGCAGAACGACCCGGCGCAGGCTAACTACCTCGATCCGGCCGGTGGCCCGATCGATCTCAACCACCCGGGCCTGGCCGGCCTGCAGGTGAAGCTGCGCGGTCCTCAGGTGCTCACCAACTGGGTGGGTTATGCCCCCTCCGGCAACGACACCCTCGTCACCAGCACCACCAACGGCACCTATCTGGAAGCGGTGGCTGCCGCCCGCGGCATCGCCGCTGGCGTCACCGGCACCGTGCAGTTCCTCGATGCCAATGGTGAGCTGCAGACCGTCGATGCAGCCAATGCCGTGCTCAATTGGGCGGCTGAGCAACTGCCCGCCACCCCGGTGCCGGCTCGACTCGAACTGGAACTGGCCTTCGGTCTGAACCAGGCCATCTTCGCCGGTCCGATCTTTGATGCCCAGGGCAATGAGATCGCGGGCCCTCTGTTCGATGCCAATGGCAATCCGATCGCCGGCTTCGATGCCGCGCCGAATGCTCAGGGCTTCCAGCAGATCACCCAGCCTCTGTTTGCCGCTGCTCCTACAGCCTTTGCTCAGGGCGACATCCTGTTCGATGCCGCTGGTGGTCAGTTTGAGGTGGTGAACGCCGATCCGGCCAACTTCCTGGTGGCTCAGCTCGATGCCAATGGCAACCCCACCGGTGCCACCTTCACGGCCCTCAATCTGCCTCCCCTCACCCTCAACGATCCCACCGATCTGGGCGTGGATGAAGAGCTGGTGCCTTTCGTGGCTCCGAACCCGGTCACGGTGCAGCTGCGGCGTCCGCTGGTGGATCAGGTGTTTGCCGGTGCTGGCAATGACACCGTGATCACCGATGCCCATAACGACACGCTGCTGTTCGGTGGCTTGGGTACGGACACCCTCGATTACACCTCGATGGGCAGTGTCGATGTCTCGCTGGACATCAACAGCCAGGCGGCTCAACCCCAGGGCACCGATGGCGTGGTGGTGCACACCAACACTGCTCTGGATCGCTTCTATTCCTTTGAAGCCATCCAGTTCTCCACCCTGGGTCGTGACTTCAACACCGTCACGCTCTCCGCTGGCGCGGCGCAAACCGATGCCGATCTGATCGCCGCCGCTCGTAATGGTGGCGGCGGCGTTGAGAACACCGATCTTGTGCACCTGTCGATCACCGGTGGCGTCACGACCGTTCTCAACGGTGCTCCGACGGCTGCCGATGGCCTCAAGATCTCCGGTGCTGAGAAGTTCGTCCTCAGCGATGGTCAGGGTGATTCCGTCACCTTCCAGGAGCAAGCCCCGACCACCTATTCGGTGTCCTTCGGGATCAGTACCGATCCGGCCCTGGCTGCTCCGCTGACCACCCGCGTTCGCACCCGTGGCATCAATCGCATCACCACCCCGGTTGCTCCGCCTCAGGCAGGGCTCGTTGTGGTTAAGGATGCTGCTGGCCAGGCGGTTGAGCTGCTGAATGCGGAAGCCTTTGTTTTTGATGCGGTGAACCCGCTGGTCGCGTCTCCTCGTGGTCAGCAGGGTGCTCCTGCAGAAGTCAACTTCAACCTGGATGCCGCTTATCAGGCCTCCGTTGATTCGGTGAACCGTGCTCTTAGCATCCTGTTGGCTGATGCCAATGGTGCTGATGTGCTGGGTCTTGTTGGTAAGAGCTTCAGCTTTGATGCTGCTTACAATGTTCGCGTGAACAATGCCCTTGTTCTGGATGCTGATTCCGGAATGGGGCAGCCTCCCGTGCCTGCGACTCCCATTGCTTTCGCGGAGTATGGCTCGATCAGTCTGGGTGGCATCGCGCAGGCTCCTGCTCCTGCTCCTGCTCCTGCTCGTGGCCGTGGCGCAGTTCTCTCTGCGCCTACTGCTAATCAGAATGGATCTTCGGCTGGCCTTAGCTGGCAGACCGTCAGCTTTGTGAATTCTTATGTGAATCCCGTGGTGATCATCTCGGATCCCACGGCCAATGGCGCTGATCCCGTCACCGCTCGGGTCCAGAATGTTGATCTCACCGCCAAAACGTTCCAGGTGGCTCTTCAGGAGTACGGCTATCTGGACGGTGTGCATCCCACCGAAACCCTCTCCTGGATGGTGATCGAGTCGGGAACTCACTACCTGGCTGACGGCAGCAGCTTCGTGGCGGGCACCGTGGATACCAATCTCCTGGCCACCTCGCCCACCTCGGCCTTTGCTGACCTGGGCGTGGCATCCACGGGTGTCACGACCCTGCTCACCCAGGTGCAGACCTTCAATGAAGCGGATGCTGTGGTGACCCGGACGCGGGTTGATGCGGTCACGGGTAGCTATCAGGTGGCCATGCAAGAGCAGCAGCTGCAACCCACCACTCCGGCCACCCACGCCACGGAGAACATTGGTTACGTCGCCTTCAAGGCTGCTGCTGCCAATGCCGCCACCGGTGTTGCCTCTGCTGGCGATGTCTTGATCGAGGGCGGTATGGCCCCTGGCTTTACGGAGCAGGTGGGCTTGGTTGCCTTTGATCAGAACTTTGCTGGTGGCTCTGCTGGTGCGCCTGTCAACCCTGTTCGCGGTCGTGGGGGCGTTGCTAGCTCGTTGCCTGCTCAGCAGCCTGCGGCTCCCGCTACCCCCCCCACAGTGCTGACCAAGGTGGCTACCTTCAATGATCCTGATACGGCCAACAGCCGCATCGCTTCAGTCACCACCACCGGCTTCGCCGCTGCGATTCAGAAGGAGACTTCAGTGAGTGCCAACGTCGCCGTTGCTCCGGCTGAGTCGCTGGGTTTCCTGGCTCTGGAGGGACCCTCCGGCAGCCTCATGGGCTCGACCAGCCCCTCGATCATCGGCTCTAATCCCATGATTAACAATCCGGCTCCTGTTATCTGATCTTGTCCTTCGAAGGGATCTCTCGGGATCCCTTCAGGATTGGTCTTGATCCAGTGTTGGCTTTTGGCCCCGATTCTTTGAATCGGGGCCTTTTGATTGTCGAGAGTTTTGTTCAAGGCTGATCCTTTGAAGTGGCTTCCGTGGCTGCAGGTTCACTGGCTTCGCTTCCGTTCCCTGCGTTAAGGCTGCTCCCTGCGCTATGGCTCCCCGGCCGCTTGAAGATGAACATCAGCATCGGCCCCACCTGGGCGGTTTCCACCAGCTCCCAGCCCTCCCGGCCCATGGCATTGAGAAAGAACTGCAGCTGCTCGGCCGGATGGCGCGGCTTGCGGCTGGCGTCGCTGTATTGCTGCGGGAACTGTTTCTGCAGGAATTCCGGGCTGAGGCTGCCCCCCAGTCGCTCGCTGTCGCTCTGGGGCGAGGGCGGCTGCGGCGGTGCGCCGCTGTCCACATTGATGTGCACCACGCGGTAGTCCCAGGTCATCGCCTTGCCATCGCTGCGGCGAGTCTGGCGCGACTTCAGGCCTCGAGGCTGAGCAGCTGCCGCTGGCAGAGGTCGCGGTAGCGGCCCCCCTGCTGCAACAGCTGGCGGTGGCTGCCCTGCTCCACGATTCGCCCCTGCTCCAGCACCACGATCGTGTCGGCCTGCTGCACCGTGGCCAGGCGGTGGGCGATCACCACCACCGTGCGCCCGGCCATCGCCTGCTGCAGGCCCTGCTGCACGGCCTCCTCCGCTTCGGCATCGAGGGCGCTGGTGGCCTCATCCAGCAGCAGCACCGCCGGATCACCCAGCACCGCCCGGGCGATCGCCAGCCGCTGCAGCTGCCCGCCGGAGAAGTTGGCGCCGCCCTCCTCCACGCGGCTGGCGTAGCCCTCCGGCAGCGCTTCGATGAAGCCGGAGGCATTGGCCAGCTGCGCCGCCCTCCGGATCTGCGCCTCGCTGGCGTTGCGGCCGAAGGCGATGGCCTCGGCCACCGTGCCCGAGAACACCCGGCTCTGTTGCGGCACCAGGGCGATGGCGCGGCGCAGTTCCGCCGCCCGCAGGTCGCGCAGATCGAGGCCATCGAGCAGGATCCGCCCCGCCTGGGCCTTCTGGAAGCGCAGCAGCAGCGCCAGCAGGGTGCTTTTGCCGGCACCCGACGGGCCCACCAGCGCCACCATCTGCCCCGGGGCGATGCGCAGGCTCAGATCCTCCAGCACCGGCGCCTCGGCGCTGTAGCCGAAGCGCACCTGCTCCAGTTGCAGTTCTCCGCGCAGCGCCGGCAGCGGTTGGGCATCGTTGCGGTCGGGTGCCTCGATCGGCTCCTGCTCCAGCTGCTGCAGCCGCCGCAGCGATGCCTGGCCCTGCTGGAATTCGTTGAAGTTGGCGGTGAGTCGGGCGATCGGATCGATCAGCATCAGCAGCGCCGCCACGAAGCTGCTGAAGGCGGCGGCGCTCATCGCACCACTGCCGATGCGCCAGGCCCCCAGCAGCAGCACCGTGAGGATGCCGGCGGCCTCGAGAAAGCCCACCACCGGGTGCTGCAGCGCCAGCAACCGCAGCGTCAGCGACCGCGCCTGGCGGTGCTCCCGCACCTCGCCATCAAAGCGCTGCTGCAGCCAGGCTTCGGCGGCAAAGGCCCGCACCAGCGGCAGGCCCTGGATCGCTTCCCCCAGCAGCCCGGCCAGTTCACTCACCCGCTGCTGGCTGCGCTCGGCCGCCCCCAGCACCCGCGCCCCGAAGGCGCTCACCAGCACCGCCACCAGCGGTGCCAGCAGCAGCGTGGCCAGAGCCAGCGGTCCATCCAGCCAGAGCATCGTGCCCAGCACCACCAGCAGCTGCAGCAGGCTGGGCAGCGTTTCCTGCAGCGTCTTGTAGATCACCTCGCCCACCCGGTCGGCGTCCTCGGTGAGCCGGTAGGCGAGGTCGCCGCTGGAGAGGCTCTGAAGGGCGCCCAGATCGAGCCGCAGCAGTCGGGCGAAGGTGCGCTGGCGCAGCTCCTGGGTCACCGCCAGGGCTGGTCCGGCCAGCAGGCTGTCCTGGCCGAACTGGCAGGCCTTCTGCACCAGGAACACCAGCAGCGCCAGGGCGATCGTGCCGCCGGCGCGGTTGAGGCTGCCGGCGCCGATCGCCGGGATCAGCTGGCCGGCGAGTAGGGCTAGCAGCGGCCAGCAGCCCACCGCCACCACCATGCAGGCCAATCCCGCGACCAGGCGTTGCCGGTGGCGCCCCAGCAGGGGCAGCAGACGCCGGAAACCGGCCGGGGGCGGTGCGAGCATCGCGGCACGCTAAGGCCGCCTCGCGCCATGAAACTCGACCAGTTCCTCAAGTTCCAGGGTCTGGTGGCCACCGGCGGCGAGGCCAAGCAGCGCATCCAGCGCGGTGATGTGCGCGTCAACGGTGTGATCGAAACCCGCCGCGGTCGTCAGCTGGGGCTGGGGGATGCGGTGCAGATCGATGGCCGCGAGATTCTGGTCACGCCGCCGCGCCGCCTCGGCTGAGGCCCTGGCGCCGGGCGCCGATTTAGGTTGCCTGCAGGATTCAGCGGAGTACCAGGGTGCGCAAGGCCGTCATTGCAGGCAACTGGAAGATGCACATGACCTGCGCCGAGACGCGGGCCTTTGCCGCTGCCTTCCGGCCTCTGATCGCTGATCTGCCCGCGGACCGGCAGGTGGTGATCGCGCCGCCCTTCACCTCGATTCCCACCCTCTGCCGCCACCTGGCCGGCTGCGGCGTCGAGATCGCCGGTCAGAACGTGCACTGGGAGGACAAGGGTGCCTACACCGGCATGATTTCGGCGCCGATGCTGCTGGAGCACGGCGTCAGCCACGCGATCGTGGGCCACAGCGAGCCGCGCAAGTACTACAGCGAGACCGACGAGCAGATCAACCTGCGCGCCCGCACCGCCCAGCGCCATGGATTGGTGCCGATCCTGTGTGTGGGCGAGAGCCTGGATCAGCGCGAGTCGGGTGAAACCGAGCGCGTGATTCACCGCCAGATCGAGCAGGGCCTGGAGGAGGTCGATCCGGGTCAGCTGATCGTGGCCTACGAGCCGATCTGGGCGATCGGCACCGGCAAGACCTGCGCCGCCGAGGAGGCCAACCGCGTCTGCGGCCTGATTCGCGGCTGGGTCGGTCACGATGAGGTGATCGTGCAGTACGGCGGCTCGGTCAACCCCGCCACCATCGACGACCTGATGGCCCAGCCCCAGATCGATGGCGTGCTGGTGGGTGGCGCCTCCCTCGATCCCGAGAGCTTCGCCCGCATCGCCAACTACCGGGTGCCGGCGGCGGTCTGAGCCTTGACTGCTGCTCCATTCCCGACCGCCTGGGGCCAGCGCACCCTGGTGATGGGGGTGCTGAACATCACCCCCGATTCCTTCAGCGATGGCGGCCTCTGGCTGGAGCCGCAGCGCGCTGTCGCCCAGGCTGCACGGCTGCTAGCCGCCGGTGCGGATCTGCTCGATCTGGGGGCCCAGAGCACCCGCCCTGGCGCCCAGGAGGTGGGGCCTGAGCAGGAGTTGGCGCGGCTGCTCCCGGTGCTGGAGGCGCTGCGCCGCCAGCAGCCCCAGGCGCTGCTTTCGGTGGACACCTTTCACGCCTCCGTGGCGGAAGTGGCCCTCGCTGCCGGGGCCCACTGGATCAATGATGTGCGCGGCGCCAGCGATCGCCGCGATCCGGCGATGCTGCCCCTGGCGGCCGCCAGCGGTGCACCGATCGTGCTGATGCACAGCCGCGGCGATAGCCGATCGATGGACCAGCTCACCGGCTACGGCGATCTGGTGGAGGAGGTGCGAGTGGGTTTGCTGCGGGCCAGCGAAGCCGCCCTGGCCGTCGGCGTGGCGGCGGATCGGATTGTCTGGGATCCTGGCCTGGGCTTTGCCAAGGATGTGCAGCAGAACCTGCAGCTGCTGCGCGGCCTGGGCCGGCTGGCGGCTGAAGGCTTTCCGCTGCTGGTGGGCCCCTCGCGCAAGCGCTTCATCGGCGCGGTTCTGGAGGAGCCCCGGCCCAAGGCCCGCCTCTGGGGCACGGCGGCGGTGTGCAGCCAGGCGATCCAGCAGGGCGCTCGGGTGCTGCGTGTGCATGACGTGGGCCCGATCGTGCAGGTCGCCCGCATGACCGACGCCATCCTGCGAGCGGAAGCCTGAGCTGGGTGCTCGATCGCTGCCCGGACTGGTGCGTCCAGCCGGGCGATTCGCCAGCGCTCCCGTTCAGTCGGTTCAGTCGGCGTGATACTCGATTTCGCCGCTGGCGGTGATCCGGGCTTCAGAGAAGAAGCGCGCCATCGTGCTGGAGATCGCCCCCTGCTCCGCCAGGATCTCGCCGATCCGCATCTGGCCCCGCTCGCGTTGGCTGTGCAGGGCATGCTGCAGCTGCTCGGGGCTGATGCACCCCAGCTCCACCAGCTTCTCGCCTAGCCGCTGCTCGTTGAATCCCTGGCTGTCGAACAGACCGGGATTGAGCAGCAGCTCCAGCACCTGGGGCGGCACCCGCATGTTCAGCCGCAGAAACTCCCCGAAGCGCTGGCTGGCGGCAAAGGGGCGGTAGTCCTCCAGCAGGGTTTCGAGCTCCTCCAGCTCCAGCACGCCGGCATGCACCAGCTTGTTGCCGAGGTTGAGGTGGTGGAAGTTGCCGTTGAGGGTGGTTGGTGGCACGGCCTGCAGATCCCCCTCGATCAGCTCCGGCCCCTTGAAGAAGGAGTGCACCCAAGGGTCCTGGCTGAGAAAGCCGAACAGCTCGGCGGGATTGAGGGTGAGCGAACCCAGGCTCTCCTCGATCAGCTCCTCCAGGAATGCCACCTCGGTGGTGGGGCCGATCACCTGAAAGGGCAGGCGATGGGAGCGGCCGTTGCCGATCACCTCCAGCTGCACCTGGTCGGAGCTCAGGCGGAACCTGTACATGGCGGACGACTCGAGGGGGAATCGAAGGTGAGGCGGCGCCGTGCCCAGGCCTGTGGCTGCCGCGATCAGCACTGAAGCTAGCCGCGATGGAGCCGCTCGTCTGCGCTGGCAGCTGATGCGGATTGCTGCTCTTTCGTGTCAAATCCCGCTGGTGTCCCTAATTTTTCCTCATCCCCTACCCGTTCAACCGCTCGTGTCAACGGGACATCCCATCGCCACACCGCCTCCAGAGGGCCGGGCAGCGTCCGGGCGTCAGGCTGCTCGCGGTGCGCTGCAGTGGCTGCGCGCCGGCGGCCGCTGGCTGCGCCATGGCTACAACACCAGCCTGGATCTGCTGGAGGAGCTGGTTCAGCACCGCTTCTTCCGCTCCCTGCGCCATGTCGACTGGAGCGCCTACCAGCTTGGGCCGATCCTGATCGCCTCGGTGCTGATCAATCTGTTCGAGCTGGCGTCGCCGCTGTACATCAATATCGTCTACACCTCGGTGCTGCCTACCGGCTCCCTCTCGAGCCTGGTGGTGCTCACCGGTGGCGTGGTGGTGCTGATGCTGCTCGGCGGCTGGCTGAAGGCCGTGCGGCTCGGCCTCACCGGCGCCGACGGTGCTCGCCTGGAGCACCAGCGCCGCATGGAAGCGCTGATCCACTTCTCGCAGATGCGGCTGGGCGAGTATCTGCGGCTCTCGCCTGCCGCCCACGCCGAGCGGCTGAACAGCATCAACATGCTGCGCGATGAGAGTGCCCTGCAGGCCCTCACCACCGCCATCGATCTGGCTTTCTCGCTTCTGTTCGTGCTGGTGCTGTTCCTGGTGGGGGGCAGCCTGGGCCTGGTGGCCGTGATCGCTCTGGTGGTGTATCTGCTGGGGGCACTGGCCTTTGCCCGTGATTTCGAGGTGCTCTCCCGCCGCCGGGATCGCCTGGAGCTCAATCGACTCAGTCACCAGGGGCGGTTGATGGATGCCGTCGGCCTGATCAAGTCCAACGGACTGAGCCGTCAGGTGCTCGCCGGTCAGGAGCAGCGCCAGGAGGATCTCGCCTGGCAGCGGATGCAGAACAACACCCTGGCGGCGCGTCAGCAGGCCTTCGGCAACCTGATGAGCCAGATCACCCTGGCGGCTGTGGTCACCATCGGCGGTGTGCTGGTGATTCGCGGCCAGCTGCTGGTTGGCTCCCTGGCGGCTGCTCTGCTGCTTTCCGGCAAGATCCTCTCTCCCTGGCAGCAGGCGATCGGCCTGTGGAGCAGCTACCGCCGCCTGGGTCACGCCCGCGATGAGTACGACGGACTGATGGCCACCCCGTTGGAGAGCGAGGGTGGTGGCGCCCAGTTCCGACTCGTCGGCGAGGCTTCGGTGCTCACTGTCAGTGCCGATGGCCAGCCCCTGCTGGCGGTGCCCGCCGGATCCGTGGCCCTGCTCCGCGATGGTCGTTTCGGCAGCGATGTCCGCCATTTGTTGCTGGCGCTGCTGCAGATCGAGCCTGACTCCAGCCTGGTGCTCAACGGTCTGCCGATCGACGCTTATCAGCGTGATGAGCTGCGCCAGGTGATCGCCTACGTCAATCCGGCCCATGCCTTCTTTGAAGGCACCCTGCTCCAGAACATCACCAGCTTCCAGAGCCACCGCTACCAGCGGCGGGCGCTGTTCTGGTCGTATCTGAGTGGCCTCGATGCCCGCGTGCGCACCCTCCCCCATGGCTACGCCACGGCCATGGGCGGCACCCTGCCGGCGGGACTCTCGCGCGATGCCCAGCAGCTGTTCCATGTGGTCACCGCCCTGGCCCGCAGCCCCGAGCTGTTGTTGCTCGACCTCACCGACTGCGCCTACGGCAAGGAGTTCATCGATGGCCTGGAGCACATTCTCAGGCGCACCCGGGGCCGCACCACCGTGTTGATCTGTGGTGCCGGGCGGGTGCTGAGCACCCTGGCCGATCAGGAGCTGGCCATTCCCTTCCTCCACCGTGAGGTGTCCGCATGACCATCACCCAACCCTCCCGCGGTTCTGAGATGGAGCCCTTGCCGCCGCCACCGCCCCGGGCGGTGCTGTTGCGGGATCTCACGCTGAGCCCGGAAGCCCCGATGGCCTTCTGCGTGCGTCTGCTGTTGCAGCAGCTGCTCTGGACCGGGCGACCGGAACAGCTGTTTGAGCTGATGGCCGGGGATGTTCGCCAGATGGATCTGGTCGATGCCCGCAATCTGTTGCTGCGCTTGGGCTATGGCAGTCGCATGGAGCTGCTGGAGAGCTGGAGCCAGCTCAGTCCTCAGTTGCTTCCGGCCCTGTATGTCTCGCCGGAGAATGTGCCCTATGTGCTCTCCCGTTCTCCCCGGGGAGAGCTGCTGGCCGGCAACGTGCACGGCCGTTTTGAGCTGCTGAGTCTGCCGGCCGGCGGCCGCGTCGTCTTCGTGCAGGAGCGGAGTGCTGCTGAGCGGCCGACGCTGCTGCGTCAGTTGCTGTTCCGTTTCACCAACCGCATTGCCCTGCTGTACGGGATCAGTGCGGCGATGGCCTTGCTGGCGCTGACGCTGCCCTTCTACATCCGGGCCATCTACAACATCTCGATTCCCAGCCAGAGCCTCTCCTCCACCTTCTGGCTGGCGATCGGTGTGTCGCTGCTGTTTGTGCTCGATTGGATCCTGCGTCAGTGGCGAGCCTCGCTGCTGGCTCACCTCTCCGGGCGCCTGGAGGCGTTGCTGGGGGTTCAGGTGGTGGAGAAGCTGTTCGGCCTTGACTACCGCCAGATTGAGGCCCTTGGCCGCTCCGGGCTCAACAACCGGCTCCGCAATGTCGACAGCCTGCTCGGCTATCTGCAGGGCCCGCTGGCTCTGGCCTGCCTGGATTTTCCCTTTGTGGTGATCTACCTGGCGGCCATCGCTTCGATCACAGGTTGGCTGGTGCTCGTGCCCCTGGTGCTGATGGCGTTCAGCGGTGTGATCGTGTGGTTCCTGTCCCGCTACTACAGCGGCGCCGCCGAGCTCAATCAGATCACCGGTCAGGGCATCGGTCAGGCCCAGGCGGAGATGGTCAGCCGCTTTCTGGAGGTGAAGCTCGCCAATGTCGAGTGGGTCTGGCTGCAGCGGCTGCGGGGGCTCTCGGCTCAGAGCACCAGCAGTGCGCTGGTGATCAACCGGCAGGTCGGTCGCCTGCAGGTGATCACCTCCACCACGGCTCAGCTGGGCGGTGTGCTCACCCTGGCTCTGGGTACCTGGATGGCCTACAGCAGCGCCCAGGGGCCGGCGGCGATGGGCAATCTGATCGCCGCTATGTTCTTTGTCTGGCGGGTGTTCACCCCCTTCCAGCAGCTGATGAATGCTCTGCTGCGCTACAACACGATGCGCAGTCAGTATCTCCAGCTCGATCAGTTCCTCAAGCTGCGATCCTCCACCAAGCCGAACCCGTCCCACAGTCCTTCCCTGAGGCTGCGCGGTTCGGTGCTTGTCGATTCGGCAGCCTGTCGCGTCGGTCAGGATGGTGTTCTGGCGATCACTCGGGCCTCTCTTTCGGTGTCTCCGGGCGAGATCCTTGCCGTCACTGGTAATCCTGGCTGTGGTAAATCAACGCTCCTGCGGCTGATTGATCAGATCTATCCCCTTGCTGGTGGCACCTTGCTATTTGATGGCAAGGATTATCGGCAGTTCAGTGAGGCCACCATCCAGCGCAACATCGCCTATCTGATGCCTGAGCCGGAGCTGCTGCCCGGCAGCATCTGGACCAATCTCACAGCTGTCAATCCGGATGCCACCCTGTCTGGTGTGCGATCGATCTGCCGCGATCTGGGTCTGCTGGAATTCCTCGATGGCCTGCCTAATGGCCTCGATACAGAGCTCACCGATGCTCTGATCTACCAGTTGCCCAATGGTGTGCGTCGCCTGTTGGGTTTGGCACGCGCTCTGATCAAGGACACCCCGATCCTGATCATCGATGACATCAGTCAGGGTCTGGCCCCAGATCAGTTTCAGACGCTCTTGCAGGCGCTGCCGAGCTTCCGCCGCTCCAGCTTCAGCGGTATGGAGCGCAGTGTGATTCTCGCCTGCGATAACAAGCAATTGCTGGAGTGTGCCGACCGGCTCTGCATCCTCGATAAGGGGGTGACGTCATTCCAGGGAACCGCGGAGGAACTGCGCGCTCGCCTGCAGCAGAAGTCGCCGTGATGCCCTGGCTTCTCTGTTCAGCGTTGTTTCCCCAGTTCTGAATTCGTCCAGCTTTTTCTCTTCCCCAGCTGTTTCTGCGCTGTTCCGCCATGACCTCCCTCACCCACCAGGATCCAGCCACTCCTTCTCCGGATCCTTCCGAGAATGCTCTGGCTCTGGCTCCCACCAAGGGGCTGCTCGCGCATCTGCCCGGTCTGGACACCCCCGATGCCGTCAGCCTGGTGGGGCGCAATCGCCTCAGCCAAGCGCTGGAGCTTGAGGAGAAACCGGACAATCGCTATCTGCGTCTGAGCCTTTACGTGCTCGGCGGGGCGGTGCTGATCTTTCTGCCCTGGGCTGCCCTCACCCCCCTCTCTCAGGTGGTCAATGCATCCGGTGAGGTGATTCCTGAAGCCAATGTCAATGTTGTGCAGCATCTCGAGGGCGGCATCGTTGCTGATGTCAATGTTGTTGATGGCCAGGAGGTGAAGAAAGGCCAGGTGCTGCTTGAGCTCAGTCCTAAGCTGGTGGGTAGTGAATACGATGCCACCCAGCAGCAGCTCAAAAACCTGTTGTTGCAGCAGCAACAGCTGCAGGCGGCGATCCGCGGCGAGCGCCGCTTCATTGCCGATCCCGGCAAGGTCAGTGAGGCGCAGCGCAATCTGCTGAACAGCCGTATCGACAACCGTGAGGACCAAATTGCTCGTGTTGAGGCCCAGGTTGCCCAGAAGCGCGCTGAAATCACGGGTCTCAATGATCAGATCGCCAAGTTTGAGCGGGAGCGTGCTCTCTATCGAGAGCAACGCCAGATGTATGCCGATCTGGTGGCCACTGGTGCGGCGTCGCGTCTCAATCTGCTCAATGCCGATCAGCAGGTGGCAGCCTCCAACACCAAGCTTGCTGAGCTGAAGGGAGCTCGCAATGAAGCCAACAAGTTGCTGCTGGAGGCTGAAGCCAACCTGCGCGGCCTCAAGTCCGGCATGCGGTTGGAGCAGAACTCGCAGATCGCTCAGCTCGTCAACGAAGAAGCGGTGGTTGCTGAGAACATCAAAAAGGTGCGCAACCAGCTGGAGCGCACCAAGATCGTGGCGCCCGTTGATGGATTGGTCAGCGACCTGCGCTTCAAGGCTCCCGGTGCTGTCGTCGGTCCCGGCGCCGTGGTGTTGTCGGTGGTGCCCGCCGCCAGCCAGCGTGTGGCTGAGGTGCGAGTCCGTTCTGCCGATATTGGCTTTGTCAAGCCCAATCAACCGGTTGACGTGAAGCTGCAGCCTTTTGATTCCACGATTTATGGCTCAGTACCTGGCAGGGTGCTGAGCATTGCTGCATCCACCGTTCAAGATCCTGACGACCGTCAGTATTACTACAAGGCGCGAGTGCAGCTCGATCAGCAGTACATGCAGGTGGGTGGCCGCAGGGAGCCGATTCAGGTGGGGATGCCTGTGGTCGCTGATATCAAGGGTGAGCAGCGCAGTGTGCTGCGCTATCTGTTCCAGCCATTCAGCCGCACGATGAATAATGCCTTGCGGGAAACGCGTTGATGCGTTCAGTTGCTTATTCTGCCATCTGTGTTCATTAGCTTTTAATAGTGCGGCCTTGCTCTTGACCTGTCCATGACATCGGAAGAATCCTGGATCTGAGCTCTGCCCGCAGTTGCTTCTCGCTCCTGCCCGAATCCCTGTGTTAATAGGGATTCGGGCTTTTTGTTCTTGTTGTCATCAGCAGGAGCGCCTCGGTGCCGTGCCGCTTATGAAGGGCTGCTTCGTCTCGGATATCCCTGGCGACTCTGCTGCGGACTGCGGCTGCAGTTGACGCTCGCTTGCTCCGCTTTGCCGATCAGGCTTTGCCGCGTCAGCAGATTCTGCACGCCGTTTGGGGTGACACCTGGACTGGTGACGGCAATCTTCTGGATGTCTACATCCGCTATCTGCGCAAAAAAATAGAGCGGCCCGATCTTGAGCCGCTCATACATACGGTACGGGGTGTTGGATACAGGCTCGCTTGATGCCTGGAAGTCCCACTCTTGGTGGGAGAGGGCTTCAGCCTCAGCTCTCGCTGACGCCCTCGATTCGGTCTTCGATCTCCTGGTAGATCTCCTGCAGCTGCTGGATGTTCTCGTCGGAGGTTTCCCAGTAACCGCGGCCGTTCACTTCCAGCAGCGTGCCCACGATGCGGCGGAAGCTGTGGGGGTTGAGC
>CBFHOT010000032.1:0-18648 GCA_965657465.1 Cyanobacteriota bacterium | reverse complement strand
CGCGTTGGCTTCACCGTGGGCGTCAGGCAGCCAGGTGTGCAGCGGGAACATCGGCAGCTTCACGCCGAAGCCCACCAGGAAGCCGAGGTAGCAGAGCAGGCCGAAGGTGCCGCCGGGGGAGCGGGCCGCCAGCTCGGCCAGGTTGAAGGTGAACGGGCCGTTGAAGGCCAGGGCCAGGCCGCTCACCAGGATCAGCAGCGAGGCGGTGGCCGTGTAGAGGATGAACTTGGTGGCGGCGTACTGGCGCTGCTTGCCGCCCCAGATGGCGATCAGCAGATACACCGGCACCAGCTCCAGCTCCCAGGCCAGGAAGAAGAGCAGGAAGTCCTGCGAGAGGAACACCAGGCCCTGGGCCGAGGCCTGCACCAGCATCAGGGCGAAGTAGAGGCGGCTCTTGCGGCTGATGTTCCAGCTCGCGGCCACCGACAGCAGCGTCACCAGGCCGGAGAGCACCACCAGGGGGGCGGAGAGGCCATCGGCCGCCAGCGACCACTCCAGGCCGAGGGCGGGCAGCCACTGCACCCGTTCCACCAGCTGCAGACCGCTGAGGGAGCCGTCGAAGTGCTGGCTGAAGCACACCAGCATCAGCACCAGGTCCACCGCCAGGGTGCCCAGGGCCAGGCTGCGGGGCAGGCGCGGATCGCTGCCGTCGCCGGGCAGTAGCGGCATCAGCAGGGCCACCGCCGCCGGCAGCAGCACGATCAGGCTGAGCCAGGGGAAGGCGGGACCGGCGAGATCGGCGGCAAGATCCATGGCCAGATCAGTGCCCATCCCCACACCTGCGAACAAGGTCCTGACGCTATCAGTTACCCCCTTCCCCCTGGGTAGATGTACTCAGGGGGCAGGGGCGGCTGCCCGTGTTCAGGTGAGATCGGGCAGGGGCAGCCAGTGGCTGCCGCTCTGCTGCACCCCGAGGATCTCCGAGCGGGATTCCACCCCGGCCTTGTGCCAGGCCAGCACCATCGCCTTGCTCACGGCAGCGGCCGCCTCGGCCCGGCAGAGGGCCAGCAGGCTGGGGCCGGCGCCGCTGATCACGCAGCCCCAGGCGCCCGCCTCGATGGCGGCATCGCGCACCTTGGTGCCGCCCACGATCAGCCCCCAGCGGTAGGGCTCATGCAGCCTGTCGTGCATGCCGTCGGTGATCAGATCGCCGTTGCCCGTACGCAGGCCCTGCAGCAGCAGGGTCAGGGCGCCGAGGTTCATCACCGCATCTCCCACCGGGATCGCCTTGGGCATCGCCCGCCGCGCCTCGCTGGTGGTGAGCCGGATCGCCGGGATCGCCACCACCGCCACCACCTCGGGTGACCATTCGCAGCGCACCACGCGCCAGCGGTGGGAGGCGGCCTTGGCGGTCATGCACAGGCCGCCCACCAGCGAGGGCACCACGTTGTCGGGGTGGCCCTCGATGTCGATGGCCAGCTCCAGCAATTTCTCCTTGCTGAGCGGCTCGCCCACCAGGGCGTTGGCGCCCATCAGGCCCGCCACGATGGCGGTGGCGCTGCTGCCCAGGCCCCGCGCCGGCGGCACCGCCAGCCGCACCCGCGCCTCCAGGCCCACCGGCTCCTCGCCGGCCTCCTTCCACACCCGCTGGGCGGAGCGATACACCAGGTTGTCGGGGCCGCCGCGCAGGTGGGCGCCTTCGCTGCCTTCGATGATCAGATCGAAGCGCTGGCTGCCGCCTTCCACGCAGCGCAGCTCAAAGACGTTGTCGAGGTCGAGGGCCGCCCCAAGGCAGTCGAAGCCCGGCCCCACATTGGCTGTGGTGGCGGGAACGTGAACGACGACCCCTTGGCCGACCCGGGGGCGCACCATGCCGATTGCTCTGCTGGAGCCAGTGTCTCAGCTCGCCGGTTCGGCTCAGCCGCGCCCACCGCTCGCCTGGGCCAGCTGCCGGGCGCGGCAGGCGGCGCTGAACTGGCCGATCGTCGGGTCGGTGATCGCCGTCACCGCCAGGGGTTCGAGCACGCTGCTGAGCCGTCCTTTGCTCAGCAGGGCATCGATGAACGGCGGGCTCGACAGCTCCTCGCGCAGCTTGGCCGCCGTGCCCCCCGCCAGCCAGATGCCGCCGCGGCAGAGGCCCGCCAGCGCCAGATCACCGGCCACGCTGCCGTAGGCCCCGAGCCAGAGGTCGAGGGCCTCACGGGCCAGGGGTTGATCGATCACTAGCTGCAGGCCGCGGCCCCGGCCGTGGGCCAGCAGCAGCAGCGGTTCGAGGGGCACTTGCAGCCGCCAGCGGCCGGCCTCCGGCCGCACCGCGCTGGTCGGCGGATCCAGCTGCAGATCCTGCAGCAGCCACTGCTTCAGCTGCCATTCCTCGGCCGTGCGCGCGGCGAACTCGCCGTGGGCGGCCTCGCTGGCCAGGGCCTGCAGGCCCCCCTGGCCAGCGGGCAGGCCGAAGGCCACACCCAGGCCGGTGCCGGCGCCGAGCACCAGCACCGGCTCGGCCGGGTCCTGGCGGCCCGGCCGCAGGCAGGCCTGCTGATCGGCGCTGAGGTGCGGCAGGCCGTGGATCAGCACGGCGAAATCATTGACCAGCTCCACCCGGCCGATGCCCGTCGCCTCGGCCAGCCGATCGTTCTGCAGCCGCCAGGGCAGGTTGGTGAGCTGGGCTTGGCCCTGCTGCACCGGCCCGGCCACGGCGAGGCAGGCGGCCAGCGGCGGCGGCTCCCCGGCGAGGAAGGCCTGCAGCATCGGCGCCAGATCCGGCCAGTCGGCGGAGCTGTAGCGCTCGCTGCGCAGCAGCTCCAGGCCGCCGGCCTGCTCGCGGTAGAGGGCCAGCAGGGTCTTGGTGCCGCCGATGTCGCCGGCCAGCAGGGTGGTCATGGGAGGGGAGCTGAGGTCAGACGGCAGCGGGCAGGCCGAGGCCGGCGGCGCGATCCGCGTTGGCCCGGCCGGCGGCGGCCAGCAGATCGCTGGCCGCCACGCTGCCCAGATCGCCCTCGCGGCGGCTGCGCAGGCTCACGGCGCCGGCCTCAGCCTCCTTGGCGCCGATCACCGCCAGCACCGGGATCTTCATCTGTTCACCGTTGCGGATCAGCTTGCCGAGGCGATCGCCGGAGTGATCGATCGTGGCGCGGATGCCGGCCGCCTTCAGCCGGCCCAGCAGATCCTCCGCATAGGGGCGCACCTCATCGGTGACCGGCAGCAGGCGGATCTGCTCGGGGGCGAGCCAGAAGGGGAAATCGCCGGCGTAGTTCTCGGTCATGATCCCGAAGAACCGCTCCAGCGAGCCGAAGATGGCGCGGTGGATCATGATCGGCCGCTGCCGGGAGCCGTCGGCGGCCACGTACTCCAGATCAAACCGCTCCGGCAGGTTGAAATCGAGCTGGATCGTGGAGCACTGCCACATCCGGCCGATGGCGTCCTCGATCTTGAGGTCGATCTTGGGGCCGTAGAAGGCGCCGCCGCCCTCATCGATCTTGTAGGCCCAGCCCTTGCGCTCCAGGGCCTCGATCAGGCCCTGGGTGGCCAGCTCCCACACGGGGTCCTCGCCGATCGACTTCTCCGGCCGCGTCGAGAGGTTGATCTCGTAGTTGCGGAAATCAAAGGTGGAGAGGATCTGTTCGGTGAGATCGAGGATCCGCAGGATCTCATCGCTGATCTGCTCCGGCAGGCAGAACACGTGGGCGTCGTCCTGGGTGAAGCCGCGCACGCGCATCAGGCCGTGCATCACACCCGGGCGCTCGTAGCGGTACACCGTGCCCAGCTCGGCCCAGCGGATCGGCAGCTCGCGGTAGCTGCGCAGGGTGCTGGCGTAGGTGAGCACGTGGAACGGGCAGTTCATCGGCTTGAGCTGGTATTCCCGCTCATCCACCTGCATCGGCCCGAACATGCTCTCGCTGTAGAAGTCGAGGTGGCCGGAGGTCTTCCACAGGCTGATGTCGGCCACGTGGGGCGTGTAGAGCAGCTCGTAGCCGGCCTCGAAGTGCAGCTCGCGCCAGAGGTTCTCGATCAGCAGGCGCATGCGGGCGCCGCGGGGGTGCCAGAACACCAGGCCGGCGCCGGCCTCATCCTCGATCGAGAACAGATCCAGATCGGTGCCGATGCGGCGGTGATCGCGGCGCTTGGCCTCCTCCTGGCGGCGTTTGTATTCAGCCAGCTGCTCAGGGGTCTCCCAGGCGGTGCCGTAGATGCGCTGCAGCTGGGCATTGTTCTCATCGCCGCGCCAGTAGGCGCCGGCCACGCTCTCCAGCTCGAAGGCCTTGGCGTTGAGCTCGCCGGTGCTGGCCACATGGGGGCCGGCGCAGAGGTCCCACCAGTCGTCACCGAGGGTGTAGAGGCTGATCGGTTCCTGGATACCGGCGAGGATCTCCAGCTTGTAGGGCTCGTTCTGTGCCTTGATCTTCGTTTCCGCTTCGGCCCGGCTCACCTCGATCCGTTCGAGGGGAAGCTTCTTGTTGATGATCTTGATCATCTCCTTCTTGATGGCCTTCAGATCGGCCTCGGTGAAGGGATCGGGATTGTCGAAGTCGTAGTAGAAGCCGTTCTCGGTCCAGGGGCCGATCGTCACCTGGGCCTTGGGAAACAGCTTCTGCACTGCCATCGCCATCACGTGGCTCATCGAGTGGCGGATGCGCAGCAGCTGCTCGCTTTCGCTGGTCTTGGGCAGCTGGATCGTTGCGGACGCCTGCTCGCTGTTCGCCGCTGCGGCCTGGGTGGAGCTGGACGCGGTGGCGGAAGCGGGCACGGGAGCGGGCGGCAGTCGGCGAACGGCGATCCTACGCAGCCCTTTCTAGGCTGCTCGCATGAGCGCCGCCCCCTCGCCTTTCCAGCCCGATCGCTCCGATGCCGGCTCAGGCCCGGCAGACTCTGGCGCCGATCTACTCGACCATCTGCTCGGTTCCCTGCTCGAGGATTTCCGGGTCTGGTTTGAGCGCGGCCTGGTGCTGCTCGATCTCTGTCCCGATGCGGCGATGGCGGCCGATCAGCGCCAGCAGCTGCGGCAGGAGCTGGAGCTGGCCCGCAAGGAGCTGGCGGCCGCCAGTTCCTTGCGGCGCGCCGCGCCGGCGCCGATGGCCCTGGCGCTGGAGACGATGGGCCCCTGGCATCAGCTGGTGATGCGCGTCTGGTCGCTGTCGGCGCGGCTGCGGGCCCTGGATGTGCCCCTGCCGCAGCTCAACTGGCCGGAGCCGCCTCCCTTTCTCGGCCTGCCGCCCGGCCAGGGCCTCACGCCGGACTGACGTTCTGTTGCCGCTGGCGCAGGGCGGTGCGATAGAAGCCCTGCAGTTCCGCCCGGCTTTTCACCGGTTGGCCGTAGTAGCTGCCGCCATGGCTGGCCGGCAGGGACGCCCATTCCGGCGCCAGCCGCGCCAGCACGCCGGCGGTGAGCCCCTGCCGATCGAACAGGGCGAGGGCGCCGCGCCGTTCGATCAGGTGCAGAGCCGCCTGGTCCTGGTTGTGCGGTTCAAAGCTGCGCAGCTTCAGGCGCCGGGCCACGCTGTGCCAGGTGCCGGGCAGGAACTGATAGGCCCCGGCGGCGGCACTGGTGTAGCGCCGGCGCACCGTGATCTCCGGATGGCGCTCCAGGCTGGGGAACAGCGCGCCGCCGTAGAGGGTGCGGTAGCCGTCGCGATGGCCGTTGCGCCAGGTGCCCTCGGCGTAGCGGATCGTGTCCAGCAGCGCCTGGCGCTCCGGTGTGAGGCGATAGGGCGCCTCTTCGGCAGCGCGCACCGCCACCCGGGTGCCGGCCGCGGGCAGCTTGGCCAGGGCCGATGGCACCTGCACCGCCGTGGCGGCATCCGGCGTCGGCAGCAGTGCGGCCAGGGCCAGGGCGGACAGGGTGCAGGGGAGAAGGCGGAACAGAAGCGCAACGGGTCGGGCCGTCTGACCCTGCTGGCCGGCCCAGCCCCGCAGCCACCCCCCAGGGCTGGGGGGTGGACAAGCGCGCGCTGATGTGCCTGCTGCCAGCGTCGTGGGCCGAGACCCGGCTGTGAATCCCGCGAATGGGTTGCCACCGCTGGAGCCGCTGCGGTGCTGCTGCAGGATTGCAGCGGCGGCGGCCCAGGTCTGCCCCCGCGGCCGGCAACGATCAGCCCCGCTGATCAAAGCTGAAGGAACTGTTAAGCCGGCTTGAGGAAGCCCAGGGCGTCGCTGACGCGCCCCAGGGTGGTGCGGGCCACCGCATCGGCCCGCTCGCGCCCGGCGCTCAGCACCGCCTGCAGGGTCGCCGGATCGCTGCGCAGCTCGCGGTAGCGCTCCTGCACCGGGCGCAGCGCCTCCACGGTGGTCTCGGCCAGCAGCGGCTTGAAACGTCCCCAGCCCATCTCGGCGCATTCGCTGGCGGCGGCCTCGCGCCCCTTGCCCGAGAGGATGGCGTAGAGGCCCAGCAGGTTGTCAGCCTCCGGCCGGTCCGGGTTGCCGAATTCCAGCCCCATCGTCGGGTCGGTCTTGGCCCGCTTGATCTTCTTGGTGATCAGCTCCGGCGGATCGAGCAGCGTGATCCGTGAGCCCTCGTTGGGATCGCTCTTGCTCATCTTGCTGCTGCCGTCGGTGAGGCTCATCACTCGAGCCCCCTCCTTGAGGATCAGCGGCTCCGGCACCTTCAGCAGCGGCAGCGGCTCGCCGTCGGCATCGCGTGGGGCGAAGCGGGCGTTGATCCGCTGCTGGGCGATGTCGCGGGCCAGCTCCAGATGCTGTTTCTGGTCCTCGCCCACCGGCACCAGGTCGGCGTCATAGAGAAGGATGTCCGCCGCCATCAGCACGGGGTAGTCGAGCAGGCCGGTGGACACCTGATCCCCCTGCTTGACCGCCTTCTCCTTGAACTGAATCATCCGCTCCAGCCAGTTGAGCGGCGTAACGCAGTTCAGCAGCCAGCACAGCTCACTGTGGGCCGGCACATGGCTCTGCACGAACACCGTCGAGCGGGACGGGTCGATGCCGCAGGCCAGGTAGAGCGCTGCGGTGGTGACGGTGTCCTCCGCCAGCCGGGCCGGATCGTGCGGCACGGTGATGGCGTGCAGATCCACCACACAGAAGAAGGTGTCGTGGCTGTCCTGGAGGTCCACCCAGTTGCGGATGGCCCCGAGCCAGTTGCCCAGATGCAGGGCGCCGGTGGGTTGTACGCCGGAAAGAACCCGGGGCCTGGTCATCACGCTCAGCTCAGACCCTCTGCCGTCACCGCGCCGTTGCCGTCGGTCGCAGCCTCAGCGCTGGTCTCGCCAGCGTCGCTCGCCACCTCAGGGGCTGCAGCATCCGCTTCCACCGGGGCCTCCTCGGCAACGGCTTCGGGCGCCGCTGCCGGGCGGGCCGGACGGGCGAAGGGGTTGACGCGGGGAGCGCGCTCCTGGCGACCACCGCGGGCCTCGCCGTCGCCACGGCGCTGGCGACCGCCATCGCGACCGCCGTCACGGCCACCGCCCTGGGCGCGCTGCTGAGCCACCAGCTCGTCGAGTTTGCCCTCCTCGAGCATCTGGGCCAGGGTGCGCAGGGCGAAAGCGAGCACGGCCACGGTGGAGCGCAGGCGGAAGGCCTCTTGCAGCGCCCGGGCGGCGCGCATCTCGTTATCGCTCAGGCGGATCCGGAAACCGCCCGGCTCGCGGTTGCCGCCGGGTCGTCCCCCCTGGGGTGTTGATGGGCTCGTCTCGTCAGCCATGGCGGCAACCTTGGAGTCAGGCGCAAGTGTGCCGCATCGGCTGGCTGCTGCCGTGCAGCCACAGCAACCGGTGGGGCTCGCTGCCGCTGGGGTCGAGCAGCAGCAGCGGCAGACGTCGGGGTTGATCGCTGCTCAGCTGAAGGCGGTAGGCCTGAAGCAGGCCGAGATAGTCGTCGAGGGTCCAGCCCCGTTCCGGTCGTTCCAGGCGCTGCCAGAGCTGCCGCAGGGCGCGCTGGCAGGCGTCGCTGCCGAATTCCTGCCAGCACTGCTGCTCCGCCTCCCAGGCCGGCCAGCCCTGGGCTGTCAGCTGCCGGTAGCGCACCAGCTCCGGCGCCTCGGCCGCCAGCTCCGGCGGCAGCGCCACGGCCAGCTGCTCGACCGGCACAGCCCGCAGCCGCAGCCAGGCGGGTTCCAGGAGCGCCACCGGCAGTTCGCCGCTCCAGGCCGTGGCCTGCTGCAGCTGGTGCTGCCACTGCTGCAGCTGCCGCTGCTGGCGCTCGCTGAACAGCAGGGATGGGGCGCTGCCGCCCGGGCTGCGCAGCCTGCTGCGCCGCCGCCGCTCTCCCGGCAGGCACGCTTCAGCCATGGGCCCCCCGGAAGGTGATCGCTGCGCTGGCGTATTCCCGCGGTTCCAGATGGATCGTGCAGCGCACCGGCCCGAAGCGTTGCTCCAGGTGCTCCTCCACCAGCTCGGTGATGCGGTGGGCGGTGGGCAGATCCAACGCTTCCACCACCATGTGCATGTCGATGAACACCAGCTGGCCGATCACGCCACGGCTGGCGATGTCGTGGCAGTTGAGCACCCCCGGCACCCCCATCGCCACGGAATGGATCGCTTCCGGCGCGATCGCGATCTGATCCACCAGCTGCGGCAGGTTGGCCTTGAGCACCTGCCAGCAGACGCGCAGCAGCAGCAGGCACAGGGGGATGGCCAGGGCCACATCCAGCCAGGGCTGCCTGAAGGCCACCGCTCCGCCCAGGCCCACCAGCACCAGCAGGGAGGTCCAGACATCGCTGGCGGTGTGGGCGGCGTCGGCCCGCAGCAGCGGGCTGCGCAGCTTCACCCCCTGGCGGTGTTCGTAGCGGGCGAGCAGCAGATCGATCACCAGCACCAGCAGCAGCAGCCCCAGTTCGACGCCGGTGAGCCGCAGGGGCTGCAGGCCGGCGCTGAGACGCTCTGCCGCCGTCTTGAGGATCTCCACCGCCGTCACGACGATGAAGGCGGCGATCGCCAGGGAGCCCAGGGCTTCGTATTTGTGATGGCCGTAGGGATGGTCCCGGTCCGGTCTCGGGTCGGAGAGGCCGTTGGTGAGCAGCCCCATCAGGCTGGAGAGCCCATCGGTGGCGCTGTGCATCGCATCGGCCAGCACTGCCAGGGAGCCGCTGAGCAGTCCCACCAGCAGCTTCAGCAGCGCCATGGTCACGTTGACGGCCAGCGCGGCCAGCAGCACCCGCTGCACCGCCTGGCGTCGATCGCCATGGCTGAGGGCGCCGCCGTTGCTGTGGGCACCGCCGTGGCCATGGGCACCGGAGCGGTGGGGATGGGCGCCGCGATCGGGCCGGGCCACGGTGGGGCTGGCAGGTGCCACCACGCTATTGGGTTCAGCGCTGGTCGGCCTGTCGCCGACTGAGCTAAAGAGGCTCTGCTTGCAGGCTCCGCCTTGACGTCCCCGCTGCCGTCCAGTCCCCAGGCATCCGCCGCCGCCGCTGCGCCCTCCGTGCTGGCGGGTCTCGGCGCGGAGCTGTGGCGGCGCTGGTGGCCCCTGGCGGCGGTGACGGCGGCCGGCGGGCTGGCCCTCGATGGCCTCGGCCATCTGGTGCATCTGCCATTGGTGTCCGGCAGCGCCCTGCTGGGTGGTCTGGCCCTGGTGTGGTGGCTGGCGCGCTCGCCGCAGCGGCCGGCCGGGCCGCCCGCCACCGATGTGGCCGGCTGGTTGCAGCGGCTGGAGCGGCTGGATCTGCAGTTCAGCAGCCTCGAGCAGCCTGAGGCCTCTGTGGCGTCCGAGGCGTCTGTGGCGCTCCAGCCCGCACTGGCTCTGCCAGCCACAGCCACAGCCACAGCCGCTCCGGAGCCGGCAGCTCTTGCAAGGCCATCGGTTGGCGGGGCCAGCCCCACCGCGGCGGCCTGTCAGCGCAACGCTGAGCTGACGGCCCTGCGCCAGCAGCTCGATCGCACCGGTCTGCACCTGGCGGTGGTGGGTGCCGTGCCGTCGGATGCCCACTGGCGCGCCAGCTTCACCAGCGCCCTGCGTGGCGCCCAGGCCCTGACCCTGCACTGGGCTCGGCCCCTGCCGGCCGCCAGCGCCGACTGGTGCTGGCCTGAGCCCTTCGCCAGCAGCGATCTGCTGCTCTACTGCCTCAGGCCGCCGCTGATGGCCGCCGACCTGCGCTGGCTGCAGGCGCTGCCCGCTGGCCAGCCGCTGCAGCTCCTGCTGCAGATCGCCCCCGGCCAGGACGCCGACAGCCAGGTGACAGAGCTGCGCGCGCAGCTGGGCGATCTGCCCCAGCGTGGCCCTCTGGAGGTGATCTGCTGGCAGCGGGCTGATGATCTGCCTGGGGCCCTGGCCGGCCTGGCGCGGCGCTGCACCCTGCAGGCCCCGGCCCTGCGCCGCCAGCGGCAGATCCGCAGCCTCGAGCAGTTGCACCAGCGTTGGCAAGCCGATCTGGAGAGCCTGCGGCGCCGGCGTTTTCTGGCGCTGCAGCAGCGCACCCGCAGCCGGCTGGAGCAGGAGCAGGCGCAGCTGGAGCGGGAGATCGCCCGCCTCGACAGCCGCCGCGAAACCCTGCAGGAAAGCCGCGGCACCGGCGCCCTGCGGGTGCTGCTGGAGGCCGGCCTCGACGGCATCCACGGACCGGTGGCCCAGCTGGGGGAGGTGGAGGAGCGGCATCGCGTGGCCCTGGAGGTGGCCGCCGGCGGGCGCCTGGCCCAGGTGGTGGTCGACGACGACCGCATCGCCGCCCGGGCGATCGAGCTGCTCAAGCAGCGGCGGGCGGGCAGGCTCACCTTCCTGCCCCTCAACAAGATCCGTGGAGGCAGCGGCGGCAGCGCCAGCGGTGGGGCCGCCCTACAGCGGGGCCGCAGCGGCGGGGCCGTCGCTGAGGGGGCCGGCGAGCTGGTGGGCCGCGCCGTGGATCTAATCCGCCACGAGGCCGTCTACGGCGAGGTATTCCGCTACGTCTTCGGCGACACGCTGGTGTTCAGCGACCTGGCCAGCGCCCGGCGCGAACTGGGGCGCTGCCGGGCCGTGACCCTCGATGGCGAACTGCTGGAGAAAAGCGGCGCCATGACCGGCGGCAGCCTGCAGCAGCGCGGCAGTCAGCTCAGCTTCGGCCGCAGCCAGGACGGCGATGAAGCCGAGCCGCTGCGCCGCCGCCTGCTGGAGCTGGGCGAAAGCCTGGTGGCCAGCCAGCGCCGCGAGACGGCGATCGGCCAGCAGCTGGCGGCCCTGCGCCCCGACCTGGAGCAGCTGCAGCAGCGGCAGGCGGCCCTGGAGGCCGAACACACAGCCCTGCTGGCCAACCTGGAACCGCTGCGGCAGCGGCAGCAGAGCCGCGGGGTCCGGCTGCAGGAGCTGCAGCAGAACCTGAGCGGCGATCGGCAGCGGCTGCAGGAGCTGGAAGCCAGCCTGGGGCCGCTGCAGCAGCAGCTCGAACAGCTGCAGCAGGCGGAGGCCAGCGCCGAGGCCTCCGGCGACGCCTCCCGCTGGCAGGGCCTGCAGCAGGACCTGGAGGCCGCCGACCGCACCCTGGCGGAAGCGCGGCTGCAGCGCGATCAGCTGCTGGCCGCCCGCCGCGAACGGGGCCTCACCGCCGAGCGGCTGCGCAGCCAGCTGGAGGCGCTCAGCGGCGACGAGAGCCGGCTGGTGGCCGCCGTGCAGGCGCTGGTGGAGGAGCGCAACCAATGGAAGGCGCGCCAACAGGCTGACCAGGAGCAACGCCTCGCTCTGGAAGCCCGCCAGAGCGAGCTGCAGGCCCATCTGAGCGAGCGCCGCCGCGCCCGCGATGCCGCTGAAGCCCAGCTGGGCCAGCAGCGCCAGGCCCTGCAGCAGCGCCAGTGGGACCTGCAGCGCCTGGGCGAGGAACTGCAGGCCCTGGCGGAACAGCAGCGCAGCGAGCGGTTGCGGCTGGCCCAACTGGAGCGGGAGCTGCCCGAACCGCTGCCGGAGCTGCCCGAGGAGGTGCGGCAGAACGGGCTGGAGGCCCTGCAGGCAGAGCTGCGCAGCCTGCAGGCGCGGATGGAGGCGCTGGAGCCGGTGAACATGCTGGCCCTGGAGGAGCTGGAGCAGCTGGAAGGGCGCCTGGCCGAGCTGGAGGAGCGGCTGGAGGTGCTGGGCAAGGAGCGCGAGGAGCTGCTGCTGCGCATCGAGACGGTGGCCACCCTGCGCCAGGAGGCCTTCCTGGAGGCCTTCACCGCTGTTGACGGCCACTTCCGCACGATCTTCGCCGAGCTCTCCGACGGCGAAGGCCATCTGCAGCTGGAAAACCCCGAGGCACCGCTGGAGGGGGGCCTGACCCTGGTGGCCCATCCCAAGGGCAAGACGGTGCGCCGCCTGAACGCGATGAGCGGCGGCGAGAAATCACTGACGGCCCTGAGCTTCCTCTTCGCTCTGCAGCGCTTCCGCCCGTCGCCCTTCTATGCCCTCGACGAGGTGGACAGCTTCCTCGACGGGGTGAACGTGGAGCGCCTGGCCGGGCTGATCGCCCGCCAGGCCAGCGAAGCGCAGTTCATGGTGGTGAGCCATCGCCGGCCGATGATCGCCGCCGCCCAGCGCACCATCGGCGTCACCCAGGCCCGCGGTGCCCACACCCAGGTGGTGGGTTTACCGCCAGCGGCGTAAGCGGGAGCTCTGGGGGAGAATGCGGCCATGACCACGACTCCGCCCGGGAGCGACCGCTCCGCCAGGCCTGCCAGCACCGGCAGCGACACCCCCAGCGATCGACTGTGGCTGCGCTCCGAGCTGATGGGCACCCAGGTGATCACCCGGGACACCGGGCGCCGCCTCGGTGTGGTGGGCGAAGTGGTGGTGGATATCGACCGCCGCGAGGTGGTGGCTCTGGGTCTGCGCGACAACCCGCTGACCCGCTTCCTGCCAGGCCTGCCGCGCTGGATGCCGCTCGATCGCATCCGTCAGGTGGGGGATGTGATCCTGGTGGATTCGGCCGATTCGCTGGCGGAGGGCTTCAACCCCGAGCGCTACAGCAAGGTGATCAACTGTCAGGTGATCACCGAAGCCGGCGAGCAGCTGGGCAAGGTGCTCGGCTTCAGCTTCGACATCGAAACCGGTGAGCTCACCAGCCTGGTGCTGGGGGCGCTGGGGGTGCCGCTACTGGGGGAAGGGGTGCTGAGCACCTGGGAGCTGCCGGTGGAGGAGATCGTCAGCAGCGGCAGCGACCGGATCATCGTTTATGAGGGCGCCGACGAGAAGCTGAAGCAGCTGGGCACCGGGCTGCTGGAGAAGCTGGGCATCGGCGGTCCCAGCTGGGAGCAGGAGGAGCGCGAGCGCTACCGCAGCAGCATGGTGCCGGTGGAGAACCAGCTGGCCTCCGGCACCCCGGCGGTGCAGGAGCAGCGCCGCATCGAGCCGGCCACCAGTCGGGCCTTTGAACCGGAGGAGGCCTACGACTACGTGGAGGTGGAGGAACGCCAGCAGCGCGAACCCCTGCGGCAGCGGCGCTACCTCGATGAGCTGGAGGAGGAGCGGCCGGCGGAGCGCTACCGCGGCCCGCGGGACAACAGCGACCGCTTCAGCGACGGGCGCGACCTGGAGCCCCGCTACGAACCAGGCCGCTACGAGCAGGCGCGCTACGCAGGCGATCGGCCCGCCCCGGACGAGCGCTTGGCAGGCGAACGCTTCGCCGAGGATCCCTACAGCGAGGATCGCTTCGCCGCTGGCCCTCGCGGCGGCAGCCGCGCCGAGGAGGAGCGCCGCAGTGGTGCGGGACGCCAGCCGCTGCAGCCGCGCGAACCGCTGGAGGTGGAGGCCGAGGACCTGGGCGACCCCTGGTGAAGGCCGCCCGGCCGTCAGTGCAGCATCAGCCGGCGCGGAACTGCAGCGACGCCGAATTGACGCAGTAGCGCTGCCCCGTCGGCGCCGGCCCGTCGGCGAACACATGGCCCAGATGGGCGTCGCAGTTGGCGCAGCGGATCTCGGTGCGCACCATGCCGTGGCTGCGATCCACGTGGGTGCTGATCGCCGCCGGATCGATGCCGTCCCAGAAGCTGGGCCAGCCGGTGCCCGAATCGAACTTGGTGGCGCTGCTGAACAGCGGCGCATCGCAGCAGATGCAGTGGTAGGCACCCTGACCCTTGTGGTTCCAGTAGATGCCGGTGAAGGCCCGCTCGGTGCCGCCCTGACGGGCGATGCGGAACTGTTCGGGGGTGAGGCGCTGGCGCCAGACCTCTTCACGCGCGTCGCGGGCCAGACCGCTGTCGAGACCGCAGGCGGAGGGGGCCGCCGCGGCGTTGCTGGGGAGCTCGCTGGCGGCGGTGCTGGCCGGATCGCGGCGGGGGTCGGTGGTCATGGCCGGAGCGGACAAGGCCGGGTGGCCCTGAACCCTAGGCAGGCGGCTCCGCGGCAGCGGCCGACGGCAGCAGCTCGCACACCAGTTGCGCCAGGGCCGCCACCGCCCCGGGCCGGCCGCGCTGCTGACGCAGATCCGCGGCCATCGCCTCCAGCCGCTGCGGTGCATCCAGCCAGTCGGCGGCCTCGGCGGCGATCGCCTCGGGGGTGATCGGCCCAACCCGCTCCGGCACCACGGCGCGACCGGCGGCGATGTTCGGCGACGCCAGAAAGCCGCGATGGCGCAACCGCCAGAGGGTGAGCGCCAGGCCGAACAGCCAGCGCAGCAGCGGCAGGCGCCCGAGCAGCCCCGCCAGACCATCCCAGGCCTGCATCACCTGCAGATGCTGGGTGGGCACCAGCACCAGCATCGGCACCGCCAGAGCCGCCAGTTCAGCGGTGTTGGCCCCCACCGTGGTCAGGGCCAGACGGCACTGACTGACAGGGCCATGGGCGGGGTTCTGACGCAGCAGCTCGATGCGGGTGCCCGCCGGCGTCAGCAGGGCCTGTCCGCCGGGCTCCAGCAGATCACTGGCGAGCAGCTGCGGCAGGCCTGCGCTGTAGTGGCGGGCGATCGGGTTGGCGGGGCCGGCGTAGTGGAGCAGATCGGCAGCCGTGACGGTGGGGGCCAGGGGCAAGAGCAGCCGGCAGGGGCGGCGCTGCGCCAGCCGATCGGCCGTCTCCAGCAGGAACGGCACACCGACCCGCAGCTTGGCGCGCTTGGAGCCCGGCAGCAGCGCCAGCCACTCGCCGGGGGGCAGCGGACTCTCCTGCCGGGCCAGGGGGGAGAGATCGGCCATCAGATCGCCCACCACCGTGCAGCGGTCGCGCCAGCGGCGCGCCAGCAGTCCCGCCGCCCGCGGCCCCATCGCCGCGATGCGGTCGTTCCAGCGGGGCCAGCGGGCCACCCATTCGGCGTAGGTGAGATGGCGGTAGCCCAGGCGGGCCGAGAGCAACACGGTCCAGAACTGATCGCCGCCCAGAAACACCACCACCCCACGCCGGGGCCAGGGCCCATGGCGGCGGGGGCGCAGCAGCAGCGACCAGAAGCGACGGGCCGGCACGATCCGCTCGAACAACTCCCAGGCGGCGGCAGCCCGATGTTCGCGGCCGGTGCCGTTGGGGCAGGGCACGAGCACCAGCTGAAGGCTGGCGGCGGCGCCGACGCTGCAAGGCCGCAGGGCCAGGCGGCGATGCAGGGTGAGCGCCAGCGGCCGCACCCAGGTGCTGAGCTCACCGGGGCCGTTGCTCACCAGCACGATCGCCACGTCCGCGCCGTCACCGGCAGCGGCGCTGCGGAGATCCGGCGATGGCAGGGCGGAAGGCGGCACGGCAGAGGGCAGCAAGGGAGAGCGGCGTGGCAGCAGGCGGCAGGACGCGGCCGCCGCCCCAGGGCACAGTCTCAGCGCCGACGCCGACCGTCACCGGCAGGAAGCGGCGGCGGCCAGGCCCTGACGGCGGAGGAGCGCTGGCAGAGGGGCGATTGCGGAGGGGCGATGAGGAGAGGCAACAAAAAACCGCCTGCATCTCCCGGAGAAGACAGCAGACGGCTTTTGATCAATGCGGATGGCGAGACTTGAACTCGCAAGGCCGAAGCCACACGCCCCTCAAACGTGCGTGTCTACCAATTCCACCACATCCGCGTGGAGGCAGGCAGCGCGCAGAACCGCGCTTCCGCCTCGCAATATACCCATCGGCGGTGCCAGCCCTTACAGCAGACCAAGCGGACACGGCAGCGACAGCCCAGGGTCACCAGCGTGCCGAGCCCTGTCAGCGCTGATACAGTCCCGCACGGCCCCTGTCAACCGAGACGCTGCGGATGTCCATCGGCAAGTTGCTGATCGCCAACCGCGGCGAGATCGCCCTCCGCATCCTGCGCAGCTGCCGGGAGCTCGGCATCCCCACCGTGGCCGTGTACAGCACGGTGGACCGCAACGCTCTGCATGTGCAGCTGGCCGATGAGGCCGTGTGCGTGGGCGAGGCGCCCAGCTCCAAGAGCTACCTGAACATCCCCAACATCCTGGCGGCGGCCACCTCCCGCGGTGCCGACGCCATCCACCCCGGCTACGGCTTTCTGGCCGAGAACGACCGCTTCGCTGAGATCTGCGCCGACCACGGCATCACCTTCGTGGGACCGTCGCCCGAAGCGATCCGCTCGATGGGCGACAAGTCGACCGCCAAGGCGACGATGCAGCGGGTGGGGGTGCCCACCATCCCGGGCAGCGAGGGGCTGCTGCAGAGCGTGGACGAAGCCCGGCGGCTGGCCGAAGCGATGGGCTACCCGGTGATGATCAAGGCCACCGCCGGCGGCGGCGGCCGGGGCATGCGCCTGGTGCCCTCCGCCGATCAGCTGGAGAACCTATTCAAGGCCGCCCAGGGCGAAGCGGAAGCCGCCTTCGGCAACCCCGGGCTGTACATGGAGAAATTCATCGACCGGCCCCGGCACGTGGAGGTGCAGGTGCTGGCCGATCGCCACGGCAACGTGGTGCACCTGGGCGAACGCGACTGCTCGATTCAGCGCCGCCATCAGAAGCTGCTGGAGGAAGCCCCCAGCGTGGCGATCAACGCCGACCTGCGGCGCCAGATGGGTGATGCCGCCGTGGCCGCCGCCCGCACGATCGGCTACGAGGGCGCCTGCACGGTGGAGTTCCTGGTGGATCGCACCGGCAACTTCTATTTCATGGAGATGAACACCCGCATCCAGGTGGAGCATCCCGTGACCGAGATGGTGACCGGGGTGGACCTGATCGCCGAACAGCTGCGCATCGCCGGCGGCGAACCGATCTCCGTCCGTCAGGACGAGATCAAACTCACCGGTCATGCCATCGAGGTGCGGATCAACGCCGAGGACCCCCGCCAGAACTTCCGCCCCGCCCCCGGCCGGATCACCGGCTGGCTGCCGCCGGGCGGGCCCGGTGTGCGCTTCGACAGCCACGTCTACACGGGCTACGAGATCCCGCCCTTCTACGACTCGCTGATCGGCAAGCTGATCGTCTGGGGCACCGATCGCGAGCACGCCCTCAAACGCCTGCAGCGGGCCCTGTCGGAATGTGCCGTGACCGGCATCCCGACCACGATCGACTTCCACCTGCAGCTGCTGGAGCGCCCCGAGTTCCGCAGCGGCGACGTGCACACCAAGTTCGTGGAGCAGGAGATGCTGCCGCCCGCCTGAGCGGAGGCCGCAGGGAAGCAGCCTCCTGGGGAGCCCATGGCGCTCAGCCGACCTGCAGGCTGCGCTGCAGGATCTGGGTGAGCAGCCCCTGCTGACCCACCAGCAGCTCGCGCACCAGGCTGATCAGCCCCACCCACACCACCGGGGTGACATCCACGCCGCCGATCGGCTGGATCAGCCGCCGGGTGGGGGCCAGCAGCGGCTCAGTGGGGCCGCCGATCAGCCGCATGGCACCGCTGTTCAGATCGATCTGGGGGTACCAGGTGAGCACGATGCGGAACAGAAACAGCAGAATCCAGGCGCCGAGCAACAGCCCCAGCAGCAGATGGGACCAGGCCAGGGGGGTTGCGGGCAGGGCCGTCACAAAGCTCTAAGCAGCTGCAGCTGCAGCGTAGGAAGCGGCCGTCACTGCCTAGGATCCGCCAACGCCTTGACGCCGCAACCGGCCGCGCCATGACCCCTTCCCTCGCCAACTTCCTCAACAGCCTCCTTTTGGGCGCGGCCATCGTTGTGGTGCCGATCACCATTGCCCTGATCCTGATCAGCCAGAACGACCAGCTCGACCGCAAGCTCTGATCGCCACCGCGCAGGGCAGCCCCTGTCGGGCGCTCCCCGTCGGGCGCTCCCGATCGGGCTCAGCTGCCGGCCACCCGGCTCTGCCTACAGTGGCCGGCAGCACCGACGTGAGGGGCCGTGGTCAACGCCAGCCTGAACTGGGCCAGCATCGTGGGCATCGTGCTGGCCGTCGGCGGCGCGCTGCTCTACTTCATGCGCAGCTTCAAGCCGGCCCTCGCCCGCGATTACGACGTCTTCTTCGCCGCCGTGGGTCTGCTCTGCGGCGGCATTCTCTTTTTTCAGGGCTGGCGGCTCGATCCGATCCTCCAGTTCGGCCAGTTCCTACTGGCCGGCACCACCGTCTTCTTCGCCTACGAGAGCGTGAGGCTGCGAGGGGTGACCACCGAGCAGGCGCGCCGCTCCTCGTACTTCGACGACGACGAGCCGCTGCCGCCACCGGCCGGCGGCCCCTACCGCCCGCGCATGGGAGCCGGCGGCTGGCGCGATGGCGAGGCCGATCGCTTCGATGAGCCTCAGCCCCTGCGTCGACGCATCGGCTCGCGCGACGAGGAGGCGGAAGCCGACGACTTCTACCGGCCGCGGCGCAGCAGCAGCCGGGCGGCGATTCCGGAACGGGCCGCCAGCCGTCGCCCCAGCGAGGACGACTGGGGCAGCGAGGGGCGCGGGCGCGAGTCGGCCCCCGAGCGCGACGCCTATGGCGGCAGCAGCCGGCGCTACAGCGCCGACCGCAGCAGCGCCCCCCAGGATTT
>CBFHOT010000031.1:0-19009 GCA_965657465.1 Cyanobacteriota bacterium | reverse complement strand
AGCATCAGCGAACAAGAGGTTAGACACAAAGACATGATCGTCGCTTACCTGGTCGCACAGCCCACCCGCGCCACTAACTTCTAGCGCTGCACGCCTGAGAACGACCCCCGGGACATTTGCCGAACCATGCGCAAGCACGCCGTTGCGATTCGAGGGTGGGCCGCATCGACGAATATCTCCATCTTCATTATAGTAATAAATGCGCGACACATTGCTTGAGTCGGCATAAACTCCAGTAGGCCTAGGGACTACAAGCTCAACCAAAGCACTGCCGGCACCTGTACAGCCTTGAACTGTAGAGTTATAAATCAGCTCCGATGCCTCGCCAGCCTCGACCGCCAACAGATAGTTAAATCTGTTGGCATCCTCCCGGAAACGCTGACCTCGCTCAACTTGGCGAACACTCAACATGTGACTCACCATAATATTTCCGGCAACGGCAAAAACAACGCCCGCCACCGCCATCGCCACAAGCAGCTCCACAAGACTAATTCCCGTGGCCGAAGAAAGCCCATGACCACGGCGCACTGATGAATAGAGGCCAGACAAACGGTTCATCTTAAATCACCAAGCAAGCTCAGATCGCCACAAAGTCATCACATTCAGCATCAAGATCGTTCGAGCCAGAGCGGCCGATATCGACAGATCCAAGCGTCTCAGACAGCCTGACACAACGCAGCGGCCCACCACCATCGAGCAACAACCTGATTTCCAATGGGCCAGAAACAGACGGCTCAGCAATCCAAAGGCCGCGGGGGGTGAAGATAATTGAATTGCCGTTTGAACTCTCAGCAGTTAGTGTTCCCTGAAAATCGGAAGGAATGCGAAGCTGCGGCGAACGCGCACCACAAGCCTGCTCTGCGGTAGCCAAAACAGCATTTGCCCCCATCCCAGATGTCAGACTTAGCGAGATTGCACAGCCACCCACACTAGGATCATTATTAACACGACGGGCCGACAAATTACGCACCTCTTCCAGCCATCCCGCAAGCTCGAGAGCAACGGCGTTAATCCGTTCGCGACGCAACACAAATAAAAATCCCGGCACAGCAACTGCGGCAAGCACACCTAAAACTACGACCGTAATCAATAACTCTGACAGGCTAAAGCCATCCTTTCTTAACTTTCCCGTACTACATCTCGAAAGAAAACCATCCCAACGGCTAGCCCTAGGGCAACAGGAGAGATTCATGGGCACCACGAGGAGACAACGGGAGCAATCTTAATCACACGATATGGATTTATCGCCGCCGTACTCCAACTCACCACAACAATGTGATTCTCAGAATCCGTGGGATCTTCTCGCACTGCCGTGAGGCGAGAAACCCCAGCACCAAGAGAAGTCGGAGTGTTTATCGCATCGATAAAGTTTTTTGTAATGTGGGAATCAGGGCTCGCGGAGTTGCAGGCGTCATAAAAATCCTGAGAATTGGCGCCGTTTTCCGGAAAATAGTAAAAGGAATTTCCCTCAGCCTGGCCAGGGCAAGAATCCAGGCTCCCCAAGGAATCCGTACAAGCATTATACCTCACCGAAAGATCGCCTATTTGAGCAATATCAGCCTCGATAACTGAGGCCTGGGAAGCAGAATTTCCAGTGCGACCGATAAAATTGATGGCGGCAGAAAATCCTCCCACGGTAGCAGCCACTGCAATTGCAATCACAACTGATGCAATCAGCGCCTCAACCAGACTGAATCCCTGGCACCCCGAAGAAACCCTGGGAGGAACGAGCTTTAAAGCCAGTGGTGACGCAACATAGCTCATCGCTCAGAAGCCAGACGAATGGGTAAAGCTGCGTGCCATAAAATCAAAGAACGGCACTCCTCCTGTGCCCTGAGGACAGGTAATATCAGGTTCGGCGCAGAATGACGGCAGCGATGACATGGTTCGGATTTTAATATTACCATCCATATCAAGGTAATCGCCCCAAATTCTTCCCATGAAGTTTGGATTAGCCGAGCCGCCGCCGTTTAGACGAATATCAGCCTTGGGCGCATAGAAATTCATACCCACGGCAGAAGTGGTTCCATTAAGTATGAATTTACCATTACCAGTTGCGTACACATTTAGAAGCTCAGATGCATCATATGCAGGACAGGAAACACCTCCAACAACACACACACTCTGGAACGAAAGACGAGAATCCCCCGCGGACAACGACCACGGAATCGCCCTACCGCATCGACCACCAGACTCATACGCAGTAGAGGGGATAGAAGACAATCCAGCAGAAGTCCTACAATCAACACGAACAAGTCCGCCATTCCCCTGATTAATATAGTTAACAGGGGGCGAAGGATTATCAAAAAATAGATTTATTTTCGCCGACGTTGTATCAATGAAGATTGTCGTATTGTTGCCAATTGAAATTGAATGCAGCCTGCAATTGACTTCATAATATGGGCGGGCAGGACTTGCCGAAGGATCTGGAGAGCTAACCGTATAGCAAGGATCAGGAGGAGAAGTAGTACTGAGATCACGGCCGTCGAGACGCTCACAGTCGTCCAGCCGAGAGCCGCTCTCAAGCTCACACAACTTGATCCTAGGCGGACTCGAAGAAGTATCCATAAACACATAGCGACTGCTATTATTGCCGAGATTGATCGAAGACCAAGGGACGGAGGCGGGAGGGTTAACGGGAGGGGGATTGTACTCAGGAAGAGTCAAACCAAACTGATCTGGAGCAAATGAAATACCCGTATTATTATTGTTTGCAGGATTTCCAATCGCCAGGCCACCCGTAGCACAGAGAGGATTTGGCGTTCCATTCAAATCCGTTAGGGTAGCGCCACCATTGCCGTCCCAGCAAATGGCCTGGGTTACAAGATCTCCATTTTCATCGCGGATGTCCTTCTGATTCGAGCTACCTGTAACAGGCCCACCATCAAGCGAGCCCAAAATCCCCCTTCCTCCGCCTGGAGTCTGAGTGATAATGCAAGCTCCTATATCGCGCCCCCAATTACGTGCGCCCTGGCTGCCGAATGATCGCTTGCAGCACTTGGGTACAACTTCAAACTCGCGCGCCACACGAGCAGTACTGGTCTGACCATTTCGAGTGACGAGTCCACGAACGGTGACACGCAACAGGGTTCTATTGCCACCATCACGGATGTCCTCAAGAAAATCTGGATTGGTCGAGATTGC
The DNA here is from genome assembly GCA_965657465.1 of Cyanobacteriota bacterium. Taxonomy (GTDB): domain Bacteria; phylum Cyanobacteriota; class Cyanobacteriia; order PCC-6307; family Cyanobiaceae; genus NIES-981. The sequence continues at coordinate 15,865 of CBFHOT010000031.1, read as the reverse complement.
GGTAGCAAAAGTTGCCCGATTTTGATCCAGGTACTGAACCGATTCAACAACAAACCGTCTCGAAGAATTACCGGCTTGAAGATTCTGCTCACCGCCACCGGGAAGAAAGCGGTTGACACCTTCTACCGCCAAGGGCGTTGCCGATGTTTCATTGCCGGCCTCGTCGAAACGCGTGCAGGGATTCGTGGCCGCAGCCCAAGCCGCACTGGTCGCACTACCAGCAATCAGAACATGGCGGTTGTTCTCCCGGTTCATAGTGGCGGCAAACTCGGCAATGGCACTCTCAGCTACGTCCCTGGCCTCGCGATTCACACTTTGCGTGAAAGAACCCACAAATCCAGATGACGTCCGCACCAAAAAAGCTGCAGTCCCAATCACGAGAACCAGCGCTGTAATCAGAGCCAGCTGCAATGCATATCCACCATCCTGTTTCCGCACCTGTCCGTAAAAATGCCAGAGCGGAAGTGGCACACGCCGAGATCGTGACGGCCAATGGGTGGGCGAATCCCAGGGATACCGCGGGCACCGAGGAGCGGAACGACGCCGGGTGGTCATGGTGATGTCTGTGGATCCCACTCACCACTTCAATGCTATCCGGATCGAGCGATTCGAACACCTCAAGCCATGAGGAGCCGTGGGATGTCTGGCCAGGAGGTCGCAACCTGAGGCTTTGTAGGCTCCTCGTTCCCGCCCCGCCCCCCGTGCTCGACCAGCGCCTGCTGCGCGACAACCCGGAGCTGATCGCCAGCCAGCTCGCCCGCCGCGGCCTGACGATCGACCTCACCGGCCTGCAGGCCATCGCCCGGCTGGAGCGGGATCTTGAAGAGCAGCGCAGCCAGCTGCAGGCCGAGGGCAACCAGATCGGCAAGCAGGTGGGCGGCCTGATCAAGGGCGGTGCCGACCCCAAGGGCCCCGAGGTGCAGGCCCTGCGCGATCGCGGCAACGCCATCAAGCAGGAGGTGGCCGGCATCGAGGAGCAGGAGAAGGCGCTGGAGCAGCAGCTGCGCGAGGCCCTGATCGCCCTGCCCAACCTGCCCGCCGCTGAAACCCCCGAGGGCCGCAGCGAAGCCGACAACGTGGAGGTGAAGCGCTGGGGCAGCCCCCGCCAGGAGGAGGGGCTGGAGGAGCACTGGCAGATCGGCGAACGCCTCGGCCTCTGGGAAACCGAGCGCTCGGTGCGCATCGCCCAGAGCCGCTTCATCACCTTGATGGGCGCCGGCGCCCGCCTGGAGCGGGCCCTGATCAGCTTCATGCTCGATCAGCACAGCCAGCGCGGCTACACCGAGGTGCTGCCGCCGATCCTGGTGAACTCCGCCAGCCTCACCGGCTCCGGCCAGCTGCCCAAGTTCGCCGAGGAGAGCTTCCGCTGCGCCGAAGACGACCTCTGGCTCACCCCCACCGCCGAGGTGCCGCTCACGTCGCTGCATCGCGAGGAGGTGATCCCGGCTGAGCAGCTGCCGCTGCGCTACTGCGCCTACACCCCCTGCTTCCGCCGCGAGGCCGGCTCCTACGGCCGCGACACCCGCGGCCTGATCCGCCTGCACCAGTTCAACAAGGTGGAGCTCTACTGGTTCTGCCATCCGGAGCAGTCGGCGGAGGCCCACGAGGCGATCACCCGCCACGCCGAGGCGATCCTCGAAGCCCTGGAGCTGCCCTACCGCCGCATCGAGCTCTGCACCGGCGATCTCGGCTTCTCCGCCGCCCGCACCTACGACCTCGAGGTGTGGCTGCCGGGCGCCGGCGGCTACCGCGAGATCTCCAGCTGCTCGGTGTGCAACGACTTCCAGGCCCGCCGCGCCTCGATCCGCTGCAAGGAGGGCAAGGGCACCCAGCTGGTGCACACCCTCAACGGCAGCGGCCTGGCGGTGGGGCGCACCATGGCCGCCCTGCTGGAGAATGGACAGCAGAGCGATGGCTCCGTGCTGCTGCCGGCCGCCCTGGCCCCTTACTTCGGCAGCGACCGGCTCCTTCCCGCAGCCTGATTGCCACCACCGGAGCCCCGCCCGCTGACGCCCACCCGCTGAGGCAACCGCCATGACCACCGGTCAGATCGCCCTACGCGAGCAGAGCTGCGCCAACTGCCGCTACGCCCGTCGCTCCACGGTCTACGAGCCGGATCGTTCGCTCAGCTGCCGCTACCTGCCGCCCCAGCCCTATCCGGACACCAATTGGCGCCTGGTGCCGGACGACTTCTGGTGCGGCCAGTGGGAGCGCGGACCGCTGGAGCCGCTGCGCTCCGCCAGCCAGGCGGCCGGCCCCGGCACCAGCCGCCTGGGCGAGGGCTGAACCGACCTGAACCCGCAGGCCTCAGAAGCCGAAGCTGCGCAGCGAGGAGTCGTCGATCGCCGCCACCACCTGCGCCGCCAGCCGGCTGGCGGTGACGGTGGTGGGATGCACGTCATCCAGAAACACCGGAGCGGCCACCGCGTTCCACACCGCCGTGCCGTCCACCACCAGCGTGCGCTTCTGGTTGGCGAAGGCCTTGGCCAGGCCGCGGTTCACCCGCGCCGCCGCCCCATCCACCCAGTCGAGCAGCGGATCCGCCAGCGCCGGCCCCCACTGGCTCGCCTGCTGCTGCACAAAAGGCGTGGCGCTCAACGGCGAGATGCCCACGATCACCGCTTCATCCACCACGCCGGTGAGCGCATCGCGGCTGGCGCGGATGTTGCGCACGATGCCCTTGGCGGTGCGCTTCTGCAGCCGGCGATCGTCGCGGCGGCTGGCGCTGGCCAGCACGCGGCGCAGGAGCGTGCCCTGCTCCACCAGGTCGATCAGATCATTGCTGCCCGCACCGATCAGCGCATCGAGATCGCGCTCGGGCCGCAGGCTGCTGCTGGCCGCCGCCTGGGCCTGGGAGCGCAGCCCCAGCGGAAACAGGTTCAGACCGGAGCGCGCCGAGCCGCTGCGGCCCGACAGCGCACCGGCATAGGCGTAGGTGCGCAGTTGGGCCTTGCCGAAGCCCCGCAGCGCCAGGCCCGGCAGGGTCTGCAGATTGGCCAGGGTGTTGCGCCGCAGGTTGGCCCCCAGCTGCTGGGCGATGTGTTCACCGAACACGGGGCCATCGGAGGCCTTGCGGTTGCCGCCGCCGTTGTAGATGGCCTCCTCGAAGGGGTTCTCCCCGAAGGTGCGGGCCACCTGATCGATGTTGCCCGAGTCCATCAGGCTGTCGCCCAGGATCAGCAGAGAGCGGGTCATCGCCGAGGAACGCTGCGTCGCTCAATTCTGAGGGGGGCCGCCAAGCAACGACGATCCGCCAGCCACCCCAGCGGCAACGGGACCCCAACGGCAGCGGCACAATGGAGCTTCTGCGCAGCGCGGCCCGATGGGTGTTCTCACCGCACTACTGATCCTGGCCGGACTGATCGTGGTGCATGAGGCGGGTCACTTCTTCGCCGCCACCTGGCAGGGCATCCGGGTCAGCAGCTTCTCGATCGGCTTCGGGCCGGTGCTGCTCGAGCGCCAGCGCCGCGGCGTGCAGTTCGCCCTGCGGGCCATCCCCCTCGGCGGCTTCGTGGCCTTCCCCGACGACGACGAGGAGAGCGCCATCCCCAAGGACGACCCCAACCTGCTCAGCAACCGGCCCCTGAGCCAGCGCGCCCTGGTGATCGCCGCCGGCGTGATCGCCAACCTGCTGCTGGCCTGGCTGGTGCTGGTGGCCCAGGGGGTGGTGGTGGGCATCCCCGCCGGCTTCAGCGCCAGCCCCGGCCTGCTGGTGAGCGGCGTGCAGGCGGGCCAGCCCGCCGCCCTGGCCGGCCTGCAGCCGGGCGATCGCATCCTCAGCCTCGGCGGTGAAACCCTCGGCGGCGGCCAGCAGGCGGTGGGCACCTTCGTGGAGCGGATCAAGGCCTCCCCCGCCATCCCCCTGGCGCTCGAGGCCGAGCGCGGCGAGCGGCGCCTGCAGCTGCAGCTCACCCCCGCCGACCAGGGCGGCAGCGGCCGCATCGGCGCCCAGCTGCAACCCTTCGGCACGGAAGCCTTCCGCCCCGCCCGCGGCCCGCTGGAGCCGATCCGCCAGGCCAACCACGACACCGCCCTGCTGCTGCGCCGCACCGCCGGCGGCTTCCTCAGCCTGATCACCCACTTCGGTGAAACCGCCTCCCAGGTGAGCGGTCCGGTGAAGATCGTGGAGATGGGCGCCAACCTCGCCCAGCAGGGCGGCAGCAGCCTGTTCCTGTTCACCGCCCTGATCTCGATCAACCTGGCGGTGCTCAACGCCCTGCCGCTGCCCCTGCTCGACGGTGGTCAGTTCGTGCTGCTGCTGATCGAAGGCCTGCGCGGCCGGCCGTTGCCGGAGCGGTTCCAGATGGCCTTCATGCAGTCGGGCTTCGTGTTCCTGGTGGGCCTGAGCGTGGTGCTGATCGTCAAGGACACCTCCCAGCTGCCCCTGGTGCAGCAGCTGCTCGGCCGGTGAGGGTCAGGCCAGGGGGTATGGTTGGTGATTCCGTTCGATCGCTCTCCAGCCCGCATGGCGAAGAAGTCGATGATTGCGCGCGACGTCAAGCGCAAGAAGATGGTGGATCGCTTCGCCGCCAAGCGCGCTGCCCTCAAGGCCGCCTTCGAGGCTGCCGCTGATCCGATGGAGCGTCTGGAGATCCACCGCAAGATCCAGAACCTGCCCCGCAACAGCGCCCCCAGCCGCCTACGCAACCGCTGCTGGGCCACCGGCAAGCCCCGCGGTGTGTACCGCGACTTCGGCCTGTGCCGCAACCAGCTGCGCGAGCGCGCCCACAAGGGTGAGCTGCCCGGCGTCGTCAAGTCGTCCTGGTGAGTTGAGGGCCAGCGGCCCTTCCGGCCAGCCCAGCAGGGGCGCTCCAAGCGGAGCGCCCTTTTTTGTGTCGCGCAGCCGCAGCTGGGCCACAGACGCCAATCCCGAAAACAGCTGGTAGCCACGGCGACCATCGCGCCTCGGGTGCGAGAATCGGGCTTGACAAAGAGAGATAAGCCCCAAGTGCAAGGACAGACTCAGTCGATCTCCTTCGATGGTCGGGAGATCCGGCTGACCACCGGTCGTTTTGCCCCCCAGGCCGGGGGCTCGGTGATGGTCGAGTGCGGAGATACAGCCGTCCTGGTCACCGCCACCCGCTCCGGCGGTCGTGAAGGCATCGACTTCCTGCCCCTGATCTGCGACTACGAAGAGCGGCTCTACGCCGCCGGTCGCATCCCCGGCAGCTTCCAGCGCCGCGAAAGCCGCCCCCCCGAGCGGGCCACCCTGATCGCCCGCCTGATCGACCGGCCGATGCGGCCGCTGTTCCCCTCCTGGCTGCGCGACGACCTGCAGATCGTCGCCACCTGCATGTCGCTCGATGAGCGCGTGCCGCCCGATGTGCTCGCCGTCACCGGCGCCTCGATGGCCACCCTGCTGGCCGGCATCCCCTTCCACGGCCCGATGGCGGCCGTGCGCGTGGGTCTGCTGGGCGACGACTTCGTGCTCAACCCCAGCTACCGCGAGATCGAGCGCTCCGACCTCGATCTGGTGGTGGCCGGCACCCCCGAGGGCGTGATCATGGTGGAGGCGGGCGCCAACCAGCTGCCCGAACAGGACGTGATCGAAGCCATCGATTTCGGCTACGAAGCGGTGTGCGAACTGATCAAGGCCCAGCAAGCCCTGCTCAAGGATCTCGGCATCGAGCAGGTGATCCCCCAGCCCGTGGTGGATGCCAGCCCCCTGCCCGCCTTCCTCGAGAAGCAGTGCGCCGGCGCCATCGGTGAGGTGCTCAAGCAGTTCGAGCTCAGCAAGGCCGATCGCGACAGCAAGCTCGATGCGATCAAGGCTGAAGCCAGCGAAGCGATCGCCGGCCTCAAGGAGGACGACGCCGTCAAGGTGGCCGTGAGCAGCAGCGGCAAGGCTCTGGGCAACAGCTACAAGGCGCTCACCAAGAAGCTGATGCGCGAGCAGATCGTCAAGGACGGCAAGCGCGTCGACGGCCGCAACCTCGATCAGGTGCGCCCGATCAGCGCCGCCGCCGGCGTGCTGCCCAAGCGCGTGCACGGTTCGGCCCTGTTCCAGCGCGGCCTCACCCAGGTGCTCTCCTGCGCCACCCTCGGCACCCCCAGCGATGCCCAGGAGCTCGACGACCTCAACCCGTCGACCGAGAAGACCTACCTGCACCACTACAACTTCCCGCCCTACTCCACCGGCGAGACCCGGCCGATGCGCAGCCCCGGCCGCCGCGAGATCGGCCACGGCGCCCTGGCCGAGCGGGCCCTGGTGCCGGTGCTGCCCCCGAAGGAATCCTTCCCCTACGTGCTGCGCGTGGTGTCGGAATGCCTCAGCTCCAACGGCTCCACCTCGATGGGTTCGGTGTGCGGCAGCACCCTGGCGCTGATGGATGCCGGCGTGCCCCTCAAGGCCCCCGTCAGCGGCGCCGCCATGGGCCTGATCAAGGAGGGCGAGGAGGTGCGCATCCTCACCGATATCCAGGGCATCGAGGACTTTCTCGGTGACATGGACTTCAAGGTGGCCGGCACCGACAAGGGCATCACCGCCCTGCAGATGGACATGAAGATCACCGGTCTGGCGGTGAAGACCGTGGCCGAGGCGATCAACCAGGCACGTCCCGCCCGTCTGCACATCCTCGAGAAGATGCTCGAGGCGATCGACAAGCCCCGCGACACCCTCAGCCCCCACGCCCCGCGCCTGCTCAGCTTCCGCATCGATCCGGAACTGATCGGCACCGTGATCGGCCCCGGCGGCCGCACGATCAAGGGCATCACCGAGCGCACCAACACCAAGATCGACATCGAGGATGGCGGTGTGGTGACGATCGCCAGTCACGACGGTGCCGCCGCTGAAGAAGCCCAGCGCATCATCGAAGGCCTCACCCGCCGCGTCAGCGAGGGTGAAGTGTTCAGCGGCGCCGTGACCCGGGTGATCCCGATCGGTGCCTTCGTGGAGATCCTGCCCGGCAAGGAGGGGATGATCCACATCTCCCAGCTCAGCGAAGCCCGCGTCGAGAAGGTGGAGGATGTGGTGAATGTGGGCGATCAGGTGACCGTGCGCGTGCGCGAGATCGACAACCGCGGCCGCATCAACCTCACCCTGCGCGGCGTGCCCCAGGGCGAGCCCCCGGTTTGAACGGAGCGGGTCTGATCAGAAGAACAGCAGGCAGGTCGCCTTCGGCATCGCCACCCGATCCGAAGGCGCATAGCCCACGCCCCCCGGCAACACCGCCGAGAGCGCGATCAACAGCACCCCCACCACCGCCAGCAGGCGGTAGGTGGCCGCCGCCAAGGCAAAGCCCTGCAGCCACCGCTGCGGCGCTTTTTGCTGCTGCTGCCCTCAACGATGAAGCGGTCAGCCCTGGCACTCACCGCGGCCTTGCAATTGCCGGGACCCTACCGGCGATCCCACAGACCGACATCCACCAGGCGCCATCCCTAAGGTGACCGCCAACGTGCCCAGAGCCGATGATCCGTCTCACCGAAACCGGCTGGCAAGGAGCCAGCAGTGGCCGCTGGAGCCCCGCAGCCGACAGCGTGCTCAGCCGCCGCGGTGGCATCAGCCTCGATGGACGCACCATCGCCGACACCCTCGCCGGTGATGATCAGATCAGCAGCCGCAGCAAGCGTGGCGCCGGGGTGCGCGTCGCCGGCAGCCTGCTGATGAGCGAAGGCCGTGACCTGCTCACCGGCCTCAGCAAGCGCGGTGAGGGCGTGGTCAACGACGGCGTGATCGACCTCGGCGATGGCGATGATCAACTGATCGCCGGCGGCCGGCGCTTCGGGATCAAGAACGCCGGCGCCATCAGCATGGGCAAGGGCGACGATGCCGTGCGCATCGGCCGCGGTGGCATCCAGGGCGAGGGCTACATCGCCCTGGGGAAGGGCAATGATCAGCTGCAGGGTTTCGGACGTCACCGCATCTACGGCGAAGCCGGCACCGACACGAGCCTGCTGCAGCGGGGCCGCTACACGATCGAGCTGAGCGACTGCGGTTGCAGCTTCGTGGTGAGCCGCGGCAAGACCGCCATGGCGCTCTACGACTTCGAGCGCATCGGCGGCATCGGCGGCAGCAACACCCTCAAGCTGAAGGAAGGGACGCTGGCGATCGGCGCCAACGGCAACGCTTCCTACCTGTAAGCGGCCGACCCACGATGCGCGGGGCCGGCAGCGGTCTGAACGGAACGCCTCAGACCGCAAAGCCCGGATCGATCACCGCCATCGCCGCCGCCGCCTTGCCACACAGCTCGCGGTGGCTGGCCCCATGGCTGGCGATCAGGCAACCAGCCTGGCGCACGTCGCCGGTGTTGTAGGTGAGCGGCCGGCCGTCGGCATGGGTGAAGGCGCCGCCGGCGGCGCGCAGCACCGCATCGGGCGCGGCCATGTCCCAGTCCTTCGGGGCGCTCTTGCCAGACAGCGACACATACAGATCGGTTTCGCCGCGCAGGATCGTGGCCACCTTGCCGCCGACGCTGCCGATCGCCTTGGTATCGCCCAGCTGCAGCGCCGCCAGCAGCTGCTCCAGCCGCTGATCGCGGTGGTTGCGGCTGGCCACCAGCACCAGCTCGCCCAGCGCCCGGCGATCGCTGAAGCGCACCGGCGTGCGCTGGCCGGCGCGGTCTTCACACCAGGCCTGGCCGGGCTCACCGGCCAGCTCCTCGGTCACCCCCAGCCAGAGCTGCTCCATCTCCGGCAGCAGCACCACGCCGAGCACCGGCACACCGCGGTGGGCGAGGGCCAGGTGCACGGCGTATTCGCCGGTGCCCTGCAGGAAGTCCTTGGTGCCATCGAGCGGATCGAGGATCCACAGCCATTCCGCCGCCAGCGGCTCGCCGGCGGTGAGCTGCTCCTTGGCCGTCTCCTCGCTCAGCAGCGTCCAGGCGGCATCCGGGAAGGCCCCCATCAGCCCATCGAGCAGCCACTGGTTCACCGCCAGATCCGCGGCACTCACCGGCCCCTCACCGCCCTCATCCACGCTCAGCGCCCGCTCGAAGCCATGGGGCGGCTGCTCACCGCGGGCGTAGGCGCGCAGGATGTCGGCGGCCCCCCAGCTCAGGCGGCGCAGCTCGGCCAGCAGGCGATCGAGGGCGATGCCGGACGGCAGGCCGAGGGCAGCAGAGGGGGTGGAAGCCATCGGGCACAGACTGGAACCAGCATTGTGCAGGACCCCGGTGCCCCTTCCCCCCGAGCCCGCCGGCGGTGTGCTGTATCTGGTGGGTACGCCGATCGGCAACCTCGGCGACCTCACGCCCCGGGCCCGGCAGGTGCTGGCGGGGGTGCAGCGCCTGGCCTGTGAGGACACGCGCCGCAGCGGCCTGCTGCTGCATCAGCTGGGGCTGCGCGATCGCGAGGCGTGCAGCGGCCCGCGGCTGGTGAGCTTCCATCAGCACAACCAGGCCAGCCGCATCCCCGAGCTGCTCGCGGCTCTGGAGGCCGGTGAGGCGGTGGCGGTGATCAGCGATGCCGGCCTGCCGGGCATCTCCGATCCCGGCGAGGCCCTGGTGGCCGCCGCCCGCCAGCGGGGCCTGCCGGTGATCTGCGTGCCCGGCCCCAGCGCCGTGACCACCGCCCTGGTGAGCAGCGGCCTGCCCAGCGGCCGCTTCTGCTTCGAAGGCTTCCTGCCGCCGCGCAGCCAGCAGCGCCGCCAGCGGCTGCGGGAGCTGGCCAGCGACGAGCGCACGCTGGTGCTGTTTGAAGCGCCGCACCGGCTGCTGGATCTGCTCGAGGATCTGCTGGCCGAACTGGGCGATCGGCCGCTGCGGGTGGCGCGCGAACTCACCAAACGCCACGAGGAGCAGGTGGGCCCCACGGTGAGCGCCGCCCTGGAGCACTTCCGCCAGACGCCACCGCAAGGGGAGTGCACGTTGGTGCTGGGCGGGGCCCCACCGGCGGCAGCCCCCAGCTGGGATGAGGCGAGCCTGCGACAAGAGCTGGAGGCGCTGATCGCCACCGGCCTCAGCAACAAGGATGCGGCCCGCGCCCTGGCGGAGCGCAGCGGCCACAGCCGCCGCGAGCTCTACGCCCTGCTGCATCAGCCGGGTTGAAGGCGCTGACGCGGACGCGGCAGACTCAAGGCCGTTCCGATGCCACCACGCCCGCGATGCTGCTGCGCCTGCGCCTGCTGCTCACCAGCGTCGGCGGCGGGCTGCTGCTGCTGCTGCTGCTCTGCCTCGGCGCCCAGAACCTCGAGCAGCGGCCGAAGCTCTGGTTCGGCTTCGGCAGCACAGCGCCGTTGCCGAGCGGCTTCCTGGTGGGGGCGGCCCTGGTGATCGGCGTGATCAGCGGCGGCTGCAGCGCCGCCCTGCTGGCCCCACGCCGCGATCAGCTGCCCGGCAGGGAGTAGAGGCTGCCCTCGATCACCACCCGGCTGATGCCCTGGGCCAGCAGGTAAGGGGCGGTGCGCTGCAGCACGCTGAGGTCGGGCAGCTTGATCACCCGCTGGCTGCGGCCGCAGTGGCGCTTGGCCTGGCGCGGATTGAGATACACCTGCAGCGCCTGGCGATCGGCTTCCTCCTCCGGCAACGGCCCCAGATCGCTGCAATCGCGCAGGGGGGTGGGCTGCAGCTCCACCGTCTTGTCCACCAGCAGGTAGGCGCTGCCGGGCAGCTCCGCCTCGATCAGGGCCTGGCACTGCACCAGCTCCCGGGCCGCGGCAGCAGCGGCCTGGGTGTCGCCGGCCTCCTCATCGGCGTTGGTGTCGTCCTCGCTGGCGTCGTCGGCGTCATCGCCTGCTTCATCGCCTGCTTCATCGCCATCGTCGTCGTCACCGAAGTCATCGGCGTCATCGATCGCCAGCACGCCCGGGCCGTCATCGTCGGCGGCGGTTTCGTCATCAGCGGCTTCGTCGTCAGACACCTCGTCGGCGGCGGGCTCGTCCTGAGCGAGGTCTTCCTGAGCGGGTGCTGCCGCGGCGGCGTCAACCTCAGCCGCCAAGGCTGGAGCGGCGGAGCGCTTGCGGCGCCGCTGGCGATCGTTGCCGGCCGCCAGCTCATCGTTGCTGGCCTCCCTGTCGATCGCACGGGCGTCGATGGAGAGGCCAGCGATCGCGGTGTCATCGTCAGCCGCAGCCGCCCCCCCATCAGCGACCACAGGCTCCCGCTCAACCGCTGCAGCGGCGGCCGCACTGGCAGCGCTCCGCCCGGTGCGGCCGCGCTGCTGCTTGAGACGCTCGTAGTCGTCGGGATCGAGAGCGGCCTTGAGCACGCGGCTCACCGTGTTGGCGCTGCAGCCATAGGCGTTGGCCAGGGCTGCGCTGGTCTCGCCCTGGCGGTAACGCCCCACGATCTCCTGCTTCTGGGCGTCGCTGAGCCGGGTGGCCGCCATCGGCGTCTGTGTGCGAGCAGCCAACCACTGTAGGGGCCATGGCCGCTCTGAGGTCGGCTCCTGCAGCGGCGACAGCGCTGCCAAGATGGGCCGATGCTCCCTTAGCTCAGCTGGATAGAGCAGCCGCCTTCTAAGCGGCCGGTCGTTGGTTCGAGTCCAACAGGGGGCGTCCAGCACACCGACGCCAGGGCGCGCGGATGGCCAAGAACACGCCATTGATGCAAATGGCTCGCTTTCCGCTATTTATGACGTCATCGCCTTGAGCGCCCTGCGTGGTCACGCGTCGTCCCTCATCGACCCGACGCCGAGGCGGCAGCCAGCTCTCGATGCTGGAGAACCACGGCTGGACCTATCGCCTGGCTGATCTCAGCAATGTGGATCTGCTGGTCACCGACGCCGCCTCGGGGCGCTTCATCGACTGCAACCGCTCTGCCCATCGGCGCCTCGGCTACAGCCGCACCGAGCTGCTGTCGATGAACGCAGCCCAGATCCAGGCTGACCCCGACCACGACGAAGCCTGGATGAAGCAGCAGCTGCTGCAGCTGCTGGCGCAGGGCCATGGCTCCTTCTGCACCCGTCACCGTTGCCGCGACGGCACGGTGCTGGATGTCCAGGTGAATTACACCGTCGCCGATCTCGATGACGGAACGGCGATCGTGTCGGTGGTGCTGGATCGCACCGCCCAGCACAGCCGCGAACTGGCCCTGCAGCAGCGGGTCGACCTGCTGACGGAAGGTGAATCCCTGCACGGCATCGGCAGCTGGCATCACCTGCTCAGCAGTGGCGTGATGCTCTGGAGCCCGCAGATGCATCGCATCTGCAACACCAATCCCTCCACCTTCGCACCCGGCTTTGCCGACTACACCAGCCTGGTTCACCCGGAAGACCGGGCCCGCTGGCGTCGCCAGTACCACCTGGCTCTGCAGCGCGGCGAACGGCTGGAAACCAGCCACCGGCTGCTGCTGGCGGACGGCCAGGTGCGGCATGTGCAGCTGCGCAGCCTGCCCACCTACGACGAGGACGGCAACCCCATCAGCGTCAGCGGCACTCTCAGCGACGAGAGCAGCAACCAGCAGCTGCAGCTCGCCCTCCATGACGCACGGCTGCACGACACCCTCACCGGCCTGCCCAACAAGGCCGCCACCCTGGAATGGCTGGACCGCCAGCTGATCGGTCGGCGCTACAACGACAACATCGCCATCTACAGCCTGGACCTCGACGGCTTCCAGGAGATCAACGATTCCTTCGGCAGCGATGTGGGGGATCGGGTGCTCAAACGGCTGGCGATCGTGTTGCGCTCGCTGTTGGGAGAGGAGGCCTGGATCGCCCGGCTGGGCAGCGATGAGTTCGCCGTGGTGCTCACGAAGGGCATCCACTCCTTCGGCGATGCGATCCGTTGCGGCCGCGAGCTGCAGCTCAGCCTGCATGAGGAGGAGCAGTTCAACGACGACCCACCGGTCCGTCCCACCGTCTGCATCGGCATCAGCAGCTATCCGGAACACGGAAGCGACAGCCGCCAGCTGCTGCAATGCGCCAACACGGCGCTGATGGAAGGCAAGCGCAAGGGCCGCAGCCAGTTGCAGGCCTACTCCACCACCCTCAGTCGCCAGATCCGCGACCGCCTGGAACTGGATGGCGAACTGAACAGCGCCATCGCCCGCGAGCAGCTGCGCATCCTGGTGCAACCGCAGAGCGATCGCGCCGGCCAGCTGGTGGGCGGTGAGGTGCTGGTGCGCTGGCGCGACCACCGCGGCAAGGATGTGCCACCGGCCTTCTTCATCCCCCTGGCAGAGCAGAGCGGCCTGATCTTTCCGATCTCCAGCTGGGTGCTGAATGCCGCGCTCGACCAGATCCAGCTCTGGCAGCACCAGGGCCTGCCCCTGCCGCGGCTGGCGGTGAACATCTCCACCCGATTGCTGGAATCAGCCGATCGGCGCCTGGTGGAAACCCTGCACGAGGCGCTGGAACGCCACCAGCTGGGGGCGGAACAGCTGGAACTGGAGATCACCGAAACGGCGCTGCTGCGCAATCCGGTGGCCGCCGCCGAAGCGGTGCGGATGCTGGCGGCTGAAGGTTTCCGCATCGCCATTGACGACTTCGGCACCGGCTACTCCTCCATGGATCTGCTGCGCACCCTGCCGGTGCACAAACTGAAGATCGATCGCACCTTCATCCGCAATCTCGCCTCCTCACCGGAAGACCAGGCGATCGTCCAGGCGACGATCACCCTCGCCCACGGCCTGGGGATGAGCTGCCTGGCTGAAGGCGTCGAGACGGAAGCCCAGCGGGCCTGCCTGCTGGAGCTGGGCTGTGACCAGTTCCAGGGCTACCTCTGCGGGCACCCGGTGGATCTCGATGCCTTCGCCGCCCTGCTGGCGAATCCGGAGATTCCCTGCGCAGCCGGCAACAGCGCCAGAAGCCGTGTGGTGAGCGCCAACGAAGACCCGGGGCGCGGCGCGGCCATTCCCCTCAATGTGCGCTCCTCGAGCTTCGATGAGCTGGCGGCCCTGCGCGGGGCGATCGAGGTCTCGCTCGATGCCTACTTTCTGATGCAGGCCATCTACGGCCCTAACGGCGATGTGATCGATTTCACAGTGCTGGAGGCCAATCGCGCCTCCTGTCAATACGTGCGCCAGGACCGCGAGCATGTGGTGGGCCAGACCCTCTGCGTCCTCTTTCCCGGCATCGTGCAATCGGGGCTGTTGCGCCTGCTCGCCGAAACATTGATGCAGAACCGGCCGATGGAGCTGGACGACTTCGTCTATGAGCGGCACGAGGTGTATGGCGACACGCGCAGCTATGACATGCGGGCCTATCCGAACCAGAACCTGCTCACGCTCATCTGGCGGGACGTGACCCAGCGCAGCCACAAGGTGCAGCAATTGGCCAACAGCGCAGCGCTGCTGGATCTGGTGACCAACAATGTGGCGGAGACGATCCTGCTGCTGGATGCGCAGGAACGCATCATCTGGGTGTCGCCCAGCCTGCAGGCGATGACGGGCTGGCGCGTGAGCGACTGGCTGAACAAACCCTTCAGCGACCTGTTTGCAACGGCCAGCGGCCCGCCGCTGCCGGTGAATCTCAATGCGTGGTTGCCGACGGCCGGCGAGACGGGCTCGCAACGGCTGCGGGTGGCCGATCACAAGGGGGGCTGGAGCTGGGTGGATGCCTCCGCCAGGCGCCTGGGCACTAACGGCAGCAGCGGCCTGGCGGCAGCCCAGCAGGAGGCCTACGCCTTCCTGCTCACCCTGCGCAGCGCCGATGAACAGGAGCTGCAGGAGCGGCGTCTGCGCCGCCTGGCGACGGTGGACCAACTGACCAAACTGCTCAACCGCAGCACCGTGATCCAACGGCTGGAGGAGCGGATCGGCGCCGGGCGGGACCATGCCGAGCCGCTGGCCTTGCTCTACGTGGACTGTGACGACTTCAAGGGCGTCAACGACAGCCTGGGCCATGCGGCCGGCGACACCGTGCTGCGCACGATCGCCGACCGGATCAGCCATCAGATCCGCCGTGGTGATCTGGCGGCACGGCTGGGAGGCGATGAGTTTCTGGTGGTGCTCGACGGCATCCGCGAAGCCAGCGATGCCCTGCATGTGGCCGAGAAGCTGGTGACCGCAGCTCAGCAGCCGATCACCTGGAACGACCAAACGCTGTCCATGTCGATCTCGGTGGGGGTGGCCCTGCACGGCTCCGGCGAAGACACCGAACTGCTGCTGCGCCGCGCGGATCACGCCATGTATGCCGCCAAGGCCGCCGGCCGCAACCGCGTAGCCCTCAGCTGAGCGACGCCGCCTGGGTGCAGGCCACCACAGGCCGGCGTGCATGCGCAGCCCAGCGGGGCAGCAGCGGGGCACTGCCCGTGCGGCGGCAGCAGCGGACTGGTGCCAGCCGGCGTACAGCGATGCGTTAGTCCGTCAAAGGGGAGACGTCAATGGCATCCGTGAACCCTTGCAAAGTTGACACAATGCCGGCATCCCGCTGCGTCAACCCAAAAGTCCCTTTACCGTAGATGAGCTGCGCGCAGGCTCGTGACCAGCTCCTATTTCAACGGTCCATCCAACGACCCGGGGGCTCAGCCTGAGACAGGCAACCCGGCCGAGGCCCTGGAGGCTGATGAACGGCTGCGTCAAGGCGCCGGCAACCGCACCGACAGCGACGATTACCAGGCCCCAGGCTCCACCGACAACCCGCCTGACAGCACTGCGTTCCCGAGCCCTGACCCGAACGGCGAGGCTGAAGAAGTCGACCCCAACGACATCACAGCCCTTGAAGCCACAACGCCCGCCCCTGGCAGCGAACCGCCCGAGGATTCCCGCTTTGACGAACTAGGCGGCGGCGGCGGCGGCACTCTCCCCGGAGAAACCATCAATCTGCTGGCTTTGCCAGAGACAGACCTCAACGGTCCGACGCCCCTTGGATTCTCGGCCGCATCAGCTATACCCGAACTCACTAATCCGAGCGAGGCAGCAACAGATACAGGGACGGATACCGGAACCGGCTCGGATACAGGCAGCGACACTGGATCCGATACCGGTAGCGATACCGGCTCAGATACCGGCAGTGACACTGGCTCCGATACAGGCAGTGACACCGGCTCGGA
>CBFHOT010000030.1:0-19360 GCA_965657465.1 Cyanobacteriota bacterium | reverse complement strand
GGGGCCTGCCGCCGGGCGCACCCCGGCTCCCGGCGCGCCATAGCCCAGCCCCGGGGTGGGGTTGACCACAGGGCCGCCGGGGCCGAGCACCGGCGTGGCCGGACCTGGGGTGCAGCCCACCGGATAGCCAGGGCGGGTGCAGACGCCGGCCACGGCTGGCGCAGCCAGGGCCAGCAGGGCGGCGATGCTCAAGGGCAGCGAGCGCAACAGGGCAGGCGACATCAGCGCAGCGGCGGCAGGATCTCCAGCATGGCCTGACGCCCGGCAGCCGCGATGACCGCACCACCACCCCCGCCCGACTGGGTGCTCCGCTGGATCAAGACCGACTGCGGCCGCGCCAAATACAGCCAGCTGGCCGCAGTGCCAGGGCCCTGGGCCCGGCTGCGGCTGGGCTGGTTCGTGCTGATCGCCGCCCTGCGGGACTTGCCCCTGCCACCGCCCTGAGCCCACCGGCTCTGAACCATCAGCGCTGAAGCAGCGGCCGATCACAGCCCAGCAACAAGGGGCTCCCGCAGGAGCCCCCCGTCAGTGCGATTCAGGGCGATGCCGTTCAAGGAGCGGCGATCCGAGTCGCCGCCCTCACACCTCAACCTCAGATCAGGCCGGGATCCTGGATCAGGTTGAGCTGGCCGCCCTGCACCAGGGAGCCGTTGCCCGCCAGGTTGCCGTTGCGCAGGCTGTGGGCCTGCACATCCGCCAGGAAGCTGCTGCCGGCGGCCTGGCCGTAGATGGCCGAGACATCGATGATCCCGGACGACTCCCAGTTGCCGGCATCGGCGGCGCTGGGATCGGTCTGGCCGTAGGCGCTGGGCACGACGGTGCGATCGATCTGCAGCCAGCGCTCGGCCTGGGCCTGGCCGGTGAGCGGATCGGTGGCGGTGGGGCTCACCTTCCAGATCGAGGCTTCCTCCTGGGCGAAGTAGCCGGCCGCCACCGAGCGGTCCTCCTGCACATAGATCGAGCCATCGGCCGACCAGGTGAGATTGTCGGGATTGCGGATGATCGTGGCGCCGAAGGCGGCCTGCTCCTCGGCGTCGATCACGCCATTGCCGTTGCCGTTGGCGGCATCCCAGGCGGCGATCTGGCGATCACCGTCGTAGAGCACCGCCAGATCGGTGCTGTTGCCCGCAGCGATCTCGCCATCGCCATCGAAGGCGCCGGCCAGATCCAGGGTGATCAGGTTGCCGAAGGTGTCGGCACCACCGAAGGCGCTGTTGCCGGTGGTGGCGAACACCACCTGCTGGCCGTTGGTGGGATTGATCGAGGCATCCTCAAGGCGGCTCAGCTGCAGCGCACCCAGGGCGTTGGCGTTGGCGCGCAGGGTGGCTTCATCCCAGCCGGCCACGTCGGTGCCACTGCCCACCAGCGCCCAGCGGCCGGAGGCCGCCGCACCGAGGGCCAGGCCGTTGAGATCCGCCGAATCGGGCACGCCGGCCGTAGCGGCCTCGGTGCCGATGCTGCCGCCCGTGGGCACCCAGGTGTAGAGGTTGCCCTGGGAGGCCGCCAGGCCATTGCGCTCGAGGAAACCGGCCCCGTCGTCATCGCTCTTCTCACCCACCCAGAGGTAGATCGGAGCGGTGTTGTCATCGAGCAGCAGCACACCCACCGTGTCCTCACTGCCGGTGTCCACCTGGATGGCGGTCTCCCAGCCTCCGCGGCCCAGGCCCGCCAGGGCGTAGAGGGTTTCGCTGGCGGTGTCGAGGGCGTAGAAGAGACCCTCGTCGGCTTCCTCACCGGTGAGGTAGAGGGCGTCAACGAAACCGCGCTCCTCGCCGAAGCGGTTGGCCTCTTCGAAGCTGCCGGAGCAGAAGCGGTTGAAGCCGCCGCCGATCTGGGCCGCATCGCTGACGACGGCACCGTTGGCATCAACGATCGTGCGGTAGGCGAGGCCAGCCGACAGCACCGCCGACTGGAAGCCATTGCTGGCGTCGTTGTCGGTGTCCTTGTCGATGATCAGCTTGTGGATGCGGGCGCCGGTGAGGGCCACGCCATCCACGAGATAGGGGGCCCCGACCGCATTGCCGAGCTCGCTGTTGGCCAGCACCGTGTAGGTGCCATCGCCGTTGTCGTAGGCACCCAGGCCATCGAAGATGCCAGCGGGGGCGTAGAGGCTGTCACCAGCCGCCAGGCCATTGGCGAACTCGCCGTTGGTGAGCAGGCTGCTCACCTGCAGCTCAGGGCCCACGCCGGCCACATCCTTGAGCATGGTCTGCTGGAAGAAGCCAGCGCTGCCGATGCCGGGGGTGGCGATCAGGGCGCCGAGATCGAGCAGATCGAGGCTGTTGCTCACCTCGTTGGAGACCAGCAGCAGGGCGCGGCCGGTGGGGCTGTCCTGGGCGGGCACCACCTTCAGGCCCTCGGGGCTGAGGCTGCCCTCGATCACGCGATGGCTCACATAGCGGCCATCGGCGGGGTTGCTGATGTCAAAGACGGCGATCGTGGTCTTGAGACCACGCTCCATGCCGACGATCGCGTAGGTGCGACCCTCCACGTTGACGGTGGTCACCGTCTCCTGCTCAACACCCTTGTTGTCGCTGCGGCCGTCGTCATAGGTGCCGGCCGCGACGGCGATGGTCTGCAGGCTGGTGCCGCTGTCCCACACCAGTGCACCCGTGCGGGCATCAAAGATGCTCACCGAGCGGCTGCCCAGGGAGACGTTGGTCTGGCTGCCATCGGCGGCCAGGATGGTGTCGAGGCGGCCGCCGGGAGCGGCCGGATTGCGGGCCACATCGGCGTAGGCACCGTATTCGCGGGCGTCGCCCTCATTGGCGGTGATGTAGTAGGTGCGGCCCTTCACCTGGAAGGCGCTGATGCCATCGGGCATGCGCAGGCCGAGGAAGTCCTGGCCGAGCTTCGGCGCGAAGCCGCCGTCCCTGTCGTTGAGGTCCACCGCCAGCTGGCTGTAGTCAACGGTTCCCAGGGCGTGAATGGCTTCGATACGGCGGCTCTTGAGATCCACCACGGCGACGCCATTGTTTTCCTGCAGCGTCACATAGGCCTTGCCGTTGAGGATGCTCACATACTCCGGCTCGATGTCCTGGGCGGCCGTGGTGCCCGCCGGGCCCGAGAGGCGCAGGTCAGCCGGCAGGGTGAGGCCGTCAAAGGTGAGATCGGTGTAGCGGGTCTTGAGACCATCACGCTCGACCTTGAAATCGATGATGCCGATCGAGCCCACCGGATCCAGGCCGTAGTCAGTGCGGGGCTGACCTTCATTGGCGATCACCAGTTGACGACCATCGGCGCTGAATTCAATGCCATCGGGTAGGTAGCCCACCTCCACATCCTTGAGCAGGTTGAGCTGACCGGCAGCATCCATGCGGAAGAAACGCACCATCCCCTTGGCGGGATTGGCGTCGTAGTCAGCGGAGGTGAGGGCAACCGCCACCAGATCGCCATAGGCCGCCACCGAGGTGCTCACATAGGCACCGCCATAGCTGAGGCGCTGCAGCAGCTGCGGACTGGTCGGGGCGGTGGCAACGGTCACCTGCAGGGTGCCGCCACCGCCGGAGGAGAGCACGAACAGCTTGCCGTTCTTGGCCACATAGGCGGAGATTTCCGTCTGGAACTGCTCGCCGCTGGTGCCTTCCGGCGTGAGATTGATGCTGCCAACCAGGGGGTCCTGGGGAGCCAGCGGAGCCACGACGGGATCGCGCTGCTCGTCGCGCTCAGGGCGGTGGAATCGCTCACGATCACGTCGGTCGCGGCGCTGCTGCGCATCACGCTGGGAGCGGCGGTTGCGGAAGCTCTTGGAGCCCATGGATCGAGCCGGAGGCAGGACCGCGCAACCGTCCCAAAGCGCGGCCAGCTATCACCACTAACAACGCATTAAGGACTCACCAAGAATCACATTTTCTTGATAGAAATGTGATCCAGAAAACTGGCCGGACGTCGCACAGATCACCACCGAGGCCCACCATCACCCCGGCGAGACCAGCGTCGCCAAGCACCGCACGCAGAAGCTGCAATCAGAGCCCGCAAGCCGATGCCGCAAACGCGAGGGAAGACACCCAGAACGGCGCACGCCCAGACAGCCAGAGGCCAGCAGAAGCGGATGCCGATGTCAGCCTAGCTTCACCAAGTCTTCACTGCCGCAATACAAACAACGGCGGCGCAGGCCGGCGCTGGTGCGGCCGCACTGGTTGCAGCGGCTGCTGATCGTTGGCGCATTGCGGCCATCGGCGGCACCATCGCGCAGATCGATGGCCTGCACCCGGGCCATCAGCTGGGCCTCGCTGAACAGCCCCGCCTCCTCCAGCTGCTCCCGCATCGCCTCCACCAGCAGCGCCAGCCGATGCAGCCGGGCATCGACCCCCTGCAGATAGGCCGCCAGGCCGGTGGGCAATGGCTGATGCAGCAGATCCGGCGGCAGCGGTGCCTGATGCGTGGCCAGCCAGTCCCAGCTGGTGGGGCGCTGCGGATCCATGGCGTTTGCCGGACGACGCGGTTGCCCTCCATGCTGCTCGCAATCGCTCGATCCGCACCATGCCCATCGCTCTGCTGGGCACCGGCCTGCTGGGGGCCGCCATCGGCGAGCGCCTGCTGCGCTGCGGCCACAGGCTCACCGTCTGGAACCGCAACCCGGGGCGCTGTGCGCCGCTGCTGGAGCTGGGGGCTGCAGCGGCGGCCACCCCTGCAGCAGCGGTGGCAGGCGCCGATCTGGTGATCACCGTGCTCAGCGATGGACCGGTCACAGCGGCGGTGCTGGAGCAGGCGGGGGCCGCGCTGGCCGGCCGGCTGGGCTGCAGATGGCCACGATCGCTCCCGGCGAAAGCCAGGCCCTGGCCGAGGCCCTGAGCGAGCGCGGCGCGGCCTATCTGGAAGTGCCGGTGCTGGGCAGCCGGGCCGGAGGCCCTCAGCGGCAGCCTGCAGTTGATGGTGGGCGGCGATGGCGCACTGCTGGAGCGGGCCCGGCCGGTGCTGGCTGATCTGGGCGGCACACTCAGCCACCTGGGGCCAGTGGGAGCAGCGCTCACCACCAAGCTGGCGCTCAATCAGCTGATCGCCAGCCTCACCCACAGCTTCAGCCTCAGCCTGCACCTGGTGCAGCGGGCCGGTGTGGAAGTGGAGGCCTTCATGGCGATCCTGCGCCAGAGCGCTCTCTACGCCCCCACCTTCGACAAGAAGCTGGCCAAGGAACTGGCCGACGACTACGCCAACCCCAACTTCCCCACCGCCCATCTACGCAAGGATCTGGCGCTGTTTCTGCAGGCGGCGGCCGGCGCCGGGCTGAACAGCGAGGGGCTGAGCGGCCTGGCCCAGCTGCTGGAGGGCGCCACCGCCGCCGGCCTCGACAGCCTCGACTACAGCGCCCTGCACCGGCTGACGGGCGGAGCAGAACCCCGCCGCTGACGGGGCCAGGCCGCCGCCAACCGCTGGTATCAGCCCAGATCCGCCAGACGCTTGCGAGCCAGCTCCGCCTGGGCCTCCGCCTCCGCCAGGTTGGCTTTGCACTCCGCCACCACCTCCGGCGGCGCCTTGCCGGCGAAGTTGGGATTGGCGAGGCGGCCGGAGAGCCCCTTGATCTCCTTCTCGGCCTTGGCGATGTCCTTCTCCAGGCGGGCGCGCAGGGCCTCGAGATCCACCAGGCCCTCGATCGGCAGCAGCACCTGCAGCTCACCGCTCACACCGGCCAGGGCCTTGGTGGCGGGGCTGGCTTCCGCCGCGGCCGGATCCAGCACCTCCACCCGCTCGGCGCGGGTGAGGGCCGAGATGTCGGCCGTGGCGGCCGTGAGCACCGCCGCCAGCTCAGCGCGGCCAGACACGAAACGCACCGGCACGCTCTGGCTGGGCTTGAGCCCCGCCACCGCCCGCAGGTTGCGCACCACGCGGATCGCCTCGATCAGCTCAGCGAAGGAGGCCTCGAGGGTGTCATCCAGGCGGGCCTGATCCAGCGCCGGCCAGGGCTGCAGCGCCAGGAACGTGGTCTCCGGCGCGCCGCTGAGGCCATGCCAGAGCTCCTCGCTCAGGTGCGGCATCAACGGGTGCAGCATCACCAGCAGCTCGTTCAGCACCTTGGCCAGCACCTGGCGGGCGGTGCGCTGATCAGCGAGCGCCGCCGCACGAGCGGCGCCCTCCAGCTCAGCCGGCACCTGCAGGCGGCGCTTGATCAGCTCCACATACCAGTCGCACACCTCGTTCCAGGCGAACTCATAGAGCCCCTTGGCGGCTTCACCGAGGCCATAGCTGCCGTAGCGCTCAGCGGTTTCCCGGTTCACCCGCGCCAGGCGCGACAGGATCCAGCGATCGGCCAGCTGCAGCGCGGCGGGATCCGGCTCACCCAGGGAAGCGGGCGTCTCGCCGCCCAGGTTCATCAGGGCGAAGCGGGTGGCGTTCCAGAGCTTGTTGGCGAAGTTGCGCGAGGCCTCCACCGTGGCGGAGGTGTCGGATTTGCGGTCGTAATCGAGGCGGATGTCCTGACCCGCACCGGCCACCTCGCGCACCAGGGCGAAGCGCAGCGCGTCGGCGCCGTAGCGATCGATCAGCAGCAGCGGGTCGATGCCGTTGCCCGCTGATTTGCTCATCTTGCGGTTGTTTTCATCGCGCACCAGGCCGTGGATGTACACGTCCTGGAAGGGCATCCGGCCGGTGAAGGCGCCGGCCATCATCGTCATCCGGGCCACCCAGAAAAAGATGATGTCGAAGCCCGTCACCAGCACGCTGGTGGGATACCAGCGGGCCAGGTCGGCCGCTTCGGCATCGGGCCAACCCAGGGTGGAGAAAGGCCACAGGCCGCTGGAGAACCAGGTGTCGAGCGCGTCGGGGTCCTGCTCGAGCACCACGGGATGGGCGTGGGTGCCGCCGCCGAACTGCGCCTCGGCCTTGGCGCGGGCTTCCGCTTCATCGCGGGCCACCACATAGGGGGTGCTGTCGGTGATCGCACCGCCGGTCTCACTCACCACAAACCAGGCGGGGATGCGATGGCCCCACCAGAGCTGGCGGGAGATGCACCAGTCGCGGATGTCGGTGAGCCAGTCGCGATACACCTTGCTCCAGCGCTCCGGCACGAAGCGGGGATCGGCGTTCTCCAGCGCCTCGCGGCAGCGGGCCGCCAGGGGCTCGGTCTTCACAAACCACTGGGTGGAGAGCAGCGGCTCCACCGGCACCTTGCCGCGATCGGAGAAGGGCACGCTGTGGCGGTAGTCCTCCACACGCGCCAAAAAGCCTTCGGCCTCCATCGCGGCCACCACGGCCTTACGCGCCTCGAAGCGATCGAGGCCCTGGAAGCGGCCGGCGGCCTCGTTCATCGAGCCGTCCTTGGCCATCACCGTGATCAGCGGCAGGTTGTGGCGCTGGCCGATCGCGAAATCGTTGGGGTCGTGGGCGGGGGTCACCTTCACGCAGCCGGTACCGAACTCGGCATCCACGTGGTCGTCGGCCACGATCGGAATCGTGCGGCCCACCAGCGGCAGGGTGAGGGTCTGCCCCACGAGATCGGCATAGCGAGGATCCTTGGGATTCACCGCCACGGCCGTGTCGCCCAGCAGCGTTTCCGGGCGTGTGGTGGCCACCTCCAGATGGGTGCGGCCATCGGCCGCCGCACCGGCCGTGAGCGGATAGCGGAAGTGCCAGAGATGACCATCCACCTCCTTCATCTCCACCTCCAGATCGCTCACCGCCGAGCCGGAGGCGGGGCACCAGTTCACCAGGTATTCACCCCGGTAGATCAGCCCCTGCTCGTGCAGGCGGTTGAAGGCCTCGATCACGGCCTCACTGCAACCGGCATCGAGGGTGAAGCGCTCCCGCTGCCAGTCGACGGAATAGCCGAGCCGGCGCAGCTGGCCCACGATCGTGCCGCCGCTCTGGGCCTTCCACTGCCAGGCCTTCTCCAGGAAGGCCTCACGGCCGAGATCCTCCTTGCACTGGCCCTCGGCCTTGAGCTGCTTCTCGAGGATCGTCTGCACCGCGATCGAGGCGTGATCGGTGCCGGGCAGGCAGAGCACGTTCTTGCCGCGGAGGCGCTGGAAGCGCACGATCGTGTCGATCAGGGCCGTGTTGAAGGCATGGCCCATGTGCAGGCTGCCGGTCACGTTCGGCGGCGGGATCACCACCGAGAACGGCTCGCCGGGAGCGCTGGGATCGGGGTGAAAGGCGCCACGGGTTTCCCAGGCCTGCTGCCAGCGCGCTTCGGTGCCCACCGGGTCGTAGGTCTTGGGCAGGGCCTCCGCAGCGGTGGCAGCAGCTTTGGCAGCAGCGGTGGCCTCGGTCACAGGAGCACGTCAGGGCGGTGGGGCCATGCTCGCAAAAGGCGCTGGCTGCCCCCGGGCGGGCCTGGCTAGACAGGGCCATGACGAAGCCGCAGAACGAGCCGCTGCGGGCGCAGCTGCAGCGCTGGCGGGAGGCGGGGCTGATCGATGGCGCCACGGCCGAGGCGATCCGCGCCTGGGAGGCGCAGCACCCAAACAGCCGCGACCCCGCCGGCACCGCCCGGGCGCAGGCCAGGCGCACGGCGACCGGCCTGGGGCTGCCGCAGCGGCTGGCCCTGGTGCTGGGGGCGGTGCTGCTGGCGGCCGGGCTGCTGCTGTTCGTGTCCACCCACTGGGACGCCATGGCACCGGGCAGCCGCTATGGGCTGCTGCTGATCACCGTGGTGGGGCTGCACGCCCTCGCGGCCATGGCCGGCCCGCAACTGCCCGGCCTGGCCACGGCCCTGCATGGCGTGGGCTCGGTGGCGCTGGGCAGCGGCATCTTCCTCAGCGGCCAGATCTTCCATATCGAGGCCCGCTGGCCCGCCGGGCTGCTGCTCTGGGCCCTGGGCTGCGGCATCGGCTGGTGGTGGCTGCGGCAGTGGCCCCAGCTGCTGCTGCTCGTGCTGGTGCTGCCGGCCTGGCTGGCGGGGGAATGGCTGCTGCTGTGCGAGCGAATCAGTGGCGGCGCGGCTGCCGCCATGCCGGCGGCCGGGCTGGTGCTGCTGGCCGGGCTGGTGATGCTCTGCCTGAGCGAGCTGAGCGGCGCCCGCGGCACAGGCCTCAGCCCGGCCCGCCAGGTGCTGGTGTGGAGCGGCGGCCTGGGGCTGCTGCCGGCGGCGGCGGGCTGGGCGGCGATCACCGGCCTGGGTGCGGGGCATGGATCAATGCTGCCGCTACCGCTGGGGCTGCTGGGCTGGGGACTGGCCCTCGGCCTGCCGCTGCTGCTGGGCTGGTGGTTGCGGCGACGCCAGGCCTGGCCGCTGCTGGTGGCCGGCGGCTGGCTGCTGCTGCATCAGCTGCAGCCCTGGCCGGCGCTGCTGCACTACGGCTGGTGGGCCCTGGGCGGGGTGCTGCTCAGCCTCTGGGGCAGCCGCGACCAGCGAGCCGAGCGGATCAACCTCGGGGCGGTGGTGGTGGCCTGCAGCCTGATCGGCTTCTACTTCTCGGAGGTGATGAGCAAGCTCGACCGCTCAATCAGCCTGGTGGGGCTGGGGCTGCTGTTCCTGCTGGGGGGCTGGCTGCTGGAGCGGTGGCGGCGCCGGCTGATGCCGAGCGGCGGGGCTGACGTGGGAGGCGAGACGCCATGACCCCCCGTCGCGCCGGCCTCACCGTGGCCGCCCTGCAGGGAAGCCTGCTGCTGCTGCTGGGAGGGCAGCTGCTGCTCGATCGCCTGCTCGAACCCCACGGCTGGGCCCGCAGCGCACCGGTGGATCCGGAGCTGCCGATCCGCGGGCGCTACGTGACCCTGCAACTGCAGGTGCCGGCTGCGGCGGTGGACAGCAGCAGCACCAGCGTGGGGCTGACGGTGACGAACGGCCATCTGCGGGCGGTGCCGGCAGGCGACCGGCGTCAGGTGGGCGAGGCGCAGCCGGCCTGGATCCGGCAGGGCAGCCACGGCCCGGAGGCCGTGCTGCATCGACCGCTGGCCTTCTTTCTGCCCCCGGATGTGCCCGATCCCTCACGGCGGCCGAGGGGCGAGACCCTGTGGGTGGAGGTGACCCTGCCGCCCCAGGGCCCGCCGCGGCCGATCCGCCTCGGCCTGGAGCGCCAGGGGCGCCTGCAACCGCTGCACCTGCGCTGAGGACACCTCCGCTGCAGCTGGGATGCCGGCGAACTGCTCTGGCTGCTGAAGACCTGGGAAGACTGAAGCCGGCCTGCAGACAGCCACCGTCAAATAGCAGCTGTCAAACAGCCACCATCAGACAGCGCCCATCAGCCGGCAGCCAGGCGCTGCAGATAGCCCTCGCGCGTGCCGGCGTTGATCCAACCGGTGGCGATCGTTTTGCTGTGCTGATCGCTCACCCGGCCGCGATGGATGTGCGACACCCCCGCCGGGAAGAGCAGCAGCTTGCCCCGCTCCGCCGGCTCGTGGTGCTGCTGCCAGTGAAATTCGGTGCCGCCCTCCGGCACGTCATTGCAGTAGAGGATCCAGGCCAGCACCCGCGCCTGGGGTTCGGTGGCCTCATCGCTGAGGGTCCAGTCGCAGTGCCAGCGCTTGAAGCCCTCGCCGGGGGCGTAGCGCTGCAGGTTGAAGATCGGATTCACGAACAGGCTCTGCTCCGGGCAGCAGCTGCGCAGCAGCGGCCGCTCCTGCAGGTAACGCTCCAGGCCGGCCGTGACGCCGCGCAGGATCACCTCCGCCAGGGCGAAGGCCTCTGGATCGCTGCGATCGATCGCCACCAGGCTGATGTCGGTGGAGATCTTGGCGGGCTCCGCCTCCGCTTCACCCTCAGGGCCGAAGGCCACGCCGGGGCGCTGCAGATCGGCACGCCGCTCGAAGAAGGCCATCACCCCATCGGCGAGGGCCTCGTAGCCGGCATTGCGATAGCGGGCGATCAGCTGCATCAGGCGTGCTCCTGCCAGGGAATGACCACGGCGGCCTCCAGGCTGCTCCAGCGCTCACGCTCGCGCACCACCCGCTGCTCCAGCCCCACCCGCTGCAACGCCTGAGCGGCCCGCTCCAGGGTCAGGGGCTCCCCGCCGGGGGCGAGGGGCAGCACCAGCACCTGCTGCTCCGCCGGATCGGCCATCACCTGCAGATCGAGATCCGCCAGCTCGCGTTCAAAGAACAGGCGCCGCAGCCGCGTGCTCAGGGCCGGGCCGAGGGCGGTGGCGAAGGCCTTGAGGTCAGCCTCCTCACCGCTGCAGCCGCAGTTGAGCGCCAGCCAGATCATCAGCTTGGCCCAGCTGTCGGTGCTCCAAAGGGGCTGAAAGCTCTCGCGGTGCTGGCGCACCAGCTCGGCCAGGGCGAAGTCGACCAGGGTGGCCTGCAGGCGGGCAGCGTCCATCGGGGGCACGGGCGGACAGCGGACGGAAACCAGCCCATCCTCGCCAGTGGGCAAGTGCCCTCCAGTGGGCAAACTGCAGGGGCAACGTCCGCCGGAGACGCCCGATGGCCCTGGATCTCAACGACCCGGAGCTCGAATTTGCCGATCTGGTCACCGCCTACCAGAGCTGGGTGATGGCTGTGATCAACGACGAGAAGCTGGGGGGCGAACCGATGCTCAGCGACGACATCGTCGATGACGCGCTCAACGCCATGCGCTTCCTGCCCGATGTGGTGACCAGCGCGATCGAAACCACCCTCGCCCGCGTCTATGACGTGGATCCCGACGAGCTGGCCGAGCTGCTCTATCCCGAGGAGTGAGCCGATGGGGCGTCTGCGGCAGCGGCACTGGCTGGGGCTCAGCCTCGGCCTGGCAGCCCTGCTGCTGCCCGGGCTGACCGCCTGCCAGCGGCCTGCTGCCCCGCCGACCGGCCCGGGGCACCAGGCCGGCGGCCCCAGCCAACCGCCCCTGCGCGCCACCCTGTTCATCGCAGCTGGCCTCTCCCAGGCCACGCAGGTCACCGCCGAGCAGCAGGCGACCATCCAGCGCAGACTGCGGCAGCTGGAGCACTCCTTCCGGGAGATTCACCCGGGGGTGCAGCTGGAGGTGATGGTCTTCTCGGAGCGCCAGCTCACGGAGGAGGTGGAGCGCCGCAACCGCAGCGGACTGGGCCCCGACCTGATCATGCTGAATGGGCAGAAGGCCCCGGAGCTGAAGCAGCTGGGGCTGATCCGCACCCTGCCGCATCCCCATCAACTCACCCGCACCCTGCGACCGGAGCTGCTGCCAGCGGTGGAGGTGGCGGGCTCGCCGACGCAGCTGCTGGCCCTGCCCCTCGGCCTGCAACCACAGCTCGCCTGCTACGACCGGCGGCGCATGAGCAGCCCGCCAGAGACGCTGCAACAACTGCTCGAGGCCAGCAGCAACGGGCAGCGCTTCGGCATCAGCTTGCGGCTCGTGAATCTGGCCTGGACCATTGGGTCGGTGGGCAGCCTGCCCAGCATCGTCGCGATCCGGCGGGGCAGCCCGATCACGGCGGAGCATCGACAGGCGATCGAACGCTGGCTGCTGTGGTTGCGGCAGGCAGCGATGCAGCAGCACATCAACCTCGAGAGCAACTCCAGCGAGCTGGTGCAGCAACTGAGCCAGGGGCAGCTGGACTGGATCACCTGCCGCAGCGAGGACGTGAGTCAGCTGCGCGCGCGACTGGGCAGCCACCTGGGGCTGGCGAGGATGCCCGATGGCGACGGCCATGCGGCCAGCCCGCTCTCGACGCTGCTGGTGTGGGGACTGGGGCGCAACTCCAGCGAGCAGCAGCGGCGCGCCGCCGAGGAGCTGGTGAAGTTCACGCTCAATCCGCCGATCCAGCGCGCCTTCACCCTGCACACCCAGGGGATGCTGCCGGTGACCCGGAACACGCCCCTGCCCCTGCGCAGCTCCGCCAACCTGGCGGCATTGCTGGGCGCCCAGGAGCAGGCCGACCAGGCCTCCGACCTGAGTGAAGCCCTGGTGACGCTGCGGGATCGCGAAACCGCACTGGATCAGATCCTGAAGGAATTCCACTACGGCCACCTGACCCTCGAGGAAGCCAGCGCGGCACTGATCCGCGCGCTGCAACCCAGTCAGCGATGAACGATCTGCTGCACGAAATCGGAGGCTGGCTGGGCTATCTGCAGCGCCCCGTGGTGTTGCTGCAACTGCTGAGCGTGGGCGGCGGGGTGATGGCTTACGGCCTCGCCCATCGCTGGCCGGGGCTGACCAGCCGGCGCCGGCGCCAGATCGCCCAGCTGCTGCTGCTGGCGGCCCTGGCGCTGTTCAGCGCCGCGCTGCAGCTGCTGCAGTTGCCGAACCGCCTGGCCCTGGTGGCCCTGCTGCTGCTGGCCGGCTGGTTCGGCCTGGAGGCGAGCCGGGTGCTGCTGCTGCGCTGGCTGCCGGCCCGACAGGTGCAGCAGCTGGACACCGGGCTGCTGCGGCCGCTCTACGTGCTGCTGACGCTGCTCATCCTGCTGGCGGAGGTGGACGCCCCCGGCAACCTGGCCCTGATTCCCCTGGGGCAGTGGTTCGGCAGTGAGGTGTTTCTCGGCCAGCTGGTGATCTCGCTGGTGGTGATCTACCTGCTGCTGGTGGCCAGCGACCCGCCGAGCCAAGCCCTGGCGATCGGCCTGCAGCGGCTGATGGGCATCAGCGATGCGGGCCGCCGCGCCCTGGCGCTGCTGCTGCGCTATGCGGCCGTGGGGATCGGTATCCTCTGGACCCTCGACCAGATCGGCATCAACCACACGGCGATCCTGGCGGTGGCCGGCGGCCTGTCGGTGGGTCTGGGCTTCGGCATCAAGGAGGTGTTCTCCAACTTCGTCAGCGGCCTGTGGCTGCTGTTCGAGGGTTCGGTGCGGCCGGGCGATGTGCTGTTCATCGACGGCGATCCCTGCGAGGTGCGCAGCCTCGGCCTGCGGGCGGCCGTGCTCTGGCGCGACCGCGACAACGCCGAGCTGGTGATCCCCAACCAGACCTTCTTCACCACCCCCACCACCACCTACACCGGCAGCGACCGGCTGCGCCGCAGCCAGGTGGTGGTGGGCGCCGCCTACCGCCACAACCCAGCCGAAGTGATCGCCCTGCTGGAGGCCACCGCCGCGGCGGTGCCGGGGGTGCTGAAGAGCCCAACGCCGCGGGCTTTCCTGCTGCGCTACAGCGATTCCTCGATCGACTACAGCCTGCGCTTCTGGATCAACGATCCCCTGCGCAACCTCGGCACCAGCAGCGCTGTGCAGGTGGCGGTGTGGCAGGCCTTCCAGCGCCACGGCATCGAGATCCCCTTCCCGCAGCGGGTGCTGCACCAGGCCGGCGGCCACGGCACGGGCAGCGCTGACAGCACAGAGCGCACGGCCTGAATAGCGTCGGAGCAGCCGCTGATCCCCAAGGCCATGAGCGCGTCCCCGGCCATCGGCGGCTGGCCCGCAGCCCACAGCCTGGAGGCGGCGGCGCTGCTGCAGGCCAGCGGCGGCGATGCGGAGCGGGGCCTGAGCAGCGCCGAGGCCGAACAGCGCCTGGCCGCCGCGGGGCCCAACAGCCTGGTGCTGGGGAGGCAACGACCGGGCTGGCAGCGGTTCCTCGGCCAGTTCCACGATCCCCTGCTCTACACGCTGCTGAGCGTGGGGATGGTGAAGCTGCTGATCGGCGAACCCGGTGAAGCGGGGGTGATCTGGAGCGTCACGGTGATCAACGCGGTGATCGGCTTCCTGCAGGAGAGCCGCGCCGAAACGGCGATCGCCGCCCTGGCCCGGGCGGTGCGCACCGAGGTGGAGGTGATCCGCGACGGCCGGCGCCAACGGCTGGATTCCGAAGCCCTGGTGCCCGGCGATCTGGTGCTGCTGGAGGCGGGGCGCAAGGTGCCCGCCGACCTGCGCCTGCTGCAGAGCCGCAACCTGCAGATCGATGAATCGGCCCTCACCGGCGAGTCGCTGCCCGCCGCCAAGAGCACGGCGGCCGTGGCGGCAGCCGCCCCGCTGGCGGAGCGGAGCGGCATGGCCTACGCCGGCACCCTGGTGACCGCCGGCCAGGGCCAGGGGCTGGTGGTGGCCACCGGCAACGCCACCGAGGTGGGACACATCTCCAGCTCCCTGGCGCAGCAGGTGAACCTGAGCACACCGCTGACGCGCAAGTTCCAGGGCTTCAGCCGCACGCTGCTGCAGCTGGTGCTGGTGCTGGCGGGCCTCACCTTCGTGGTGGGCCTGATCCGGGGCCGGGAGGCCACCGAGATGTTCGACGGCGCCGTGGCCCTGGCGGTGGGGGCGATCCCGGAGGAGCTGCCGGCGATCGTGACCGTGACGCTGGCGATCGGCGTGAACCGGATGGCGCGCCGCAACGCGATCATCCGCAAACTGCCGGCGGTGGAAGCGCTGGGCAGCACCACCGTGATCTGCTCCGACAAGACCGGCACCCTCACCCAGAACCGGATGACGGTGCAGGAGATCTACGCCGGCGGCGAACGGCTGAGCCTGGATCGCCTCTGGCCCGTCGGCGCCGCCATCGGGGAGGACGTCCCCGAGGACAACGACCCCCTGGGGCGCAACGTGGCGCTGCGGGAAACGCTGCTGGCGGGACTGCTCTGCAACGATGCCCGCCCCAGCCAGCAGCAGGGGATGGTGGGCGATCCCACCGAGACCGCCCTGCTGCAGGCGGCCCAGACCGCCGGCCTGGATCGGGCGGCGGCGCTGGATCAGCACCCGCGCCGCGATGCGATTCCCTTCGCCTCCGAGCAGCAGTTCATGGCCACGCTGCACGGCAGCCGCCGGATCCTGATGAAGGGTTCGGTGGAGGCGGTGCTGCGCCGCTGCGACCGCCAGCTGGGCGCCGATGGCCGCAGCCAACCGCTGCAAGCCGAGGCGATCGAAGCGGCGGTCACGGCCATGGCCCGCCAGGGGGAGCGGGTGCTGGCCTTCGCCATCGGCAATGCCCCCAGCAGCGAGGAGCCGCTGCAGCCGCAGCTGCTGGAGGGAGGCCTGGAGTTCCTGGGGCTGCAGGGGATGCTCGACCCGCCGCGGGCGGAGGCGATGGCAGCGGTGGCGGCCTGTCAGCAGGCGGGCATCACCGTGAAGATGATCACGGGCGATCACCTGGAGACGGCCCGCTCGATCGCAGCCCAGCTCGGGCTTGGTCAAGGCGGCCAGGTGCGGGCCCTGGAGGGGCGGGAGCTGGAGCAGCGCAGCGAGGTGGAGCTGCGCCGCATCGCCCGCGACACCGATGTGTTCGCGCGGGTGGCCCCGAGCCAGAAGCTGGCGCTGGTGCGGGCGCTGCAGCAGCAGGGGGAGGTGGTGGCGATGACGGGCGATGGCGTCAACGACGCCCCGGCCCTGCGCCAGGCCGATATCGGCATCGCCATGGGCAAGGGCGGCACCGAGGTGGCGCGGGAAGCCGCCGACATGCTGCTCACCGACGACAACTTCGCCACGATCGAGGCGGCGGTGGAGGAGGGGCGGGCGGTGTATCTCAACCTGCGCAAATCCCTGGCCTTCGTGCTGCCGGTGAACGGGGGTGCCTCGATGACGATCCTGCTGGGGGCCCTGCTGGGGCTGGAGCTGCCGGTCACCGCTCTGCAGGTGCTCTGGCTGAACATGGTCTGCTCGCTGACGCTGTCGGTGCCGCTGGGCTTCGAGCCGCGGCCGCCGCTGCTGATGCAGCAACCGCCGCGCCAGCCGAGCCAGCCGCTGCTCAGTGGCGGCCTGGTGCGCAAGGTGTTGCTGGTGTCGGGCTTCTACTGGTGCTTCATCTTCGGGGTGTTCCTCTGGGCCCGCAGCCATGGCCTGGAGCTGGCGCTGGCGCGCACGATGGCGATTCAGGCGCTGGTGCTGGCCCAGGTGGTGTACCTGGTGAGCATCAGCCAGGCCAGCAAGGGCAAGGGCCGGCAGTGGCGCCACAACCCGGTGCTGCTCGGGGGCATCACCCTGGCGCTGCTGCTGCAGCTCGCCTTCAGCCAGCTGGGCTGGATGAACCGCTTCTTCGCCACGGCACCGCTGGCACCGCAGCAGTGGCTGATCTGCATGGTGGCGCTACTGGTGATGCTGCCGGTGGCCTGGCTGGCGGAGCGGCTGGATCCCACCACCGGCGTTGAAAGGCGGTGATGGGATCAGTGGGGCTTCAACCAGCTGATCGGAATCAGCAACAGCAGCACAATCGCCAGGGCCGCCGGTAGCGGCTCCAGCAGCGGTGCCAGCGACCACAACCCCAGAGCCGGCCACTGCTGCGCCGCCCAGCTCAAGCCCTCGGCCAAGGCGTCGCGCAGCTGCTGAGCCCGGGCGGCATCGAGCAACCAGGCGGCCAGAGCCGCCAGCACCGCCGAGAGCAGCAGCCGGGATTGCATGGCAGGAGGCTGCGTCAGCAGCAGCGGCAGCCCCAACACGCTAGGAAGCCACCGCCGGCCGGGCCAGCGGGGCAACACCGCTAAACAGACGGGAAAGCATCACAAATAACGACGAGGAGTCGCCAGCCATAGGGAGATTTCTAAGTTGCCGTTAACAGGCGCAGCGCCAGACATGGCAACCATCAGAATCCCGGGCGGCAAATACAATCTGCAAAAAGTAGCGATTGCAGAGCCAGGCCGATCCAATCACGAGTGGCGCAACCAAGGCGCCTTCGCCGCGCTCACCCAAGACGGTTCCATCCTGGCCTGGGGGCGCAAGTACGACGGCGGCTATCAACCCAAAAATTCAAGCGGAAACTACATCGATCTCTTTTCCAACCGCCATAGCTTTGCCGCCCTGGCCGCCGACGGCAGCCTGATCACCTGGGGAGCAGGCAGCAAAGGCGGCAACAGCAGCGCGGTGGCCAGTGAGCTTCAACATGGCGTTCAGCGCGTGTTTTCAACCCGCCGAGCGTTCGCCGCACTGAAGCAGGACGGGTCCGCGGTGACCTGGGGCGAAGCCAAGGAAGGCGGGGACAGCAGCGCCGTCACCAGCGCCCTGCGCGGAGGCGTGAAAACGATCGTCACCAGCTCCACCTCAATGGCCGCCCTCAAGCGGGATGGATCCGTGGTGACCTGGGGCCTGGGCACGACCGACGCCCGCAGCGCCGCCCTGGGCGGCAATATCGACACCGGCGAACCGCGAGGCGGCGACAGCAGCAGCGTGGCCGCGCAACTGCAACGTGGCGTGCAGACGATCTTTTCCACACGCTATGCCTTTGCCGCCCTCAAGCGAGACGGCTCCGTCATCACCTGGGGCGACTCCCAGCGCGGTGGCGACAGCAGCCGCGTGGCCCAACAGCTGAAGGGCGGCGTTCAGACGATCACGTCGACGGGATACGCCTTCACCGCCCTGAAGAACAATGGCTCCACCGTCTGCTGGGGCCTGGCGAGCCGCGGAGGAGACAACAGCAGCGTCGCCAATCGGCTCAAGAAGAATGTCCGCGAGATCTATTCAGCCCGCTATGCCTTTGCCGCCAGGCTGAAAGATGGCTCCGTGGTGACATGGGGCGACAGCAAGCGGGGCGGCAACAGCCAGGCCGCACGCCAAGACCTCCAAAGCGGCGTGAAAGACATTTTTTCCACGCGCTACGCCTTTGCCGCCCTCAAAAAAGATGGCTCCGTTGTCAGCTGGGGACACGCCAAAAAAGGCGGCAACAGCCGCAAGCAGAGCAACAACCTGCGCAGCGGCGTAGCAGACATTTTCGCAACCCGCTACGCCTTTGCCGCCCTCAAACAAGACGGCTCCGTCGTCACCTGGGGGCAGGCGAGCGCAGGCGGTGACAGCAGCGCAGTCGCCAAGCAATTACGCCGCGACGTGATTCACATTTTCACATCCGGCTACGCCTTTGCAGCCCTGAAAGAGGACGGATCGATCGTGACCTGGGGCAATGCAGCGCGCGGAGGCGACAGCAAGAAGGCGCTGCGAGGGCTCAACGACAAGATCATCGGCATGGCCGACCCCTTCAGCGAGCCAGAGAGCAGCCAGCCATCGGCACTCGGCCCTGAAGCACGCGCCGCGCGGCGTGATCCGATCATCCACGGGCATCAAGAGCTGCCGAACAACAAGGCAAAGCAGGGCACCGAGCACAGCGGACATCCCCAGACACGGAGCGCCATGCATGAACCGACCATCAATCAGCAGCCCAGGGATCTGCTGATCAGCGCAGCGCATTCCAACCGTTTACCAGAACACACGAACCCCTTCACTGCAGATCCAAGGACGTCTCTGCAACACCATCTGTTCGGCCTGCAACTGGAGTCTTGAGTGCAGCGCTCACCCCGGCCAGCACCGCGGCGTTAAGCAGATGCCAGAGGGGATGGGTCCCGAGCGGCAGCCAGGGGCAGACCATCAGATCGACACTGCGCAGCAGCAGCGAGAGGGCAAACAGCCCCGCGCAGATCACCAGCAGCGGCCCCTGGCGGCGCCACTCGCGCAACCCCAGAGCGAACAGCACCAGCAAGGCCGGGGCATAGGCCAGGGAGCCGTTGAGCAGCTGCGGCTGCTGCCGGCCGAGCAGGGTGAGGCCGAAGAAAGCCGCCACCCACCACAGCACCTGCAAGGCCGGCAGGCGGGTGCGGCGGCGCAGGTAGGGCCTCCTGAGAAAGGAAGCCCCGTGAAAGCCGCACCAGAATGAGCTGGCCTGGGCATCCATTGAGTGATCCTC
>CBFHOT010000029.1:0-19574 GCA_965657465.1 Cyanobacteriota bacterium | reverse complement strand
CCTGATAGGTGCGCCGTTCGAAGCCCCAGCCCTCCTCCAGCTTCAGTTCCACCAGGCCGGAACCGGCGGCCGTGCCCGTGCCCACGAGCAGGGGTTCGGCCTGCAGGTTGCCGCTCGCCAGCAGCTGCAGCCGGCCGTCGCTGCTCTCCACCTTCAGCCGCCAGGGATGGCGCAGGTCGTCGCCGTTCACCCGCAGCGAGTAGGCGTTGCCGGAGAGGTAGCGGCCGCAGGTGCCGGCCGGCAGGCTGTTCTCGTAGGTGATCACGCTGCCGTCGGGGAAGCGGCGCCAGCAGGGCGGCGCTGGCTCGATCTGCTCCAGCACGATCAGGTTCCAGCGGTCGCCGCTGAGGGGCTGGGCCAGGGCGATGGCCCGATCGGCCTCCACCGGCGCGCTGCCGAAGGGGGATCCGGCCCAGGCCTGGGGCACAAGGGCGGCCGTCAGGGCTCCCAGCCCGCCGACGGCGGCCAGGCCGGCCCTTCCCGCTGCGGTGGTGGCCAGGTAGCGTCGCTGCTGCCAGAGGGACATGGCTGCGCTCCTGCCCGCGGGCACTTGACGTTCTCAGCAGTCCTCTCTAGCGGAGTCCGGGAGGTTGTCCAGTGGGGAGTGAGCCGGTGAAGGTGGTGGCTGCCGCCTGTGACGGGGCCTGCAGCGGCAACCCCGGTCCCGGGGGCTGGGGCTGTCTGCTGCGCTTCAGCGATGGCTCGGTGCAGGAGTTCGGCGCCGCGGCA
Source organism: Cyanobacteriota bacterium (assembly GCA_965657465.1). Classification (GTDB taxonomy): domain Bacteria; phylum Cyanobacteriota; class Cyanobacteriia; order PCC-6307; family Cyanobiaceae; genus NIES-981. Next base: position 18,845 of record CBFHOT010000029.1, on the reverse strand, counting down.
GACGCCACCACCAACAACCGCATGGAGCTCACGGCGGCGCTGACGCTGCTGGAGCAGCTGGCGACCCTGCCCCGCGATCCCGATCTGGTCATCCGCACCGATTCCCAATATCTGATCGACGGCTTCAGCAAGTGGATTCATGGCTGGAAGCGCAAGGGCTGGCGCACGGCCTCCGGCGGTGCCGTGCTCAACCGCGACCTCTGGGAGCAGCTGGATCAGGCCCGCCTCTCCGATGTGCCGCTGCGCTACGTGAAGGGCCACAGCGGCGATCCCGATAACGATCGCTGCGACGCCATCGCCGTGGCCTTCTCCCGCGGTCAGCGGCCGGCCCTGGCCAGCGGCGGGATGGCGACCACGCCGCAGTCTTCGCCGCAGTCCTCCGCCCCCCAGCCGCCCGAAGAGCTCCCGGCCGCCGGCGCGGTTGCCGAGGTAAAGCCCCTCGACGATCCGGCTCCGGCCCCTCTGCAGCGCCTGCTCAGCCGGCTGGAGCTGGCCGACCGCCTGGCCAGCGGCGGCCACAGCCTCACCGTGCTGGAGCTGGCCCAGCTGGTGGAGCAGCCCCTCAGCCGCCTCGAGCGCCGCACGCGGCCCTTCACCTGGCGCGACTGGCAGGTGGAGCCCGCGGCGGACGGCCGCTGGCGGCTGCGCCGTGACACGTCAGGATTGCCCGAACGGGAGTGAGCAGGGCCATGGGGTTGAGCGGCGCAGCGGCTGGCGCAACCACGGGGGGCAGCGCCGGCGCGCTCTACGGCCGTCTGTTCGGGCCGCTGCTGCGTCAGGACGAGGGCATCGACGCCGAGCAGCTCAGTCAGCTCAGCCTCACCGCCCTGGGCCAGGCTTCCCTGCGGCGCCACTGGCCGCTGCTGCAGGGCGGCCTGGAGGCGATCGGCCGCGACCTGCGCCGCAGTGATCCACGCCTGGAGCAGAGCCTGTTCGGCTGCCGCTTCGCCAATCCGGTGGGCCTGGCCGCCGGCTTTGACAAGAACGGCGTGGCGGCGGCCATCTGGCATCTGTTCGGTTTCGGCTTCGCCGAGCTGGGCACGATCACCTGGCATGCCCAGCCGGGTAATCCCCGGCCGCGTCTGTTCCGCTTGGCGGCCGAGCGGGCGGCCCTCAACCGCATGGGCTTCAACAACCAGGGCGCCCAGGCCTGCCGTCGCCTGCTGGAGCGGCAGCAGCTGCCGCCCCCGGGGCAGCGGCCGGCGGTGCTCGGCATCAACCTCGGCAAGTCGAAGATCACCTCCCTCGAGCAGGCCCCCGACGACTACGCCTCCTCCCTGGAGCTGCTGGCACCGCTGGCGGATTACGCCGTGATCAACGTCAGCTCCCCCAACACGCCCGGTCTGCGTGATCTGCAGGATGAAAGTCAGCTGCGGCGCCTGGTGGAGCGGCTGCGGCGGCTGCCGGCCTGCCCGCCGCTGCTGGTCAAGATCGCCCCCGACCTTGAGGACGACGCCATCGATGCGATCGCCCGCCTGGCCTACCAGGAGGGTCTGGCGGGGGTGATCGCCGTCAATACCAGCCTCAACCGCCTGGGCCTGGAGCAGCGTCGCCTCAGCCAGACCGGTCTCACCCTGGCGGAGGAGGCCGGCGGTCTCAGCGGTGCCCCGCTGCGCCAGCGGGCCCTGGAGGTGCTGCGGCGGCTGCGGGCGACGGCTGGCCCCGCCCTGCCGCTGATCGGCGTGGGCGGCATCGATTCAGCGGAGGTGGCCTGGGAGCGCATCGCCGCCGGCGCCTCGCTGATTCAGCTCTACACCGGCTGGATCTATGGCGGGCCTGCCCTGGTGCCCCAGATCCTGGACGGGCTCTCGCTTCAGCTCGACCGCCATGGGCTCTCTCACATCGGTGAGGCGGTGGGTGCGGGCCTGCCCTGGCGTTGATTCTTCCCGGCGAACCTGCAACGAAGGCTGGTTTCTGGCTGGAAATTGGGTAGCTTCGCAGCGCCGTACTTCGATGCAGCCCCTTGGTGCTCGCGGGGATCCAGGACCGGTGGCGCCCCTTGCGTGCCGAGTTGTTTCCCCGGGTGGTGCTGCTGGATCTGAGCGACCCGCTGCTGTTGCGCGGGCAGCTGCTGCGCGGTGATCAGCCGGCCGGCCCCGCCTGGAGCGCCCCGGTGCCCGCCCAGACCTGCCGCGATGGTGTGCCGATCGCCCGCGATGCCCTCGGAGACTTCATCGGCGACCTGCTGCTTGAGCACAGCAGCCCCGATGCCGGCCTGGTGCTGGCGCTGCCCGGTGAAGCCAGCTTCTGGCGGGTGATCGAGTGGCCCGATGGCGTGGTGCCGGAGGAGCCGCTGGAGGCGTTGCTGGAGCGGGCCCCCGATCTGGGCTGGCCCCATTCCCTGGCCGACTGCTGCCTCGATCTGCAGCCGCTGCAGGCGGCGCCGGCCGCCAGCCTGGTGGTGGGTGCCGCCCGCCAGGCGGTGGAGGCCTGGATCGATGTGATCGCCATCGCCGGTGGCTCGCTGCGACACCTGATCCCGGCCCCGGCCTGCCTGGCCACGGCGTTGCAGCCCCGCCTGCAGGCCGCCGCCGCCGATGCGCTGCTGGCTGTGCTGCTGCCCGATGGTCGCGCCACGCAGCTGCTGGTGTGGCGTGATGGCTGCCCGGAGTTCCAGCGTTCGCTCCCCCTGGATCCCCAGGCGTTGCTGCCGGAGCTGGAGCGGGCCCTGCGCTTCTGCCGCCAGCACTTCCAGGCCGCCGATCTGCGCTTGCTGCTGGCCGAGGGGCTGGAGCTGGTGCCGCTGCTGCAGGAGCAGCTGCCGGAGGTGTCCCTGGAGCTGTTGGATCCGGCGCCCTACGGCTCGCTGGCCCTGCAGGGTCTGGCGCTGCTGGAGCTGACGCGATGACCACCACGACCTCCACCCCGTTTGATCTGCTGCGCGAGAAGCGCGAAGAGTTGGGGCTGCCGGAGCCGGCGGTAGCCTCCCAGCGCAGTCGCCAGAGCCTGCTGCGGGGCGTGGTGATCGGCTCCAGCCTGCTCGGTGTGGCCCTCGGGGTTTGGGCGTTGCTGCTGCTGCGCTCGGCGATGGTGCAATCGCAGCTGGATCAGCTCGCCACCGTGGAGGCGGAGGTGGAGCAGTACCAGAGCCGCCTCAACCGCGAGCGCGGCGCCCTGCGCCAGCTGCAGGGGCTGAACACCAGCCTGGTGCAGGGGCTGCTCAAGGTGCGCTCCGGTTCGGCGCTGATGCGTGATCTGCAGCTGCGGGCGCCCCAGGGTGTGCAGTTCACCGAGCTGCAGGAGGTGGCTCGCGGCGTGGATCAGCCCAGCCGCCTCACCCTCAAGGGTCTGGCCCCTGATCCACAGCCCTTTGCTCGCATCAATGCCTTGCAGCTGGATCTGCGCCGCTCGCCGCTGATCGATCCCCAGGGGGTGCGGCTCACCAAGGCCGGCCGGGAGGAGGCTCGCAATCAGCCGGCCAACCAGCCCAGCGCTCCGCAGCCGGTGGCCTTTGAGCTCGGCGTGGATCTGCGGCCGCCGCTGGCGCCGGCGGCGGAGCGCCTGATCCTCGAGCAGCTCGGCGCCAGCGGCATGGTGCGGCGGCTGACGCTGCTGCAGCGGGAGGGCCTGCTGCCATGACCAACCTGCAGGAGGTGGCGAATCAGCAGCAGCAGCGCTGGCAGCAGCGCCTGCTGCTCGGGGTGCCGGCCCTGGTGGGCGGCCTGTTGGCGGCGGTGGTGGTGGGTGCTGGGGCGGTGCCGCAGTGGATGCGCCTGCAGGCCGACAGCCAGGAGCTGCAGCGGCTGCAGGAGCTGCAACGTCAGCTGCCGCTGCTGCGCGCCCAGCTCGATCGCACCCGGCTGGATCAGCAGCAGGCGGAGCTGCGCCAGCGCCGCATCCTGGAGCTGATCCAGGGCAGCGGCGAATTCGCCACCTTCCTGGCGCAGCTCGATCGCGAGGCCGCGCGCCATCGGGTGCGGCTGGATCTGTTCGAGCCGGTGGCGGCGGTGCCGGCCGCTGCCGAGCCGGCCAGGAAGGCCGGCGCCAAGCCGGACGACAAGGCGCCGCCGCCGCCGAAGCCCCCGCTGGAGGCCGCTGGATTGCAGGCTGAGCGGATGCTGGTGCGGGCGCGCGGCAGCTACCCCGACCTGCTCAGTTTCCTGCGGGCGGTGGAGCAGCTGAGCGTGCTGGTGGCATCGTCGGATTTTGCGCTGACGCGCGTTGAGCCGCCGCGCAGTGGTGCCGGCCAGCCCGATGCCGCCAGTGCGGCGCCTGTGCTCACCGAGCTGAAGGTGCTGTTCACCTACTACAAGGCGCCGCCGGATGGTCTCAAGCCACCGCCGGCGGCCAAGCCCCCGGCCGCCAAGCCCCCCCGGGCGCCCTGATCCCGTTCCACCGCTTCTGCCTCGATCCCGTTTCCGTTCCCGTCCCGCCGCGCCCGGTTCAGCCCGTTGATGGTGATGTTGATTCCTTCGCTGCTCTGCCGGCCCCGCGCCACTGGCCTGATCGCCGTGGCGCTCGCCGTCGGCTTGGCGCCGCTGGCCCAGCAGCGCGCCCTGGCCCAGGCTCGCGGCAGCGCCCCCAGCAGCACTGCGGTGCCCCAATCCCAGCGGGTGGATCCCAGCGCCAGCGTGCAGCTGAAGGTGCGGCGGTTGCCCGATGCGGTGGAGCTGGTGATCGAAGGCACCGGCCCAGCGCCGCAACTGCAGCAGGGCCTCCAGGGTGATCGCTGGCAGGGGCAGCTCACCACCGCTCGCCCGGCGATGCTGCGCATGGGACCCCAGCGGCTGGCCCTGCCGGAGGTGGGCTTCCAGTCGATCAGCTTCGATGGCGGCGGCACCAGCTTTGCGCTGGCGGTGACCCCCTCGCCTGGCATCACCCTGGGCCGGCCGGTGGTGAGTGCTGATGGCAGCAATCTGATTCTCACCTTCGCCTCGCCGGTGCCCCAGGCCTCGCTGCAGGTGAGCCGTGCCAATGCCCTGCAGCCCGGCGCGGTGCCGCTGCCCAGCTATGCGCCGCCGCTGCAGCCCCGGGCGGTGGCGCCGCCGCTGGGGGACATGGCGGTGGGATCGATGGTGCTGCGCAATCCCGGCTATGTGCAGCTGAGCGGTCCGCCGGTGACGATGACCCTTAAGAACGCCCCGGCCAAGGACGCCCTGATGGCTCTGGCGCAGCTCGGGGGCTACGGCTTTGTGTACGTTCCTCACGAAGACCCTGCCAAGGAGAAAGAAAGTTGCGAACGGACCGGCTTGTTGGCGCAAGGATCTTCGACTGGTGCGGCAAGCCTATGCAATCCGGTCTCTCTTTCCTTCGCCTCTGAATCGTATTCATCGGCGTTTAATTCGGCATTGCTTGCTGCGCGCCTGACCGCGCGGCTGCAGGGACGCACGGTCTTCGCTGGCCCTGATCTCTTAGCCGTGAATACTGGTCCGGTTGTTTCTAGGGTTTATCGACTTAATCAAGTTGGCCCAATCGCGGCTGCGGATTACCTTGCTCAGCTTGGCGCGCAGGTTTCTATCGCTGATACAATCACGACTTCTGTGACTCAAGGTATTACGGGGGATTCCGCCGTGGCGGGCGGAGAAGCCGCTCAGACCACTGACCAGACGACTCGAAAATTTATTCAGACTTACGGTGCGAGTAAGGGGCCGTTACTGGGTTTAAATGCCACCCCTGACCCTCGCCTCGGTACGTTGGCATTGGTTGGTGATCCGGCTGTGGTGGGTGTTGCGGAGCAGTATCTCCGTCAGCTTGACCTGCGCCAGCGGCAGGTGGCTCTGAATGTGAAGATACTTGACGTTAATCTGGAAAATACGGCTGAGATCGAGAACTCTTTTGCAATTCGTTGGGGTGACAACTTTATTGTCAGTGATAACGGGCAGCTTTTGGGCGCCTTTGGTTCTAACCTCCCTCCTGGTGCCAACTCTTTCCGGCGCGACTTGGCTCCTCCCCTGGAGCAGATTGGCTCTTCTAGCGAGCGGACGGCAAGCCTCAATAGAGGTGCTTCACGCGCTCTGACGGTTAATAGGTCTCGGGGACTCTCTCTTACGGACTCTCAAATACAAGAAATTAATAACGAGCTTGAAAGTATCGGCGGGTTTAAGATTGAAAAGCTGAGCGGTGACGAGCGCTTAGAAATTATTCAAATCGATGGCGAGTCGACTAATTTTACATCTCGAGATCAGCGAAAAATCGAGAGAATTCTTTCAAGAGTTTCCGGTAAAGAAATTACAACTTCTCGTGCTTTTGATAGGGCTAGAAATTCTCGCAATACTCGGAGTTCTGATGTTGCCGGTTCGCGCCGTCCCAATCCTGGGTCCTTTTATGATTCTAATTCTTTCTTCGATTTTGTGAGGGCTCAGATTGTCTCTGGGTCAACCAAGTTGCTCGCAAGTCCTACATTAATTCTTCAAGAGAATCCAGCTGAGCTTAGAGAGACGGCTGATTCTTCAGGCTCTCAGCAAGGCGGGCTTGACGAGTACTCGATCGAGTCGCCTATTGGTCGGAGAAGGGCCAATGAAGGGGTTGTGCGCGTTGGCACAAATGTTCCGACTAAGGTTTCTGTTAACAACAATAATAATTCGGGTACCTCAAGTTGCGATATCCAGGAGCTCACTACGGCTGGTCTTGTTTTGGGTGCAAGGATCGAGAAGATTGATGACAATGGATTTGTGACTTTTGCTCTGTCTCCTAGCGTTTCTGCTGTGGTTGATGAGTTGCCTGCGGGTAGTGGCTGCCCTCCAATAAGTATCCTCGCGGTTCGGAGGCTGGATACGGGGGCTCTTCGCGTTAGGGACGGCCAAACATTGATTCTTACGGGTGTTATTTCCGAGACGGACAGGCAGGTTGTGACTAAATGGCCGATCCTTGGTGACATCCCAATTATTGGTCAATTTTTCAGGTCGACCTCGTCTAGCAAGGAAAAAAGGGAGCTTGTGATTATGGTTACTCCTAGGATAGTTGGCGATGATCAGGGTGGTATATATGGATATGGTTATCGCCCAAGTAGTGGCGATGCGCGTGGTCTTCTGGGAGGAACTGGTGCAGTGTTGAGGTGAGGGTCGAGCTGGGTCAAGTGCCAAGATCGTTCTCGGCACTTGGGTTTGTGCTCATTTGCTTCCTATGTACGGCGGCACCACCCTGAATTGTCACAGCAGATCATGACCCATTCCCCGTTAATAAATTTTTTCTGACACTTTCCATTCTGCTGGGCACTGGAGGCCGCTGATGTGATCGCAATCATGGCTGCAGCTGCAGTCGCGATGACCAACTAGCGTTTGATTCCCATGGCTCGCTGTGGAGTGGCGTCCCTAAATATAGGCTTTGCCCCTCTGGTTTGCCATGGGTATTCCTGCATGTGCAATTGCTGATTGCCTATGCTGCGAATCCTCGCTGCGCCTTGGCCGTTGAGTGATTCTCCAACTGTGCGGCGTGCTGCCCTAGAGGCCGAGCTCGCGGCCCTGGAGGCGGAGTTGGCCCAGTATCAGCAGATCACCGATGAGATCCCGGCGATCTATGAGGAGAAGTTCCGCCAGCAGCTGCAGCAGCTCGCCCTGGAGTTGCGGCGGCTGATCGATCAGCGCGATGCGCTGCAGCAGCAGATCGCGGCGCTGCTGCCGGCGGCGGAAACTCCACCCCCTGTCACCATCCCGCCGGTCTCCTCCGGCGCCATGCCGCGCGCACCGGTGCCCTCCTGGCGATTCCGCCGGCCCACGCTTTCGCTGCCTTGGCCGCAGCGCTTGCCATCGCGGCGCTGGCTCTGGAGTGGTGGCGTCATCGCGCTGGCTGGGGTCTGCTCCCTGGTGCTCTGGCGGCGGCTGCCGGCGCCATCTTCCGCTCCTGCGCCCGTGCCTGCAGCGCGCTCCCTCTCACCGGCCTCAGCGCCGGAGCAGCCCTTCCGGCTGACCCTGCGGGCCGACGGTGAAGCCTGGCTGGAACTGCAGACGCTGGCGGGTGAGCGGCTGTATGCGAACACCTTGCAGGCCGGTCAGGTTGTGCGCCTGCCGCTGCCGGGGCCCGTGCGCCTCCGCTCCGGTCGCCCCGATCTGCTCCAGGTGTCGCTCGATGGCCAGCGTTTCAAGCCCCTGGGGGGCGTGGCCGAGGTGGATTGGCATCGTGTCAACCCTCCTGCTGCGCCGGCCTCTCCGCCGGCCAAAGCGTCGTAGCGTCGCCCAACCTCAGGTTGAAACGGGTGAGCGCGAACCCAATCCGGCGCATCTGCTGCATCGGCGCCGGCTACGTGGGCGGGCCGACGATGGCGGTGATCGCCGACCGCTGCCCGGACGTGCAGGTGACGGTGGTGGACCTCAACGCCGAGCGGATTGCCGCCTGGAATGACGCGGATCTGAGCCAGCTGCCGGTGTACGAGCCGGGGCTCGATGCGGTGGTGGGCCGGGCGCGGGGCCGCAACCTGAACTTCTCCACCGATGTGGATGGCGCGATCGCCGCCGCCGACATGGTGTTCATCTCGGTGAACACCCCCACCAAAACCAAGGGCTTGGGGGCCGGTCAGGCCAGCGATCTGAAGTGGGTGGAGGCCAGCGCCCGCACCGTGGCGCGTGCGGCTCGCGGCCACACGATCGTGGTGGAGAAGAGCACGCTGCCGGTGCGCACGGCGGCGGCGATCCAGGCGATCCTGGCGGCAGCCCAGGGTGATGACGCCAGCCGCACCTTCTCGGTGCTCTCCAACCCGGAATTCCTGGCGGAGGGCACGGCGATCCCCGATCTGGAGAACCCCGATCGGGTGCTGATCGGCGGCGACGACCCCGAGGCCCTGGCAGCCCTGGCGGGCTTGTATGGCCAGTGGGTGCCTGAGGAGCGGATCCTCACCACCAACCTCTGGAGCAGCGAGCTGAGCAAGCTCACGGCCAATGCCTTTCTGGCGCAGCGGATCAGCTCGATCAACGGCATCGCCGCCTTCTGCGAGGCCACCGGCGCTGATGTGCGCGAGGTGGCGCGGGCGATCGGTGCCGACAGCCGCATCGGCGCCAAATTCCTGCAGGCGGGCCCGGGCTTCGGGGGCAGTTGCTTCCAGAAGGACATCCTCAATCTGGTGTATCTCTGCCGGCACTACGGCCTGGAGGAGGTGGCGGCCTACTGGGAGCAGGTGGTGGCGCTGAACACCTGGCAGCAGCACCGGATTGCGCGGCTGGTGGTGAATCGCCTCTTCGGCACCGTCACGGGCAAGCGCATCGGCGTGCTGGGGTTTGCCTTCAAGGCCGATACCAACGACACGCGCGAATCGCCGGCGATCCGCATCTGCCGCGATCTGCTGGAGGAGGGGGCGGTGCTGCAGATCACCGACCCCAAGGTGAGCGCGCAGCAGATGGCGCAGGATCTGGGTCAGCCCGCCGGCGATGGTGAGGGCAGCTGGCGGCTGGTGCCGGATGTGCAGCAGGCCGCCAGTGGCGCTGATGCGCTGCTGCTGCTCACCGAGTGGCAGGCGTTCGCCCAGATCGACTGGCCGGCGGTGGCGGCGGTGATGCGGCAGCCGGCCTGGCTGTTCGATGCGCGGGCCAAGGCCGATGCGGCGGCGGCGCGGTCGGCGGGGCTCAACGTGTGGCGTGTGGGTGAGGGCTGAGCGATGCCGGCTTCGATCACGCGCAATCTGGTCACCGGTGGGGCCGGCTTCCTCGGTTCGCATCTGGTGGATCGGCTGATGGCCGCCGGCGAGGAGGTGATCTGCCTCGACAACTACTTCACCGGCCGCAAGGCCAATATCAGCCAGTGGATCGGCCATCCGCGCTTTGAGCTGATCCGCCACGATGTGACCGAACCAATCCGGCTGGAGGTCGATCGGATCTGGCACCTGGCCTGCCCGGCCTCGCCGGTGCACTACCAGTTCAACCCGATCAAAACGGCCAAAACCAGCTTCCTCGGCACGTACAACATGCTCGGCCTGGCGCGGCGGGTGGGAGCCCGGCTGCTGCTGGCCAGCACCAGCGAGATCTATGGCGATCCGGAGGTGCATCCCCAGCCGGAGAGCTACCGGGGTTGTGTGAACACGATCGGCCTGCGCAGCTGCTACGACGAGGGCAAGCGCATCGCCGAAACCCTCTGTTTCGACTACCGGCGCATGCACGGCACCGAAATCCGCGTGGCGCGGATCTTCAACACCTACGGGCCCAGGATGTTGCCGGATGATGGGCGTGTGGTGAGCAACTTCATCGTGCAGGCGTTGCGCGGCGAACCGCTTACGCTCTATGGCGATGGCAGCCAGACCCGCAGTTTCTGCTACGTGGATGATCTGGTGGAGGGCCTGATCCGGCTGATGAACGGCGATCACACCGGCCCGATCAACCTCGGCAATCCGGGTGAATTCACCATCCGCCAGCTGGCGGAGCTGGTGCGGGCCCGCATCAACCCCGCGCTGCCGCTGATGGAGAAGCCTCTGCCCGCCGACGACCCCACCCAGCGCCAGCCGTTGATCGATCTGGCCCGCGATCAGCTGGGCTGGCAGCCCACCATCCCTCTCGAGCAGGGCCTCGATCCCACCATCGCCTACTTCCAGGAGCTGCTGCAGCCCGCATGACCGTTCTGATCACCGGCGCCGCCGGCTTCATCGGTGCCGCCGTGGCGGAGCGCCTGCTGCAGCGCGGCGAAACCGTGGTGGGGATCGACAACCTCAACCCCTATTACGACCCGGCCCTGAAGCGGGCGCGGCTGCAGCGGCTGCAGGCCCTCGCAGAGCAGCGGCCCCAGCCAGCGGCGGCCTGGCGGTTTCAGCCGCTCGATCTCGCCGATGGGGAGGCCATGGCGGCGCTGTTCGCCGCCGAACGCCCCGATCGCGTCGTGCATCTGGCGGCCCAGGCCGGCGTGCGCTATTCCCTGGAGAACCCGGCGGCCTACGTGCAGGCCAACCTGGTGGGCTTCGGTCACATCCTCGAGGGTTGCCGCCAGCAGCAGGTGCGCCATCTGGTCTACGCCTCCAGCAGTTCGGTGTACGGCGGCAACACCAACCTGCCCTTCCGCGAGAGCCAGGCGGTGAACCATCCGGTGAGCCTCTATGCCGCCACCAAGAAGGCCAATGAGCTGATGGCCCACACCCACAGCCATCTCTACGGGCTGCCGGCCACGGGCCTGCGCTTCTTCACCGTTTATGGCCCCTGGGGCCGGCCGGACATGGCGCCGATGCTGTTTGCCCGGGCGATCCTGGCCGGCGAGCCGATCCGCGTGTTCAACCACGGCCGCATGCGCCGCGACTTCACCTACATCGACGACATCGCCGAAGGCGTGATCCGCTGTCTCGACAAGCCCGCCACCCCGGATCCCGGCTTTGATGCCGCCCATCCCGATCCGGCCACCAGCTGGGCGCCGCACCGTCTGTTCAACATCGGCAACAGCCAGCCGGTGGAGCTGCTGCACTTCATCGATCTGCTGGAGCAGGCCCTGGGCCGCAAGGCGATCCGCCAGCTCGAGCCGATGCAACCCGGCGATGTCGAGGCCACCGCCGCCGACACCCGCCTGCTGGAGCAGTGGGTGGGCTTCGCCCCCGCTACGCCCCTGGAGCAGGGGATCGAGCGCTTCGCCCGCTGGTATCGCCAGGTGATCGGCCCCTGAGGGCCGCCCCGCCGGCAGGCAGACTCGAGCCACCTGAGCGCTTCCGGTTTGTCTTCGCTGCAGAGCCTGCGCGGCATGGTGGATCTGCTGCCGGCCCACATCTCCCTCTGGCAGCGGGTGGAAGCCACGGCCCGCGACCATTTCCGCCGGGCGGCGATCCAGGAGATCCGCACGCCCCTGCTGGAGGTCACCGAGCTGTTCGCCCGCGGCATCGGTGAGGCCACCGATGTGGTGGGCAAGGAGATGTACACCTTCCTCGATCGTGGGGAGCGCAGCTGCACCCTGCGGCCCGAGGGCACGGCCTCGGTGGTGCGCGCCGCGATTCAGCATGGTCTGCTCAGCCAGGGGCCGCAGCGGCTCTGGTACGGCGGGCCGATGTTCCGCTACGAGCGCCCCCAGGCCGGCCGCCAGCGCCAGTTCCATCAGATCGGTGTGGAGCTGCTCGGCTTTGCCGATGCCCGCTCCGATGTGGAGGCGATCAGCGTGGCCTGGGATCTGCTCGCCGATCTGGGGGTGGGCGGCCTGGCGCTGGAGCTCAACAGCCTGGGCAGCGCCGAGGATCGCGCCCGCTACCGCGAGCAGCTGGTGGGGTGGCTGGAGCAGCACCGCGAGGCCCTCGATGCCGACTCCCAGGCCCGCATCCACACCAATCCCCTGCGGGTGCTCGACAGCAAGCACCCCCAGACCCAGGCGCTGCTGGCTGAGGCCCCCAGCCTGGCCGGTGCCCTCAGCGAGGCCAGCCGCGAGCGCTTCGCCCAGGTGCAGGCCGGCCTCGAGCGCCTGGCCATCCCCTTCGTGCTCAACCCGCGGCTGGTGCGCGGGCTCGACTACTACAGCCACACCGCCTTCGAGATCACCAGCAGCCAGCTCGGCGCCCAGGCCACCGTCTGCGGTGGCGGCCGCTACGACGGCCTGGTGGAGCAGCTGGGCGGCAGCGCCACCCCGGCGATCGGCTGGGCTCTGGGTATGGAGCGGCTCGTGCTGCTGCTCAGCCAGGCCGCGGAGCCCGCGCCGGCGCCGGTCCTGGATCTCTATGTGGTGAGCCGCGGCGAGATGGCCGAGGCCCTGGCGCTGCCGCTGGCCCGCCGCTGCCGCCAGGCCGGCCTGGCCGTGGAGTGCGACGCCAGCGGCAGCGCCTTCGGCAAGCAGTTCAAGCGCGCCGACCGCTCCGGCGCCCGTTTTGCCGCCGTGATCGGCGATGCCGAGGCCGCCGAGCAGGTGGCGGTGCTCAAGGATCTGCGCGGCGAGCAGCCGGAGCAGCGCCTGGCGATCGAGCAGCTGGTGGAGGTCCTGCTGGCTGGCTCCCAGGTGTCATGACGCCCGAGGACGTGTCCACTGGCGGCGGCATGGCCTGCGCGCCGGGCTGTTGACTGCCATGCAGATGCAGAGCCCGCCGCCGGCCCGGATGGGAGATCCCAACCTCGCCATCATCGCCGGTACGGGCGTGCTGCCCGGCTTGCTCTCCAAGGCCCTCACCGCTGCGGGGCGTCCCCATCTGTGCTGCCATCCCCACGGCCTGGCGGTGGATCTGGAGGACGCTGAGGAGTTCTACTTCGAGCGGTCGATTTCCTTCTTCCGCTCGCTGGAGCAGCGCGGCGTGCGCCAGGTGGTGATGGTGGGCAAGTTCCACCGCCCGCGCTCGCTCAACATCATGCGCTTCGAGGGCTCCACCCTGATGGCGGCCCCGCGCATCCTGGCCTCGCTGCGCAAGGGCGATGACGCCTCGCTGCGGGCCCTGGCGGAGATCATCGAGGAGCTGGGCCTGGAGGTGGTGGGCGTGGAGGATGTGGCGCCGCGGCTGCTGCCCGAGCCCGGTCTCTACGCCAGCCGCGTGCCCAGCGAAACCGACCGCACCGATGTGGAGCGGGCGGCCTACATCGTTGAAGCGATCTCGGCGGTGGATGTGGGCCAGGGGGCGGTGGTGGCCGGCGGCCTCTGCCTGGCCACCGAGGCCCTGCCCGGCACCGATGCCATGCTCGATTGGGTGGCCCAGACCCGCGAGGATCTGAGCCCCGGCAGCCGCTCTGGCGTGCTCTACAAGGCCCCCAAGATCCACCAGGACCGGCGCATGGACCTGCCGGCGATCGGCCCGGTGACTGTGCAGAAGGCGGCGGCGGCCGGCCTGGCCGGCATCGCCTGGGAAGCCCGCGGTGCCCTGCTCCTTGATGCCGACGCCACCATGGCCGAAGCGGATCGCCTCGGCCTGTTCCTCTGGGCCCGCCCGTCCCTGCGCTGAGGGCTGGCGGCTACTGGGCCCCGGCCTGCTCCAGCACCCCCTTGCTGCTCGGCACCGCACCGGCCCGGCGCGGATCCACCTCGGTGGCCTGGCGCAGGGCGCGGGCGAAGGCCTTGAAGCAGGCTTCCACGATGTGGTGCGAGTTGGCCCCGTCGAGCTGGCGGATGTGCAGCGTCAGGCCGGCATTGTTGGCCACGGCCACGAAGAACTCCTTCACCAGCTCGGTGTCGTAGCTGCCGATCTTCTGGCTGGGGATCTGCAGGTTGTAGCTGAGGTGCGGCCGGCCGCTGCAGTCGAGCGCCACCTGCACCAGCGCCTCATCCAGCGGCGCCAGGAAGTGGCCGAAGCGGTGGATGCCGCGGCGATCGCCGAGGGCCTGGGCCAGGGCCTGACCCACGGCGATGCCCACATCCTCATTGGTGTGGTGGTCGTCGATGTGGGTGTCACCCGTGGCCTGGATCTCCAGGTCGATCAGCCCGTGGCTGCTGATCTGGTGGAGCATGTGATCGAGGAACGGCACGCCGGTGCTCACCGTGCAGCGGCCGTCGCCATCGAGCCCCAGGGTCACGCGCACATCGGTTTCGCCGGTGACGCGGTGGATGGTGCCGGTGCGCATGGGAGCCGCGCCTGTCGGCGCCTGGTCAGGGGCTTCGATCATGCCGAAGCCCGGCCCCCTTCCTCTTCGGCAGCTGCTGCCAGGATGTCTGGAGCGGATGCATCTTGATGCCATGCGTACCACGCTCACCATTGACGATGCCTTGTTGCGCCAGCTGCGCCAGAAAGCGCTCGACACCGGGCGGCCCTTCAAGCAGGTGGTCAACGACACCCTGCGGGCGGGTCTTCAGCAGCCGGTTTCGCCGCAGCGCCAGCCCTACCGCTGCCCGAGCTTCTCGATCGGCGCTCTGGCCCCGGGGGTTGACCTCACCAAGGCCAATCAGCTGGCCGCCGTCTTGGAAGACGAGGCCCTGATCGAGAACCTGCGCCAGGGCCGGTGATCCTGATCGACACCAACCTCTGGCTCTATGCCGCCCTGCAGGAAACCCCGCAGCACAGCGCCGCCAAGCCGTGGCTGGAGGCCCGGTTCAATGACGACGATCCCATCGCACTTCCCTGGAGTGTGGTGCTGGCCGTGCTGCGGATCAGCACCCAGAGCCGGCTGATGCAGCAGCCCCTCAGCTCCAGTCAGGCCATTGCACTCGTGGAGGGATGGCTCGACCATCCACTGGTGACGGTGCTGCAGCCGGGCCCCAGCCACTGGGGCATCCTCCGGCGCCTGCTCCAGAACGCCGGCACCGCTGGCAACCTCACCAGCGATGCCCATCTCGCCGCCTTGGCGATCGAGCACAACTGCACGCTGTACTCAGCTGACAGCGACTTCCGCCGGTTTCCGGGGCTGCGCTTCCGCAACCCCCTGGCCTGATCACATGCCGGTGATGCAGTAGCCCGCATCCACGTAGATCACCTGACCGGTGATGCCGGAGGCCAGCGGGCTGGCCAGGAAGGCGGCGGTGCCACCCACCTCGTCCTGGGTCACGGTGCGGCGCAGGGGGGCCTTGTCCTCCACGTTGTGGATCATGTCGAGGATGCCGCCGATGGCGCTGCTGGCCAGGGTGCGGATCGGACCGGCGCTGATGGCGTTGACGCGCACCTGCTTCTCCGGGCCCAGCTCAGCGGCCAGGTAGCGCACCGAGGCCTCGAGCGCTGCCTTGGCCACGCCCATCACGTTGTAGTTGGGGATGGCGCGCTCAGCGCCCAGGTAGCTCAGCGTGATCACGCTGCCGCCCTCGTTGAACAGGGGCTTGGCGTGGCGGCAGAGGGGCGCCAGCGAGTAGGCGCTCACCTCCAGGGCGCGGGCGAAGCCCTCGGCCGTGGTGGCGCTGTAGTCGCCGATCAGCTCCTCCTTGCCGGCGAAGGCCAGGCAGTGCACCAGCACATCGATCGAGCCCCACTGCTCCTGCACCTTGCTGAACACGGCCTCGATCTGAGCCGGGTCCTGCACGTTCAGGGGCTCGAACAGGGTGGGAGCCAGCGGCGCGGTGAGATCGCGCACCTTGCCCTCGAAGCGGCCCTTCTCATCCGGCAGGTAGGTGACGCCCAGCTCGGCCCCGGCGGCATGCAGCTGCTGGGCGATGCCCCAGGCGATCGACTTGTTGTTGGCGATGCCGGTGACCAGGGCCTTCTTGCCGTTGAGGTTGAGGAGCATGGGGCGGGCGCGGCGCAATCGGCTGATTCTCTCCCACCTGGTTGTCGCGGCTCGCGGCCGGTTGGGCCGGGGCGGCAGGATCGCCCCAGCCCTGCTCCCTGCCCTTGCCTGCCGCGCCTGGCCGCGATCCTTCGCTGCTCGCTCCGCCCCTGCCCTGGGGGGAGGCCGCCGCCGATCTGCCGCGGCAGTTCGCCAGCCGCGAGGCGCTGGAGCAGCAGCTGCGGGAGCTCTTCCCCGAGGCCCCCGGTGCCCTCAGCCCGATCCGCGGCGGGCGCCGCCAGGCCGAGGCGCTGCTGGCGCGGGTCCAGCCGGAGCGCTACGGCAAGGCCCGCAATTTTCTCGATGGGCCCGTCACCCGCCTCTCCCCCTACATCCGCCACGGGGTGCTCACCCTGGCGGAGGTGCGCGACGCCGTGTTCGCCCGCACCCGCAGCCGCCAGGGCAGCGAGAAGCTGATCAATGAGCTGGGCTGGCGCGACTACTGGCAGCGCCTCTGGCAGCAGCTGGGCGATGGCATCTGGCGCGATCAGGAGGAGCTCAAGACCGGTCATCCCGCCGGCGCCTACGCCCGCGAACTGCCGGCCGACATCGCCGAGGGCCGCACCGGCCTGGCCTGCATCGACGGCTTCATCGCCGAGCTGCACAGCAGCGGCTGGCTGCACAACCACGCCCGCATGTGGCTGGCGGCCTACCTGGTGCACTGGCGCCGCGTGCGCTGGCAGGTGGGCGCCCAGTGGTTCCTGCGCTTTCTGCTCGATGGCGATCCGGCCAGCAACAACCTCAGCTGGCAGTGGGTGGCCAGCAGCTTCAGCCACAAGCCCTACTTCTTCAATCGCGGCAACCTGGAGCGCTACAGCAACGGCAGCTTCTGCCGCTCCTGCCCCCTGAGCGAGCAGGGCTGCCCCTTCGAGGCCAGCTACGAGCAGCTGGAGGCCGAGCTGTTCCGGCCGCTGCCCGCCATCCGCAGCGGCGGTGAGGGGCGTCGCCGCAACGAGGGCCGCTCCCGCACCGACGCTCGCCCCGCCACCGCCCGCTCCTCGGCCTTCAGCCGCCCGCCGCGGCCCGGCAAGCCCGGTTCCAGCGCCCGCTGAGCACTCCCCTGCCCCCGCCCGCGCCGGCTCCGCTCCCGGGCGCTGCTGCTTCCCCGCTTCCTCCGTCCGCTTCCTGTCCCGCTTGCCGTTGCGCTGATGCAGCACCCCATCCTCTGGATTCACGGCGAGGCCCTGGGCCCGGCCAATCCCGCCCTGCTGGCCCATCCCGGCCGGCCGGCGGTGTTCGTCTTCGACACCGAGCTGCTGGTGGGCCGCAGCCCCACCAGCGGTGATCCCGCCGCCCTCGCCAGCGGCAGCGCCGCGCAGCCGGTGAGCTTGCAGCGCATCGGCTTTCTCTACGAATGCCTGCTGGAGCTGCCGGTGAGCCTGCGTCGCGGCGCCGTGGCCGAGCAGGTGCTGGCCTTCGCGGCGGAGCATGGCGCCGATGGCATTGTCACCAGCGCCGGCACCGATCCGCGCGTGGCGATGATCTGCCGCCAGCTCGAGCAGCAGCTGCCGCTGCAGGTGCTGCCGGTGGAGGCGTTCGTGGAGCTGGACAGTCCGGCGGATCTGGGGCGCTTCAGCCGCTACTGGCGCCGCGCCGAGCCGGAGGTCTGGGCCGGTTGGAGCCAGCAGGGGTAGCGCCGCCGCGGCTCAGGAAGCCGCTGCCGCCCCGGGAGCTCCGAGCAGCTGCTCCTCCTGCTGGCGCAGCCGCTCCGGATCGGGTAGCAGCTGCGGTTCCTCCAGCAGCGGCCAGCGCTGCGGCTGCAGCTCGCTGGCCTGGCGGGGCGGCTCCAGCCACTGGAAGCGGCGCTGCGGCTGCAGCCGCTGGCAGAGCAGCTCGCTCTGCTGCCGCAGGGCCCGGCGCACGTCCGGCCGGGCCACCGCCTCAAAGAATTCGGCGCGGGTGGCCAGCCCCGAGCTGAAGGGTGCGCTGCCGTTGCCGTTGAACAGCCGTGCCGCATCGGCCGACCAGCGCGGCCGGCAGACGCCGCTGGCGCTGGTGTCGATCCCCAGCCAGATGTGCAGCCCGTAGCCATCGGGCTGGCTGACCACCGCCAGGCCATCACCCGGCCCCTGGCGCGGCAGTGGATAGATCGCCCAGCTGGGGCGGCGCTGGGCCGGCACGCAGGCGGTCAGCAGCAGTGGCACCAGTCCGGCCATCACAGCGCGCGCGCTCACGGCCGGCGCCCACTTGGTGGCCTGCCAGCGGCGGCCGCGGCGGTCGTTCGGGGGCAGCGGCCTCCCGGCCTGGGCGGGCGCAGTCACGGCAGGGCTCGGCGGGTGGGATCGCGCCTGATCCTGCAGGAGATCGCCGTGCATCCGCCACACTGAGCCCCCATGGCAGCGATGGCGATGGCGCTCACCGCTTCGGCGATGCTTCCCCTGGACACGCCCCTTCCCCTGCAGGCCCTGCGCGCCGAGCTGGCCGCCGGCCGGGCGCAGCAGGTGAGCGGCAGCCCGGATCTGGGCGCGCTGCTGGCGGTGGGCCCTGACGCCATCGCCAGCCCCCTGGCGGGCCGGCCGCTGCTGGTGCTGTTCCTCTGCGCCCACTGCCCCTTCGTGAAGCACATCGAGGCCGAGCTGGCCCGCCTGGAGCGGGATTGGCCGGAGCTGCAGCTGCTGGCCATCAGCAGCAACAGCTTGCTCACCCATCCCCAGGACGGCCCCGAGGGCCTGCGCCACCAGGCCGCCCGGGCCGGTTGGGGTTTCCCCTATCTGTTCGACGCCGAGCAGCAGCTCGCCCGCGCCTTCCGCGCTGCCTGCACCCCCGATCCCTTCCTGTTCGCCTGGGATGCGGCCGCTGGCGAGCACCGCCTGGCCTACCGCGGCCAGCTCGATGCCAGCCGCCCCGGCGGCCCGGAGCCCTGCGATG
>CBFHOT010000028.1:0-20058 GCA_965657465.1 Cyanobacteriota bacterium | reverse complement strand
CCGGTTGCAGCAGCGCCTGCCAGGCCTGGGCGCCCCAGCCCCCCTCCGCCGGCGCCACCCGTTCGGTGGCGGAGAAGCCGCCCGTGGCGATGCGGGTGGGGATGTGGCTCATCGACAGCATCAGATCGACCTGGCGACCCTTGGCCCGGTTGATGCAGAGCTGGAAATCCGGTTCGCGCACCGAACCGAGCAGGTTGGCCCAGTCGGCCAGGGTGGCGCCCTCGAAGGCGAAGGGGATGGTGCGGCTGACCGCCGGATGCAGCCCCCACAGGCCGGTCGCCGCTGCCGGGCACACCACCTGCACCTCGGCGCTCAGCTGCTGGGCCACCGCTGCCACCGCCGCGAAGGCCTGCAGCTGCAGGCTGCTGTCGCCCGGGATCAGGAACAGGGCGCGCATGGGCTGGCGGGTCACGGCGGCCTGATTGTATGGAGCCCGTCCGAATGGGCCTGGAGCTCAGGAGTCGTTTGTGCATCTGCTGATTGCCGCCGCCGGCAGCGGTCGCCGCATGGGGGCCGACGGCAACAAGCTGTTGCTGGAGGTGGCTGGTCGGCCGGTGCTGGCCTGGACCCTGGAGGCCGCCCTGGCCTGCCCGGCGATCCGCTGGATCGGCATCGTCGGCCAGCCGGTGGATGCCGAGGCGATCGCGGCGATCGTGGCCGCCGCCGCTCCCGATCGGCCGGTGCAGTGGATCCTCGGCGGCGACACCCGTCAGGAGTCGGTGAGCCGCGGCCTGGCGGCCCTGCCGCCGGAGGCCGACGGCGTGCTGATCCATGACGGCGCCCGCTGCCTGGTGGAACCGGATCTGCTGGCCCGCTGCGCGGCGGCGGTGCAGGGCGGTGCGGCCGTGATCGCCGCCACCCCGGTCACGGACACGATCAAGCAGGTGGACGGCCAGCGCTGCATCACGGCCACCCCCGACCGCAGCGCCCTCTGGGCGGCCCAGACCCCCCAGGGCTTCCCGGTGGAGCGCCTGCGTCAGGCCCATGCCACCGCCAGCGAGCAGGGCTGGAGCGTCACCGATGATGCGGCCCTGTTCGAGCGTCTCGGCTGGATGGTGCAGGTGCTGGAGGCGCCGCCCTCCAACATCAAGCTCACCACGCCTTTCGATCTGCAGGTGGCGGCGGCGGTGCTGGCCGGCCGCGGCTGAGTTGGAGCCGCCGGCGGGGCGGATTCAGGGTTCGAGCAGCGTCAGCAGGCCGGCATCGGCATCGAGGCGAGCCCGCCAGCCCAGCGGCAAGGCCCCGTTGCCGCAGACATGACCCACCGGTAGGTCGGTGAGCACGGGAATGCCCAGATCGCCGCTGCGTTCGCGCAGCACCTGCCCCAGGCTGCCGTGGCCGTCCGGCGCCTCGCTGGGTAGCTCCGGCCTCGGGCAGCTGGCTGGATCGGCCTCGTCGCCGCATTCCGTGAACTGCCCGAAGGCCAGCCCCGCCAGCTGCTGCAGCGCCCCGCTCAGCCGCCAGTGGGTGAGCATCCGCTCGATCCGGTAGGGCGCCTCGCCCACGTCCTCCAGCACCAGGATTGCCCCCTGCAGCGGCGGACAGTGGGGCGTGCCGAGCAGGTGCGTGGCCACCGTCAGGTTGGCCACCAGCAGCGGTCCCTCCGCCACCCCGCCGCGCCAGGGTTGGCCTGCCAGGGGCGCCGGCCGCTCGCCGAACAGCAGCTGGCGCAGCCGCTCCTGGCTCCAGGCGGGTTCGGCGGCCAGGGTGGTGAGCAAGGGGCCGTGCACGGCGCCGCCGCTGCCCTGGGCCAGCTGCGCCCAGAGCAGGGATGTCACATCGCTGAAGCCCAGCAGCCAGCGGCTGGGCAGGGGCAGCGGCTGCTCCAGCAGCCGGGCGGCCCCCCAGCCACCTCGCAGGCAGGCCAGCAGCGGTGCCGCCTGCTGCTCAGGTGCCAGCAGATCGCTGCGCCGCTCGGCATCGCGGCCGGCCAGGTTTCCCCAGCGCCGCTCCTGCAGCGGCCGCGGCAGCACCTCCAGCCCCCAGCTCCGCAGCACCGTCAGGCCGGCCTCCAGCCGCTGCAGCGTCTCCGGGCCCTCCAGCGCTGAACTGGCGGCCGCCAGGGCCACCGCATCGCCCGGCTGCAGCGCGGCCGGCCAGTGGAGCTGCGGAGCTGTCATGGCCAGCGCCCCAGCACCAGGGCCAGCAGCAGCAGCCCCCCGAGCCGCACCTGATGGCTGAAATGGCGTCCGTAGGCGGCTGGCGGCAGCTGCGGGCGCCGCAGCCGCCAGCCCTCGCGCACCATGCCACCGGCCGCGACGAGCAGCAGCAGCCATCCCAGCGGGTTCAGGCCCCTCAGGGCGGCGGCGGCGCCCAGGCTCAGGCCGGTGGCGGCGTAGCAGAGGGTCACCACCGCCGGCGCGCGCCGGCCCAGGCTGAGGGCGCTGCTGCGCACGCCGATGGCCTGGTCATCGCTGCGATCGGCCATGGCATACACCGTGTCGAAGCCGAAGGTCCAGACCAGGGTGGCCAGCCAGCCGAGGGCCAGGGGCCAGCCGCCGGCCAGGCTGCCGCTGGCGGCGGCCCAGGGGATCAGCACGGCGAAGCCCCAGCAGACGGCCAGCACCAGCTGGGGGTAGCCGAACCAGCGCTTGGCGGAGGGATAGAGCAGTACCGGCGGCAGGGTGGCCAGGGCCAGCAGCAGGCAGAGGCCGCGATGGGCGGCCGGTAATCCCAGCAGCACCACCGCCAGTGCCGCCAGCAGGCAGAGCAGCAGCAGCAGCAGTGCTTCGCCCACGCCCACACGGCCGGAGGCCAGAGGGCGGCTGCGGGTGCGCTCCACCTGCGGGTCGATGCGCCGGTCCCAGAGGTCGTTGGCGATGCAGCCGGCGGCGCTCACCGCCAGGCCGCCGAGCACGATCAAGCCCACCAGCATCGGCGGCGGCGGGGCCTGGGGCAGCAACCACAGGCTCCAGCCCGCCGGAATCAGCAGGATCAGGCGGCCGCTGGGTTTGTGCCAGCGCACCAGTTCCAGCCAGGCGCGGCAGCGATGGCTCAGGGAGCCCCCGCCACCGGAGCCCGGCGTTGCCGGAGATCGGGAATCGGCCATGGCGGCAGCGCGTTGGCGGCAGGCTACGGGGCCTGCGGCGGCCGTCAGGAGCGGGCGATGGCAAAGTGGCGCCGCCAGCCACGTGCCGCCCTATGGCCCAGGCCCCCTCTGCTCCCCAGGCTGGTCGGCGGCGGGTGGCGGCCATCGACATCGGCACCAACTCGATCCACCTGCTGATCGCCGAGGTGGATGAGCAGCTGCGCACCTTCTCGGTGGTGGTGGCGGAAAAGTCCACCACCCGGCTCGGGGAGCGCGATCCCGACACCGGCGATCTCAGTGCCGCGGCGATCGAGCGCGCCTTCCGCACCCTCCGCCATGCCCGCGATCTGGCCGAGAGCCATGGCGCTGAGCAGGTGGTGACGGCGGCCACCAGCGCCGTGCGCGAGGCCCCCAACGGTCGGGCCTTTCTCCAGGCCCTGCAGGAGCAGCTGGGGCTGGAGGTGGATCTGGTCAGCGGCCCGGAGGAGGCCCGCCTGATCTACCTGGGGGTGCTGTCGGGCATGGCCTTCGGCGATCGGCCCCACACGATCATCGACATCGGCGGCGGTTCCACCGAGCTGGTGCTCGCCGATGGCTCCGATGCCCGCGTCCTCAGCAGCACCCGCATCGGTGCGGTGCGTCTGCAGCGGGAGTTCGGTCAGCACGATCCGCTGCCGGCGGAGCGACGGCGTTTCCTGCAGGCCTACATCCAGGGGGCCCTCGATCCGGCGGTGGCCGAACTGCGCCGGTCCCTGAAGCCGGGGGAGGAGCCGCAGCTGGTGGCCACCAGCGGTACGGCGATGGCCCTGGCCGCCCTGGCGGCCGCCGAAGACGACAAGCCGCCGCTGAAGCTGCAGGGCTACCGGCTCAGCCGTGAGCGCATCGATCAGCTGGTGGCGCGGCTGGTGGTGATGACCCCGGAGCAGCGCCGCGCCCTGGCGCCGCTCAACGACCGGCGGGCCGAGATCATCGTGCCCGGCGCCCTGATCCTGCAGACGGCGATGGCGATGCTGGGGGCCGCCGATCTGGTGGTGTGCGATCGCGCCCTGCGCGAGGGGCTGATCGTGGACTGGATGCTGCGCAATCAGCTGCTGGGCGATCGCTTCGCTTTCCAGTGCACGATCCGCGAGCGCACGGTGCTGCATCTGGCCCGCAGCTTCGGGGTGGAGCCTGACCGCGCCGATCGGGTGGCCCGCCATGCCCTCAGCCTCTACGACCAGACCCGCGGTCTGCTGCACGATGACGACGGCGAGGGCCGGCAGCTGCTCTGGGCGGCGGCGCAGCTGCACACCTGTGGCAAGAGCATCAACATTTCCGCGTATCACAAGCACAGCTGGTATCTGATTCGCCACGGCGAGCTGCTGGGCTATTCCCAGGCGGAGCATCTGATGGTGGCGGCGATCGCCCGCTATCACCGCCGCAGCCTGCCCAAGAAGCGCCACGAGGCCTGGCAGCTGATCGAAGGGCGGGAGCAGCGGCGCACCGTGGCGGCGATGGCCCTGCTGCTGCGGTTGGCGGCGGCCCTCGATCGCCGTCCGGCGGCCCTGATTGCCGGGCTGCGGGTGCGGCCGCTGGCGGCGCCGCAGCCCCGCGGCCTGGAGATGGAGCTGCTGCCGGCGGCCCTGGAGCCGGTGCCGGATCTCAGTCTGGAGCGCTGGAGCCTGCGCTCCTGCGCTGAGGTGGTGATGGAGGCCAGCGGCCTGGTGCTGCAGGTGCCGGATCTGCCGCCGGTCGCCGCCTGAGCCTGCAGCCGTCTGCGACCCTCAGGGTTGCGCGCATCTGGCAGAGCGCGTTGTGGCCCTGGCTCGCCGCGGCCGGCATGCTCCCCCGGCTGACCGCATCCGCTGAGGCCGACAACAGCCACTGAGCGCTGCGGTATTCGCAGTAGCCCACCAGGCAATGGCTGCCCCCACCGCTGTTCGGTCAGCCGCGTCGCAGCCAGGGCCGGCCGAAGCACGAGCAATCTGAGCGGACTCAAGAACCCGTGGCGTCCGCTTTCAGCAACAACCCTCGAGGTTGATCCTGAGGATTGTTGATTATCCAAATGGGCGATACTGGATTCGAACCAGTGACCCCTTCCGTGTGAAGGAAGTGCGCTACCGCTGTGCTAATCGCCCGTGACCTGCATCAAGGATGCTGGCTGGTTGCGAGGACTCTGAATCTGGCAGCAGTTGTCGCTGCTCCGTTCAGTTCCGCTCGCGTTCCACGAGCTTAGAGCACGGCCGGCCCCGCCCACCACACCCTCCAGCGCCGCGGCTCTGCCCATCGCCGCCGTTCCCGCCCCCCCCACCCCCCATCGGCGAGCATGGAAGGGTGATGTCCAGCCGTTCGCCCGTGAGTCCTGCCCCGTCCGCCGGCAACACCGCTGTCACGCCTGCCGCCGCGCAGCAGGTGGATGTGCTGATCGTCGGCGGCGGTGTCTGCGGCACGGCGCTGCTGTTCGAGCTGGCCCGCTACACCGACCTGGGGCGCATCGCCCTGGTGGAGCGCTACGACCAGCTGGCGCGCGTCAATTCCAGGGCCACCAACAACAGCCAGACCATCCACTGCGGCGACATCGAGACCAACTACACCCTGGAGAAGGCGGTGCGGGTCAAGCGCACGGCCGAGATGATCGTCCACTACGCCGAGCTGCTGGAGCCGGCGGTGCGCGATCGCTGCGTTTTCCGCACCCCCAAGATGGTGCTGGCGGTGGGCGAGCGGGAATGCGCCTTCCTGCGCGAGCGCTTCCAGCGCTTCTCTCCCCACTTCCCGGCCATGGAGCTGCTCGACAAGCAGCAGATCGCCGAGTGGGAGCCGCAGGTGGCGATGGTCAACGGTCAGCTCCGGCCGGAGGAGCTGGCGGCGATCGGCATCCGCAGCACGTATACCGCCGTCGACTACGAGGAGCTGGCCGAGTCCTTTGTGCATCAGGCGCGCAGCGCCGTGGCCGGCTCCGCTGGCCGTCAACTGGATCTGCATCTGGGCACCACGGTGGGTCGCATCACCCCCGAGGGTGACGCCTTCCGCGTGCAGCTCTCCCCCACCTCCGGCAGTGCCCTGCCGGATCAGGCGCCGCGCGAGATCCTGGCCCGCCACGTGGTCGTCAATGCCGGCGCCCACAGCCTGCTGATGGCCCAGCAGATGGGCTTCGGTCTGCAGTATTCGTGTCTGCCGGTGGCGGGCAGCTTCTACTTCACCCCGGATCTGCTGCGCGGCAAGGTGTACACCGTGCAGAACGACAAGCTGCCCTTCGCCGCCATCCATGGCGATCCCGACGTGCGGGCCCCCGGCAAGACCCGCTTCGGGCCCACGGCCCTGCTGCTGCCGTTGCTGGAGCGCTACAAGCCCTCCTCCTTCTGGGAGTTCCTCAAGGTGCTGCGGCTGGACTGGGCTGTGCTGGCGGTGTTCTGGCAGCTGTTCCGCATCGCCGACATCCGCAACTACATCCTCAAGAACCTGCTGTTCGAGGTGCCCTGGCTGCGGCGGCGTCTGTTCCTGGCCGATGCGCGCAAGATCGTGCCGGGCATGCAGCTCAGCGATCTCAGCTTCGCCGAGGGCTATGGCGGCGTGCGGCCCCAGCTGATCGACAAGCAGGAGCGGCGGCTGATGCTCGGCGAGGCCAGCATCCCCGCCCTGCCGGGCCTGGTGTTCAACGTGACCCCCTCCCCCGGCGGCACCTGCTGCCTGGGCAATGCCGCCCGCGATCTGGAGGCCATTGTGGAGCGGCTGGGCTGTCGCTTTGATCGCCAGCGCCTGGCCCGTGAGCTCTACGGCGAAAGCGCCAGTGCCACCGCTGAGGCGGCCGGTGAGGCACCTGCTGGTGCTGCGGGGGAGCAGGCCGCCCAGCCTGTTCTGCCCGCCTGAGCCCAGCAGCCCTCAGGCCTCTCGCCCCGACCCGCAACGGCCCTCAGCTCAGGCCGCCGCTGGCGGCCGGCTGAATCCTCTCCTCCGGCACCCCGCCGCGGAACAGGTGCTGGTGGCTGGCTGAATAGAGCCGTGAGCGGGCGTCGGCGGAGGCCGCCAGCGCCGGACTCACCACATAGAGGGTGGTGCGGATCAGCTGCCGCTCGCGGCTCACTGCCGCCATCTGCTCCAGCGGCACCACCGTCAGCCATTGATCCGGCCAGCTGACGCGGTAGCCGATCGCCACCGGCGTGTCGGCGGGGTAGTGACGCAGCAGCTCCTCCTGCACCTCCTCCACATGGCGGGCGCTGAGGTAGAGGCAGAGGGAGGCCCGTAGGGCCGCCAGTCGCTCCAGGGATTCACGCTCCGGCACGCCGGTGCGGCCGCCGGCTCGGCTCAGCACGATCGTCTGCACCAGGCCGGGGATGGTCAGCTCCTGGTTGAGGGCGGCGGCGGTGGCCTGATAAGCGCTCAGGCCTGGCACCACCTCCACCGCCAGGCCGGCATCCGCCAGCCGGCAGATCTGTTCGGCCAGGGCGCCGTAGAGGCAGGGATCACCGTCGTGCAGGCGCACCACGCGTTTGCCGGCCAGGGCCCGCTCCTGCACCACCGCCAGCACCTCCTCCAGGGTGAGGCTGCTGGTGCGGATGCGCTCGCAGCCGGCGGGCGCCAGGGCGGCGATCTGGGGGTTGATCAGGGAATCCGTCCACACCAGCACTTCCGCCCGCTCCAGCAGCCGGGCAGCCCGGAGGGTGAGCAGATCGGGAGCACCGGGGCCGGCGCCCACAATCCAGACGGGATGGGAAGGGCTCAAGAGGGAACTCCGGAAGGATCGGGAAGCGGGCGGCGGCGGATCAGCAGCCACCACAGCCCCAGCCCGCCCAGGCCGATCAGCAGCAGGCTCACCAGCTGGGCCATGCGCAGGCCGCCGCTGCAGAAGGGCGGCTGCGACAGCAGGCAGAGGGGATCGAGGCGCAGGCCCTCAATCCACACCCGGCCGCTGCTGTAGGCCATCAGATACACGCAGCTCAGTGCCCCCGCCGGCAGCTGGATCCGACCGCGGCTGGCCCGGCGGAACAGCACCAGCAGCAGGGCGCAGACCCCCAGGTTCCAGAGGGATTCGTAGAGGAAGGTGGGGTGGAAGTAGAGCTGCTCCAGGAATTCGGGCGGGCGGTTCGCTGCCGGGATCTTCAGCTTCCAGGGCAGATCGGTGGGCAGGCCGAAGGCTTCGGAGTTGAAGAAGTTGCCCCAGCGGCCGATCGCCTGACCGAGGGCCACCGCCGGCACGAGCACATCCAGCAGCTGCCAGAAGGGCTGGCGGCGCCAGCGGCAGTACAGGATCGTGGTGAGCGTGCCACCGATCAGGGCGCCGTGGATGGCGATGCCGCCACGCCAGATCGCCAGGGCTTCGGGCCAGTTGCCGGCGTATTGGCGCCACTCCAGCGCCACGTAGTAGATGCGCGCACCGATCACCGCTCCCAGCACCAGCAACGGCAGCAGATCGGCGATCAGGTTGGGCTCGATGCCGCGGGCCCGGCCCAGGCGGGTGGCTAACGCCAGGCCCAGCAGCACCGCTACGGCGATCAGCAGGCCGTACCAGCGCAAGGCAAAGGGGCCCAGCTGGAACACCCGGGGCCCCGGAGAGGAAAAGGTGGCGATCAGGGTCAAGACGTTCAGAACGGCGGACTCGGATCCGTGGACTGGGCGTCTGCGGACTCAGCAGACACAAGCAGGATGTCGGAGGCGGGACGACTGGACGAGGCCGGGCTCAGTCCATCGGCTGATGGTCGTCCCCTGTGCGACCAGGAGGTGGCGGATCAGGTTAATGCTGGCTGTTCAGCGCCGGTTGTTCAGACCTGTTTGGCAGTCCCGCTGAAGTTCTGCCTGAATCCTCACCGTTGAGAGATCCAGGCAGAACCGGGGGGCAGCCTCAGATCAGGCCCTCGGCGGCCTGCACCTTCTCCACCTGACGCTTCTTCAGCACCAGCATGATCTGGGCCAGGGCGATGGCGGCGAAGAAGGCCAGCAGGCCGTAGATGCGGGCCGGGTTCTGCAGCACCACCTCGGCATCGATCTGACCGAAGCCCCCCACGTTGGGATCGTTGGTGATGGCGGCGCCGGCGGCCACCTGATCACCCACGGCCACGGTCAGGGTGGGGCCGGCGGGCACGGTCTCGCTGACGGTGCTGCCGTCTTCGGTGGTGATCTCAACCACGGTGGCACCGTTGTCGCCGCTGGTCACAGCCGCCACGGTGCCGGCAGCGGGGGCGGTGAAGACGCCGTTGTTGCTCTTCTCACCGGTGGGATACACCTGGCCGCGGCCGCGGTTGCCGCCCACGTGCAGCTGGTACTTGCCGAAGTGGATCGAGCTGTCGGTGGCCGGATCCGGGCTCAGAACAGGGAAGACGATCTCCTGGTGCTGGTCGCCGGGGATCGGACCCACCAGCAGGATGTTCGGCTGATCGTCGGAGTACTGGCTGTAGAAGATGCCGGCGGTCTCGTCCTTCAGCTCTTCACTGAGGCGATCCTGGGGCGCCAGGGTGAAGCCCTCGGGCAGCATCACCACCGCACCCACGTTCAGGCCAGTCGGGCTGCCGTCACCGGCCACCTGCTGCACGGAGGTGTCGTAGGGGATCTCCACCACCGCCTTGAAGACGGTGTCGGGGAAGACGGCCTGGGGCACTTCCACCCGGGTGGCCTTCTTGGCCAGGTGGCAGTTGGCGCAGACGATCTTGCCGGTGGCCTCGCGGGGGCTTTCGTAGTTCTGCTGGGCCCAGAAGGGATAGGCCCAGCTGGGGGTGGCGGCGCCGAGCAGGACGGCGATCGCAAGGCTGGTGCCCACCAGGGAACCGAGCAGGGTGGAGAGGGAGCGGCGCATCACGGGGAGAGACAGGGCGACAGGCAGGGGAAAGGCTTCGGCCGGATCAGGCCCACCAGGGCTTGTCGCCCGTGCGGAAGTCGGTCTCGGTCCACTGGCTCACGAAGACGTTGTCGTTCTCCACGCTCACGTGAGCCAGCGCCAGCGACAGGGGTGCAGGGCCGCGCACCACCTTGCCGGTGGCGTCGTACTGCGAGCCGTGGCAGGGGCACATGAACTTGTTGGCGGCGGCGTTCCAGGGCACCACGCAACCCAGGTGGGTGCAGATGGCGTTGATGCCGTAGCTGCCGATGGCGTCGGGGCCTTCGACGATCAGATAGGTGGGGTCACCCTTGAGACCCTGCACCAGGCTGCGGTCACCCTCGCGGTGGCTGGCGAGCCAGCCGCTGGCGGTCACGGCATTGCCCAGCTCGTCCTTGGCGGTGGTGCCACCACCGGAACCGGCGGCCCGGGGCGGGATGAAGTAGTTCACCACCGGATAGAGGGCTCCGAGGGCCACGCCAGTGACCGACCCGAAGGTCAGCAGGTTCATGAACTGCCGACGACCCATTCCGGGCACATCACCACTCGCGCTGGCTGGGATCTGGGTCATGAACGACGTGCCGGTGTAGCCGGTGCAACGTGGCGGCCACATTAAGTCCTGCCCTTCCCGTCCCGCGTCGCTGGCCCCGGCGCGGCCGTTGGCTCTGCAACAAGCTGTTGTGCTCCCGCGGCTGCCGGTGGTCAGCGGTCCGTTTTGCTGGTATGGCCAGCGCCTGGGTCCGGGTTGATCCCCGCCGCCCGCCCGTCCGACCGCTCGAGCTGCCCCGCCCGCCCCGCCTTTCCGCCGATGTCGACCCCGTCCTTGCCTGGCCCGCTCACTGGTGCCGAGCTGCTGCAGCTGCTGCGCCAGCGCTGGCAGGCCTCCTACGACCTGCAGCTGGTGCAGCGGCGCGGGCGGCTCTATCTGCAGGTGATGTGGGCCTACCTCGAGCAGCAGTCGTTTCCGCTCAGCGCTGAGGGGTACAGCGCCCGGCTGGAGGAGGTGGCGGGCCTGCTCAATGGCATGGGCGTGGCCGCCCAGGTGCGCCAGTGGCTGAGCACCACTGCGGACAAGCCGCGGCTGGGTCGGGCCCTCAGCCTGGCTCTGGAGCTGCCGCCCGAGCGCCGCGGCGAGTTCGTGCTCTGATCCCCGCGCGGATCCTCTGCGGAGCGCGGCCGGAGCCGCTTCAGAGCGCCCGCTTCAGGTCGCCGGGCGCAGGCGCTCTGTCAGCGCCACCAGCCCCACGCCCACTAGATACAGGGCGGTGATCGCTCCGGCCAGCAGCAGCATCGTCACCGGATCGGTGGAGGGGGTGAGCACGGCTCCCGCCAGGGCCGCCACCAGCACCACCCAGCGCCAGGCGGCCAGCATCACCCGGGCGCGGATCAGGCCGAGGGCGCCGAGGATCAGCTGCAGCACCGGCAGCTGGAAGGCCAGCGCGGTGGCCACCATCAGCAGCAGCACGAAATCCAGGTAGCGCTCGATCGACCAGCTCGGCTCCACCACATCGGCGCCGTAGCTCACCAGGAAGCGCAGGGCGGCCGGCACCAGCGCCCACCAGGCGAAGGCCAGGCCCGCCGCGAACAGCACCGCCGAACCGGCCACAGCCGGCGCCACCAGCCGCCGCTCGCGCCGGGTCAGCCCCGGCAGCACGAAGGCCAGGATCTCGTAGAGCACCCAGGGCAGGGCCAGGCTCAGGCCGGCATAGCCGGCCACCTTCAACGACACGAACAGGAATTCGCCCGGTGCCAGCTGCAGGAAGCGGATGCCCTCGGCGGGCATCTCCAGCAGCCGCACCAGGGGTTTCACGGCCACCAGGCAGGCCGCCGCCATCACCACCACCGCCAGCAGGCTGCGCAGGATCCGCCGCCGCAGCTCCTCAAGGTGCTCCAGCAGGCTCATCTCCACCTCGCCGGGATACTCCTCGGCGGGGGACTCGGGCTGCGCGGTGGCGCCGGCCCCAGGGATCCGGATCGGCGGCGGCGGCGGCTGGGCCGTGCTGACCGTCAGCCTGGAGTCATCGGTCATCGGGGCTGTGGGCCGCAGGCCAGCAGGCTAAGGGCCCGATCCGGCTCCCCCCAGAGCACCTCGCCGCAGCGGTGGCGCACCGTGCCCGGCGCGGCGCCGGGAATCCGTTGCAGCTCTTCCACCGGCACCATCACCACCGGCACCTTGCCGTTGGCGCGGCCGCGGCTGAAATGGGCCGCCAGATCCGCGGCCGCCTGCAGATCGGCTTCCGCCGCCGGCTGCTCGGAACTCTTGAGCACCACATGGCTGCCGGGTTGTTCCTGGGCATGGAACCAGAGGTCGCCGCGGCGCGCCTGACGAAAGGCCACCCACTCGTTCTGGCGGTGATTGCGGCCCACCTGCAGGGTCAGGCCGGTGGCGGTGCGCAGCTCCAGCGGCTGGGGTACGCCCCGGGCCTGTTCGGCGGCGCGCCGCTGGCGCCGGCCGGGTCGGGTGGAGCGGCCCAGCAGCTCCTCCAGCTCCTGGCGGATCGCCGCCAGCGTCTCCAGATCGGCGGCCTGCTCCACATAGGTGAGGCTCGCCTCGATCGCCTGCAGATGCTGGCGGTGCTGCTCCAGCCGGGGGGTGATCAGGGCCACCGAGCGCCGCAGTTTGCGGGCCTGGCGGTAGAGCTTCTGGGCGGCGTCGATGCAGCTGCGGCTCGGTTGCCGCTGGCTGAGCAGGGCGTCGGCCTGCTGCTGCAGAGCGTCGCTGCCGCTGGTGGCGGCCAGCAGCTGCTCCTGCTCGGCGGCCAGCCGCTGCTCCCGGGCCGCCAGTTTCTCCAGCTGGTGCTGCAGCTGCTGGCGCTGGGCCTCCAACTCGCGCCGTTCCAGCCGGGCGCCGTAGTAGTCGGCCAGGCCGGCATTGATCGGCAGCGTCGGCCTCCCCACGCCGGATCGCTCGCCCTGGTCGCTGCTTCCGCCCTCGGCGGCTCGCCTGGTGGCCGCTGGAGATTGTGCCGCTGATTCCGCAGCGGCGTCCGCCTCGGCCGGCTGCCAGCAGCGGTAGCTCTCACCATCGCTCTGCCAGAGGAAACGCTGCTGCTCCAGGGCCATCAGCCAGCCCCGCCAGCGCTGCCAGAGCTGCTGCCATTCGGCCTCATTCAGCTCCTGCACGGGCCGCTCCAGCCAGTCCGCCGGCAGCAGCTGCGCGGTCAGGGCGGGGCTGATGCCCTGGTAGGCGTCCCGCAGGGCCCGCCCCAGCGGCAGCGGCAGCAGGCTCAGCTGGCGCCGCCAGCTCGCCTCGCTCTCCGTGAGGCTCGGCCGGCTCCCCGCCTGGGGCGGCGGCGGCTGGTAGGGGTCGCCGGTGCCGATCGGCCGCAGCCGCGACTGGCCGGGCTTCACCTGTCGCGCCAGGGCGATCACCCGCCCCTCGCCATCGAGCAGGAACAGATTGCTGTGGCGCCCCATCAGTTCGATCACCAGGTGCCGCTCGATCGCCTCGCCGGGCCTGCGGGCGAAGCCCAGGTCAATCACCCGCTCCCAGCCCGGTTGCTCGATGGCGATCAGGGCCAGTCCGCGCAGGCCGTGCTGCAGCTGCTGGGCGAGGGTGCTGCCCTCCCCCTGGCGCGGCGGTGGGGCGATGGCATGCACCCGGGCCGCCTCCGCCAGCCAGCTCAGCTCCAGCCACTGCATGCCGCGCAGGTGGCGCAAGCCGATCTGCAGGCTGTGGCTGCTGCTCTGCTGCGCCTTCTCAAAACGGCTCGGCAGCAGCAGGCCGCGCCACTCCGCCAGCACCGCCTGCAGGCTGGTGAGATCCATCGCTTGCAGCCTGGCCATGGCTTGAGCGGGCCGCTCCGCAGGGGCTTCTACTCTGCAGCCCGACCCGAGGCGCAGCGATGGCCCGACTCACCGTGATCACCGGACCCAGCGGCGTGGGCAAGGGCACGCTGGTGGGCCGGCTGCTGGCTCGTCATCCCCAGATCTGGCTGTCGGTGTCTGCCACCACCCGCGCGCCCCGCCACGGGGAGGTGGAGGGCGTGAACTACTTCTTCCTCAGCCGCGAGCGCTTCGAGCAGCAGGTGCAGCAGGGCGGTTTCCTGGAGTGGGCCGAGTTCGCCGGCAACCTCTACGGCACGCCGCGTCAGCCGGTGGAGGAGCAGCTCGCCGCCGGCCGGCCGGTGTTGCTGGAGATCGAACTGGAGGGCGCCCGCCAGGTGCGTCAGAGCTTTCCGGCTGGTTTCCAGCTGTTCATCAAGCCCCCCAGCTTCGAGGAGCTGGAGCGCCGCATCCGCGGCCGCGGCACCGACAGCGACGAGGCCATCCAGCGCCGGATGGAGCGGGCGCGCATCGAGCTGGCGGCGGAGCCGGAGTTCGACGCCGCCCTGGTCAATGGCGATCTCGAGGAGGCCCTGGGGCAGCTGGAGCAGCTGCTTCAGCTCGGCTGAGGGACGCCCGCCCGTCAGCCAGGCGCGTCTCAGCCCGGCCCGCTGAAGGCGTTCCTGGCCATCAAACAAAAAAGCGGCCCCTTGAGGACCGCTGACTGAATCGCTGGATCTGATTGGCCCGAGGGCAACCCACTCACATCGGGTGGAAGAGCAGATCGGGGAAGAAGCGGTTGAACTCGATCAGGATGCCGGCGGTGATGGAGAACCAGATCGCGGCGAACACCGGAGCGGTGGTGAGGAACTTTTTCATGGCTGGATGAAGCAAAGGGGAATACGCAAGGGCTGGAGAAGCGCTGGCGCTGCAGAAAGCCGTGAGGGAAGGTGCTGCTGAGAGGGAAGAGAGGTTCGAGCTCAGGAGCTTCAGCAACCTCCACCTGAGGTGGCTGCCGAGTGAGCTGGTTACCGATCCAATTCAGCCGCCGATCAATCCCTTCAATCAGCGAGGGGAGACGGTGATCTTGTCGTCGCTTTCGGTCAGCTTCTTGCTGGTGAGCTCACCGAAGGCAGCCAGCGGCCAAGTGGCGGCACCAAGGGTGCTCTTCAGGGCCAGGGAGAGATCGATCTGGATCTCCTTCATGGTGGCGTCCTTGCTGCCACGGATGGCCATCAGGTAGGAGCGGCCGGCCCAGCCGATGCAGCCGGCGATGTAGAGGAAGGCGATGCCGGGGATCATGAAGTCACCGGCGTGGCTCCAGCGGCCGTCCACGATCAGGTGGGGCAGGCCATCGTTGCCGCAGAGGGCCTGGCTGTAGAGCTCGAAACGAGCCTTGGCCTGGTCGGTCTTGGCAGCGGCGGCACGCTGCTGGAAGCGAGGGCTTTCGGCGCAGGGGGTGAGTCCGGCAACCGATGCGTCTGCCTTGGCGACGGGTGCAAAGCCGAACAGCAGGAAGGCGGAAAGCAGGACCGCGCACAGGCGGGGGAAAAGACGGCGCATCGCGGTGCAGGATGTCACCTGCGGACAGTAGGGGCGTTGCAGCGGCGGGATGACCACGGTTCTGGCCCTCGAAACAAGTTGTGACGAGTCCGCAGCGGCGATTGTGCGCGATGGCGCCGTGCTCGCCAGCGCCGTGGCCTCCCAGGTGGAAGAGCACGCCCGCTGGGGTGGGGTGGTGCCCGAGATCGCCTCGCGCCGTCATGTGGAAGCCCTGCCGCAACTGATTTCTCAGGTGCTTGAGGAGAGCGGCGTGCCGCCGGCGCAGCTCGATGCGGTGGCCGCCACGGTGGCTCCCGGCCTGGTGGGGGCGCTGCTGGTGGCCTCGATCACCGGCCGCACCCTGGCGCGGCTGCACGGCAAGCCCTTTCTTGGCATTCACCACCTGGAGGGGCACCTGGCCTCGGTGGCGCTGGGGAATCCGCTGCCCGAGGGGCCCTATCTGGTGCTGCTGGTCAGTGGCGGCCACACCGAGCTGGTGCGCGTGGACGGGCCCGGGGCCTACCAGCGGCTGGGCCGCAGCCACGACGACGCGGCCGGGGAGGCCTTCGACAAGGTGGCGCGCCTGCTGGGGCTCGGCTATCCCGGCGGGCCTGCCATCCAGGCGGCGGCGGCGGCCGGGGATCCCGGCCGCTTCGCCCTGCCCAAGGGCCGCGTCTCGAGGCCGGAAGGCGGTTTCCATCCCTACGACTTCAGCTTCAGCGGCCTCAAGACCGCCGTGCTGCGCCAGGTGCGCGCCCTGGAGGAGCAGCAGGCCCTTACCGGTGAGGTGCTGCCGGTGGCGGATCTGGCGGCCAGCTTCGAGCAGGTGGTGGCTGAGGTGTTGGTGGAGCGCAGCTGCCGTTGCGCCCTGGATCACGGCTTGGGCACGTTGGTGCTGGTGGGGGGCGTGGCCGCCAACCGGCGGTTGCGGGCGTTGCTGCAGGAGCGCTGCAACCGCGACGGTCTGCAGTGGCGGGTGGCGCCCCTGGCCTACTGCACCGATAACGCGGCGATGATCGGCGTGGCGGCCTGCCGCCGCCTGGCCCTTGGGGCCGTCAGTCCGGCGGGCCTCGGGGTGGCGGCCCGCTTGCCCCTGGAGCAGGCAGACCGGCTTTACGAAACTGAGCCAGCCTTTTAATCGCCTTAGGCTGGCGCCACGAGATCCCGCGCGCCATGGCTCCTCTCGACCCGCCTCCCGTTGACGCGGCCCCCGTTGACGCGACCCCTCAGGTTGAACCGGTGAGCCAGAGCGAACTCAATGCCTGGCGCCGCGGCTTTACCCCCCAGGCCGAAATCTGGAACGGCCGCCTGGCGATGCTCGGGCTCTCCCTGGGACTGGCGGTGCTGCTGATCGCCCGCCTCGCCCTAGGCTGAGCCGCCGCTTCAGGTGCGGCCCCGCAGGGCCTGGGCCAGTTCGTTCGGCTTGAGGCTCTGGGCCAGGGCGTCCTCGGCTTCCACCCGGCCGCTCTGGACCAGTTCCAGCAGGGCCTGATTGGCGGTCTGCATGCCATCAAAACGGCTGCGATTCATGATCTCCTCGATCTCATCGAGTTCACCCCGCTGGATGTAGTCCTTGCAGGCATCGGTGTTGATCAGGATGTCGTGATAGGCGCAGCGTTTGCCATCGGTGGTCTTGAGCAGCCCCTGGGCGATCACCGCCAGCAGCGTTTCTGAAACCGCCCGGCGCACGCTGTCCTGTTCACTCGGGGGATACATGCCCAGCACCCGTTCCACCGTCTTGACGGCGGAATTGGTATGCAGGGTGCCGAACACCAGGTGGCCGGTCTGCGAGGCCTCGATCGCCGTGGCCAGGGTTTCCTGATCGCGGATTTCACCGATCAGGATCACATCCGGATCCTCCCGCAGCGCCGCCCTCAGGGCGTTGTGGAACACCTTGGTGTGCTGCCCCACCTCCCGGTGGCGGATCAGCGACTGCCGGCTTTCGTGCACGAATTCCACCGGATCCTCAATCGTGAGGATGTGGCGGCACATGTTGCCGTTGATCCAGTCGATCATCGCCGCCAGGGTGGTGCTCTTGCCCGATCCTGTGGGGCCCGTCACCAGGATCATGCCCTTGGGGCGTGCGCAGAGTTCGCTCAACACCGGTGGTAGATGCAGATCCTCCAGGGAGGCGATCTTCTGGGGGATCAGGCGCAGCACCATCGCCGGCCCCCGCAGGGAATCCATCAGGTTGATCCGCACCCGCACGAAGGGGAAGGCGTGGGAGCCGTCGTATTCCTTGTCGCGCAGAAAGCCATCCACCTCCGCTGGGCTGAGCATCTCCCGCATCCAGCCCTCAAAGGTGGCGGCATCGGTCGCGGGCCAGCCGGTGCGCAGCATCTCGCCGCGGGCGCGGTAGCGGGGCTCCTCTCCCACCCCGAGGTGCACATCGGAGAAGTTGCGCCCATCGGCCAGGCGCACGATCT
The DNA here is from genome assembly GCA_965657465.1 of Cyanobacteriota bacterium. GTDB lineage: Bacteria > Cyanobacteriota > Cyanobacteriia > PCC-6307 > Cyanobiaceae > NIES-981. Next base: position 2,513 of record CBFHOT010000028.1, on the reverse strand, counting down.
CCTCCAGGCTCGCCGGCAGGGGGCCGAGCCCCTGGCTGCCCGAGGCCTGCTGGGGGGTGGTGGCGTTGCCACCGGCTGCTGGCGGTGCTGCTGCCGCCGGCGTTGCCGCCCCGCTCCCCCCGGGCATGGCCGTTGCCGGAGGGGGCATCCCCAGGGGCGGCAGTCCCGCGGGGAAGGGGGCCTGCGGGAAGGGGGATGGGGGAAATGGCGATTGCGTCATCGCAGGCCACCACGGTGGACCCAGCTTCGTCGCCCTGTCCGCTTCTGTCAGCCCTGCAGGCGCTCTTTAGGATCCGCCCATCTGTTGCACGCCTGCGGTGTCGCTGCCCCTGGTCACGATCGTGCTCGGCACCCGGCCCGAGGCGATCAAGCTGGCCCCGGTGATCCGCGCCTTCCAGCAGGCCGAGGATTTCCGTACCCGTGTGGTGCTCACCGGCCAGCACCGCGAGATGGTGAGTCAGGTGATGGAGCTGTTCGGCCTGCGCGCCGACCACGATCTGGCGCTGATGGCGCCGAAGCAGACCCTCACCCACATCACCTGCGCGGCCCTCAACGGCCTGAAGGAGGAGTTCGCCCAGCACCGGCCCGATCTGGTGCTGGTGCAGGGCGACACCACCACCGCCTTCGCCTCGGCCCTGGCCGCCTTCTATGAGCAGATCCCGGTGGGCCATGTGGAGGCCGGGCTGCGCACCGACAACCTCTTTGATCCGTTCCCGGAGGAGGCCAACCGCCGGCTGATCTCCCAGCTGGCCCAGCTGCACTTCGCTCCCACCGAGGTGTCAGCCGCCAACTGCCGCGCCTCGGGGGTGATCGGTGAGGTGCTCACCACGGGTAACACGGTGATCGATGCCCTGCTGCAGATGGCCGAGCAGGCGCCGGCCTACGAGCTGCCGGGGCTCGATTGGCTGAAGCAGCGCGTGATCCTGGCCACCGTGCATCGGCGCGAGAACTGGGGCGAGCGGCTGGGTGAGATCGGCCAGGGCTTCCTCGAGCTGCTGGAGCGCTTCCCCGATACGGCTCTGCTGCTGCCGCTGCACCGCAATCCCACCGTGCGCGAGCCGCTGCAGGCGATGCTCGGCAGCCATCCCCGCGCCTTCCTCACCGAGCCGCTCGACTACGACCAGCTGGTGGCGGCGATGCGCGGCTGCACGCTGGTGCTCACCGATTCCGGCGGCCTGCAGGAGGAGGCGCCGGCCCTGGGCAAACCGGTGCTGGTGCTGCGCCGCACCACCGAGCGTCCCGAGGCCGTCAGCGCCGGCACGGCGAAGCTGATCGGCACCGCCAGCGCCGACATCGTGGCGGAGGCCAGCACCCTGCTCAACGATCCGGCGGCCTATGAGGCGATGGCCCGAGCCCACAACCCCTTCGGTGATGGCCGGGCCAGCGGCCGAATCGTGGAGGCCGCCCGGCGCTTCCTGGCGGCCTGAGCTGCAGCGCCGCGGCTCAGCGCCGCTGCTTCTTCGCCCAGGGCGGCAGATCGATGAACACCCGCGCCCCCGGTTCGAGGCCCGAGAGGATCTCGGTGTCCTTGCCGCCGCTCACCCCCAGCTCCACCGCCTGGAAGCGGGGCTGACGGTCCTTGTCCACCAGCAGCACCCCGGGGCGGCCATCCTCGGTGACGATCGCCACCGTCGGCACCAGGGTGCGGGCGCGGATGCGGCCGGTCTGAAAGTCGATGTCGGCGGTCATGCCGATGCGCAGCTGCGGCTGCTGCGCCAGGAACTCCAGATACACGTCGAAGGAGGTGACGTTGTTGACCTTCACCGCCCGTGGCGTGATCCGCTTCACCCGGGCGGCGAAGCGCCGGTCGGGGAAGGCGTCCACCCGCACGTTCGCCTGCTGGCCCAGCCGGATCCGACCGATGTCGCTCTCGGGCACCTTGGCCACCACCTCGAGGCCCTGCGCCAGCTCGACGATCGAGGAGCTGGTGGCGCCGGCTGTGGTCGAGGCGGAGGTGGTGGGGGTCACGAAGGCGCCGGGATCGGCGTAGCGCTGACTGATCACGCCGGCGAAGGGCGCCCGCACCACCAGATCGGCCTGCTCCACCCGCCGGGCCTCCAGCCGCTGGCGGGCCGCCTGCACCGCCGCCTGGTCCACCAGGAAAGTGCTGCGCACGCTGTTGTAGTCGCTGAGGCTGATGGCGTTCTGGCGGTAGAGCCGTTCGTTGCGCTCCAGCTCACTGCGGCTGCGCACCAGCTCCGCCTCGGCGGAGCGCACCTGGGCCATCAGTTCCTGCAGCCGTTCATCCAGGTCGTCGGCATCCATCCGCGCCAGGGCCTGGCCGGCCTGCACCCGATCGCCCTCCTCCACATACAGCTCCCGCAGCACCCCCTGGCGCTTGGGACTGACATTCACCCGCTGCTCGGCCTCCAGTTCCCCCGAGGCGTTGACCACACCGGGCAGCTCGCCGGAGCCGGCCAGCACGGTGTAGCGCCCCAGATCGGCCTGGCGGCCGCTGCGCTGGCGCTGCCAGCTCACGCCGACCCCACCGGCGACGATCAGGGCCGCCAGGC
>CBFHOT010000027.1:0-20599 GCA_965657465.1 Cyanobacteriota bacterium | reverse complement strand
GCCTTTCGATCGATCCTGGATCACTGGCGCACCCATGTCGCGCCCGATGGTTCCGGCGCGACCCTGCCGATCACGGTGGTGATCACCACCTATCGGCCTGATCTCGATCGCCTGCGGCTGGCCCTCGAATCGTTGGCACTGCAGACGGCCCCGCCTCAGGAGGTGCTGGTGGTGGATGACGGATCGCCCGAACCTTTGGCCGCTGATCTGCGCCAGCTGCTGACCCTGCTCAGCCATGCCTTTCAGCTGCCGATTCGCCTGTTGCGGCAGGAGCAGAACCTCGGTCAGTACGCCTGTCGCAATATCGCCCTGGCTGCCTGCCGCACGGAGGCGATCGCCATTCAGGATGATGACGATCTCTCCCATCCCCTGCGGTTGCAGTGCCAGTGGCAGGCGCTGCAGCGGGGGGCGGTGGCGGTCTATGCCCGGCATCTGCGCCTGGATGAGGCCACGGCCCAGCCCCAGCCCGATGGCGATGGGCTGGGCTTCTGGGGCGATGGCATCACCACGCTGCTGGTGCGGCGGCAGACGGCGGTGCAACTGGGCGGTTTCTATCCGGTGCGATCGCGAGGGGATGTCGAGTTCCGTGCCCGTCTGCGTCGTCAGTTCGGCCCGGAGGCCCTGCAGACCCTCGAGCAGCCGCTCTACCTGATGCGCTCCTCCAGCGGCACGGTGTCCTCCGATTTTGAATACGGCTGCAGTCTGCGCTTGCGCCAGTGGCGGCGGCTGATGAACGGGGCGTTGCTCGTCTGATGCCGGTGCAAGAACGGGCTGCTGCGCATCGCCCATCGATTCAGATCGGCCTCACCTCGATCCGTGGGCGTGAAGGCGCCCTGCTGCGCACCCTGGGCAGCCTGCTGCGCCAGTCGCTGCAGGGGGTGGAGAGCGTGGTGGAGCTGCATCTCTTTCTCTCGCGGGAGCCTTACCTGCTCGATCGCGGCTTCTCGGCGGTGCCGTTGGCCCTGCGCCGCCTGCAGCGCCCTGCCGCGCCGGGGCGGATCGGCTTTGCCGTGCATCTGGTGCAGAACTGCGGCCCCTACCGCAAGCTGCTGCCGCTGATTCAGCGCCTATCGCCAGCGCAGCTGGCGGCCGATCCGCTGTTGATCACCGCCGATGACGACACCCTCTATCCGCGCAACTGGTTGCAACGCCTGCTGGAAGCCGAGCGGCGCTGGGGCTGCGTGGTGGGCTTCCGCGGCCGCCAGTTGCAGATCGACAGCGAGCGCCGCATCCTGCCCTACGGCCAGTGGCTCAAAAACGATCCGCAGCTGCTCGAGCCCAGCCTGCGCACAGTGCCCACCGGCAAGGATGGCATCTGTTATCGCCTCAGCCACCTGCACGCCTCCGTGCTGGATCTGCCGCGGGCGATCGCCCTGGCGGGCCATGCCGACGACCTCTGGTTCAAGCGCTGCACGCTGCTGATGGGCGTGCCATCGGTGTTGCTGCATCACAGCTTCGAGCAGCAGTTTCCCGAGCTCACCGGCCGTGGCCGCCGGGTGGGCGGCAAGGTGCGGCTGGAGGAGGATTCCAGTCTGTTTCTGGCGTTGAACAAGGCCGGCGGCAATGACCGGGTGATGGAATCGCTGGACAGCGATCTGCGTTGTGAGCAGGCCCTCGATCTGGTGTCGCTGATGCAGGGGTGATCGGCGGATGGGTGTGAAGGTCGCCGCTGCCGGGTTCAGCTGCCGGCATCCGCCAGCTGGAAGTCTTCGCGGTTGAGGCTGAGGTTGGGGTTGTAGGCGGGATCGTGCATCAGCTCGGGCAGCCAGCGTTGCCGCAGCCACTCCCGATCGCGCTTGAAGCGCAGTGCCTTGACGGGCGTGTCTTCATAGCCGCGACTCTTCGATTCGAAGTGGTGCAGCTGCACATGGGGCGTGAACAGATTGCGATAGCCGGCCTGGCGCACCTTCAGGCAGAAGTCGACATCGTTGAAGGCCACCGGGAAGGTGTCGGCATCGAGCCCGCCCACCTCCAGGTAGGTGCTGCGGCGGATGGCCAGGCAGGCCCCGGTGACGCCGCTCATCTCCTGGCTCACCATCGCTCGGTTGAAGTAGCCGCGCCATTCGCCGGGTTCGCCCTTGAAGGCATGGCCGGCGCTGCCGCCGATGCCGGTGATCACCCCGGCATGTTGCAGGGTGCCGTCGCCGTAGAGCAGCTTGGGCCCTACGCAACCCACCTCGGGCCGCAGCGCCTGGCTCACCAGCTCCTCCAGCCAGTCGGGGCTGATCACGGCGGTGTCGTTGTTCAGCAGCACCACCACCTCGCCCGTGCATTGGGCCACGCCGTCGTTGTTGATGGCGGCGTAGTTGAAGCGTCCCGGCCAACGGATCAGCCGGTGCTGCACGCGGGGGGATCGGCCGATGCCGCGCTGGCTCAGCTCCTGCAGATAGCCGAGGGTGGCCGGATCATCGGAGTCGTTGTCCAGGATCACCACCTCGATCAGGCCGGGGTAGGTGCTGCACTGGATGCTCTCGAGGCAGGGCTGCAGCACCCCCAGGCCGTTGCGGGTGGGAATGATCAGCGACACCGTCGGGGCCGGCTGCGGCAGCGGCCAGCGCAGCCGGTAGAAGTTGGGGCGATCCAAGGGGTCCACCGTGGCCGGCAGGCCGCAGCGCTGCAGGTGCTCAGCCAGAGCCCGCTGGCCGGCATCGACCGTGTAGGTCTTGGCGGCGCCGCCCGAGGCCGTGGAGGTGGGGCTGATCCGCCAGTGGTAGAGGACGCGGGGGATGTGATGGATCTGCTCGGGCTGCAGCACTTCGCTGAGGCGCAGCATCAGGTCGTAGTCCTGGGCGCCATCACAGCTGCTGCGCAGGCCGCCCAGCTGGCGCAGGGTGCTGGCACACACCACCGTCAGATGGGTGATGTAGTTGTGCGCCCGCAACAGTTCCAGATTCCAGTCGGGTTTGTGGTGCGGATTGATCCGCTCGCCGCTGGGGGCGATGAAATCCTCATCGCTGTAGATCAGCTTGCGGCCAGGATCGGCGGCGATGGCGGCGGCCACCTGCTCCAGGGCCGTCGGGGCCAGCCTGTCGTCGTTGTCGACAAAGGCGATGTAGTCGCCATCTGCCATGGCGATCGCGTCGTTAGTGGCGGCTGAGATGTGGCCGTTGCTGCTGCGCATCCGCACCTGGATGCGGGGATCGCTGTTGGCGGCCTGCTGCAGCAGGGCGGCGGTCAGGGGATCCTGGCTGTGGTCGTCCACCAGGCACAGCTGCCAGCGGCCGTAGCTCTGGCGGCGGATCGAGTCGATGCAGGCCTGCAGATGCAGCGGATCGGGCCGGTAGATCGGCACCACGATCGAGATCCTTGGCCCCTGATCCCGTTGGGCCGCCAGGGCGAGGGCGGCTTGATCCTCCAGCTGGCGTTGCTGCACCAGCCGCCCATGGCGCCCCAGCGCGTTGGGTGCCTGGCTGCGGCAGTAGCAGCGGAACAGATGCTCCAGGCGTTCCCGGCGATCGGGCCAGGGACCATCGAGCTGCAGCTCACGCCTGAGCCGGGCCTGCTGCTTTGCCGGGGTGCCGGGTTGCAGAGATTGCAGGATCAGCATCAGCCGCCGCTCGGCCATGGCGGCGCTGAGCCCCTGCAGCCGGATGTGGCGCAGCTGCAGCCGGTCGCTGCCCTGGATCGTCAGCTCCGGGCGGTTCTTCAGCCAGGCGACCGGCCAGATCAGTTCCAGGGGCTCGTTGCCCACCAGCCGCCGCTCCAGGAGGCGCTCTCCTGGCTGATGCAGGACGAACGATGTCGGCCCGAGGGCGCGATCGAGGTGCAGCTGCAGTTGCAGCCAGCCATCCTGCGGCCAGCAGCCCCCAGGGGCGGCTCCGGCGGGCAGCGGCAGCCGCCAGCGTCCGTGACCGGCGGCCTGCGGCAGCAGAACGCGCGCTGCCTGGGACCCCAGAGGCTCGGCTTGGAGTTCGCCCCGGGATCGGCCCATCGCGCGCCCAGGGCCGGAACCGCTGGCTTCAGTCCTTGATACGTTACGACCCACTCCCCGGAGCCGTTGTGCAGATTCTTGCCCTGTGGCCCTTCCGCAAGGCCCCGGAGCTGGGGCCGCTGGAGCAGGGCCTGGCGCAGGCCTTGCCTGGGTTGGTGCAGCTGGTGGATCCAGAGGAGCGGCCCGAAGAGTTGGCGGATGCTGCGCAACCGTTGCTGCTCCCCTACCTGCCGCCCCATCGCCTGCTGGAGGCGAGCGGGGACTCACCGCAGGCCTTAGCCCAGGCCTGGGCGGTCTACGGCGAGCTGGTGCAGCAGCTGCAGGATTCCGGCCGCACGGCCCCAGCACGGCCGGTGAATCTGGAGCGTTACGCGCTGCCGCAGTTGGTGTCCTGGCTGGTGCAGCCCAGTGCTGAGTCGCTCGCAGTCCCCGCGCCGCCGGATCTGCCGCCACCGTTGCCGGTGGATCCGCTGCTGGCCCAGCTCACCCTGCAGTTTCTGGACGATCATCCAGCGGTGCGGGAGGCCTATGCCGTGCTGGAGCGTCACGCCCCCACGGATGCGGTGCCCTATGCCGTGGAGCTGCAGCAGCGCTGCACCCCGGAGCTGCTGCTGGCGGCCATGGCCGAGCGCCGCTTGCTGGCAGCTGATCTGGCGGAGCAACAGCAGTACCTGCAGCAGCAGCGTCAGGATCTCGATCATGTGCTCGAGGATCGCGACCTCCTGGCCCGGCAACTCAATGAGCTGAATGCGGGCTTTGAAGCCTTCTATGAGCAGGCCAGCAGCGATGCCGGCAAGCTCGACTGGAACCGCAAGCGCCGGGCCGAACTGGAGCTCACCCTGCAGCTGCAGCAGCGGGAGCTGGAGGCGCTGGCGCGTCAGGTGAAAGATCAGGCCAGCCTGATCCAGCGCAGCGCCGCAGCCAGTGAAACGATCATGAAGCTGCTGGCCGGGGCTCTAGCCGACTGAGAGGAGCGTCGGGTCGCGATCTGCTGCAGGCTGGGCTGCGAGCACGCCGAGCTGGCGTTGCAGGCTGGCGCTGGTCGGGGGATCGGCTTCCGGAAGCAGCCCCACCAGGGCATGGCCATAGCTGCGGGCGACATCCGCCAGATCCGCAGTCGCCAGGTCGTGCTGCTGGAACACACAGCGATTCCAGTCGCGGTCATCGCTTTTGAGCTCCTCGCCCTGCTGCAGCGGTGCGCTGGCGGTTGCCGCGGTGCACACCAGGCAGTGGCCGCCGAAGCGGTGGATCAGCCGCAGGCAGAGGTCCTGGTCGTCCAGGCCATCGCGGTACTGGGGATCCCAGCCGCCGACCGCCAGCACCTCCTGACGCCGGAGCAGCCAGCAGCTGCCGAGCACCGCCTGCTGCCGACTGGTTTCTGGTAAGTGCTCCGGCCAGGGGCATCCGTGCAGCACGGGCTGGCCGGGTTGCCCCGCAGCCGCGAAGCCGTAGCCCAGCCCCACCACGCGCCCTTCGGGGCTGCGCAGGCTCGGTTGCACAGCCCGGCACCTGCCATCGCGCAGGGCCTGTTGCAGGGTGGTGATCACCCCCGGCTCCAGACGCACGCCGGCGCGCAGCAGCAGCAACTGATCGCCGCGGCTGCTGGCCAGAGCCCGGTTGCAGGCCAGCGCCACGCCGCTGCGCCGAGGATTGTCCAGCTGCTGCAGCCGGGCCTGCAGAGCGGCCGGCAGCTCGCGCAGTGCGGCGGCGAGGCCGCTCTGTTGGGCTGGCCGCAGGGGGGGATGGACCACGATCAGGTCCCTGATGTCCGCAGGATCAGCCGCCGCCAGGCTGGCGATGCTGCCGCGGATCGACTCGGCGGATTCGCTCTCGCTGATCGTCAGCACCAGGCTGAGGCTGTGCCCGGCTTCGCTGGGGGGCATGGCCTCAGCCGGGGGCAGGGGGGCCTGGGCTTGCAGCAGCTGGCGGCCCAGGCTGCGCTGCAGGCAGCGCGGCCAGTCGGCGGGTTGCGCGGCCTCCAGCTGGCTCAGGCTCCAGGGTTCCAGGGGCTGGCTGCGGGGCACCCAGGCCAGGCCCTGCTGGCGCAGGTGTTTCGCCGCTTCCCGCAGCCGCAGCGATCGCAGGGGCGCCGGCCGGCGGTCGCTGCTCAGTCCGTCGAGCCAGGCGGCAGCCTCGGGCAGGCGGGTGTTGCCCGGGTCGCTCACCGCCCCGGGATCAAGCCACACCTCGGCATCCCAGACCGCTTGCTGCAGCAGCCCTTCGAGCAGCAGCTCCGGGCTGCAACCGCGCAGCACCACCTGCAGGCTCGGCTGTTGCAGCACCCGCTGCAGCAGCTCCAGGGCCAGCTCCGGCGTGATCGCCTGGGTTTCCGCTGCGCAGAGCTCCCGTTCCGCCACGGCCCCCTGCTGCCGGCGCCAGGTCAGCAGCCGCTGCAGACGGCTGGCGCAGATGTCCTGCAGCCAGGGCGCCCGCGGCACCAGCGCCAGCAGATCCGCCAAGGCCGCGTCGTGGTTGCCGTTGGCCAGGTGCTGATCGCAGCGGATCAGCAGCCGGCCCTCCAGATCCAGCTCGCCGAAGCGTGTGTAGAAGTCCAGCCCGGGATCCTGCGGTGAGGGGTGTCTGGTGTGGGGATCGCTCATCGATCTCGTCGCAGCACAGTCCAGAGCTGGTGCGCCACCCTGGCACAGGATCTCCGGCGCCACAGATACTGCTGTGCCCGCCGGCCGCACCGCTGCATCGGCCGCAGATCCTGCAGCAGCGTCGCCAGGGCCGTTTGCCAGTCGTCGTTGGCGGTGCCCAGGGCCAGCCCACGGCTGATCAGTGGGTCGTAGGCGGGGCCCTGTGAGCAGAGGCAGCCCAGCCCCAGGGCGGCGTAGTCGAGCACCTTCACATCGCTCTTGGCGGCATTGAAGGGGTGGGCCCGCAGGGGGGCGATGCCGCAGTGATACGAGCGCCGCTGCAGCAGCCAGGGCACGAACTGGGGATAGCGCCGCACCTGCAGCGGCACCGGCCGCAGCTGCAGCCAGGCTCGCTCCGGCGCGCTGCTGAGGGCGCCGATCACGTGCAGCTGGAAGCGGCCTGGGTGCTGCGCGTGCAGGGCATCGAGCTGCGGCAGCAGCATCTGGAAGTCGTCGTCGTGGGTGGCGCTGCCCATGTAGAGGATCTGCAGGGGCGTGCTGGCCGGCAAGGCACGGCGTGGCGGCAACCCGTGCTGCTCGGGGCGCCACAGCCGGGGGCTGAGGCCGTTGGCGATCACGCTGCTTGCGCCCAGCTCCAGCCCGTTGCAGGCCAGATGCTGGCGGTAGGTCTCCTGCAGCACAGCTGTGGAGAAGATGGCGTGATCGCAGCAGCTGAGCAGGCGGTCCACGGCGGCGCTCTGCGTTAGGTAGCGCTCTTGTTCGCGGTGCTGGGGCGGCAGGCAGCAGAGGGCGTCATCGAGGTCGGCGATCAGTCGGATCTGCAGCTGCCGGCAGTGCTGCTGCAGCTGATCGGCGGCGCCGGGGTCTGCCAGCGCTCCCCGTTGGGCGATCACCACCGCCGCACCGCAGAGGCTGTTGAGGTCTGGTGCATCGAGGATCCGCAGCCGGCAGCGGCCCTGCTGCTCCAGCAGCTGCAGCGGTTCCAGCAGCCGCAGGTGGGCTGAGCTCACATACCCCTTGCCAGCCTTTTGCAGCACCAGGGCCACCTCCAGCGGTTGCTGGCGCCAGGGCGGCAGCCGGCGGCGCTGGGCCTGGCGCTGGTGCTGATGCAGCTGCAACGCCAGCTCCTGTTGCGCTTGCCGTGCGCGTTGGAGCTGCTGCTGCTGGTCGCGCAGCCGCTGGCTGAGCAGCTGTTGGTAGGTGGCGCTGCGCCGCTCCCACACCGAGGGCATGGCCTCCGGCATCGCTGCCGCCGCTGCGTCTGGATCGGCCTGGTCCAGCAGTCGCCACTGCCAGCCGGCGGCCTCCACGCTGTGGCAGATCAGCCGCTCCAGGGCATGGGGCACCGTGCCGTTGGTGCCGAGGGGTTCAGCGGGGAAGCAGGAGGAATCGCGATGCAACCGCAGCAACGGTTGCAGCGCCTGTGGCCGGCACCAGAACATCAGTCCCGCTGGAAAGTGCAGCAGTTGATCCGGGTGCAGCTCACGGCCGGGGAACAGTTCGGCCACCAGCTCAGCCGCCAGCTGGAAGTTGCCGCCCCAGTGGTATTGGCGTTCGATGCCGCTGTAGCGGCTGGGGGTCACCAGCCCCACCGGGGGATCGGGGCTGGGATCGCTCAGCAGCTGCAGGGCGGTGCGGATCTGCTCAGGGCTGCCCAGCAGTTTCTGCATCAGATCGCGCCGCCAGCCAGTGCCGATGCCCTGGGGATCCAGCGTCTGCTTGGTGTGCAGGTGCAGCAGCCAGGGGGCCTGCGGATCTGCCGCGAGCTGCAGCTCCAGCACCTGCAGCAGGGGCAGCAGGTTGCGGCCCCGGTTCTCCACCTCCAGCCAGCGGCAGCTGGGGCCAGCCGAGCCGAACACCGCACGGAAAGCCGTGTGGCAGGCCTGCATCCGCTCGCCACGGCCATCGCTGGGCACGGTGATCAGCAGGGCCGGTGGCGCTCCGGGCCAGTGGCGGGCGATCGGTTCGAGCAGCTCCCCCAGCAGCTGGGGGTAGTAGGCGTGGATGTGCACCAGGCCGGCGGCCGCGGCGGTTGGCGGCTGCTGGTCTGTGGCGGCGGGGCCGCGCGCTGCCAGGGCCTGTTCAGCGGTCGCGCTCAGGATCAGGCTGGCGCAAGAGTCCCGCCGCCCCGGGTTGACGCTGAACATGGGCGCCGGTGGCCAGCGGTGGGCTGGCAATCTATCGGTGGTCTTGACGATGCCGCAGGAGCTGCCGATGGCTGAACGGGTGGTGTATCTCCACGCCGGCCTGCACAAAACGGCCACCAGTTCGCTGCAGGCCACGTGCAAGGCCAATCGCGCCGCGTTGTTGGCCCAGGGGGTGTGCTATCCGCTGTTTCATTGCGTCGAAAATGGGCGACGTGGCATTGACAACCACTCCATTCCGCTGCGCACCGCTTTCAATGCAGCAGGGCGGCCGTATCACATCAGTACGCTCTGGCGATTGCAGGATCTGCCCTCGGTTTCTGCGGCTTACCGCCACACCCTGGAGCAGGTGCTCGCAGAGCATGATCGCGTGCTGCTCTCGGGAGAAGACGTGAGCGCCATGGCGCTGGAGGATCTGCGGGATCTGGTGGCTTGTCTGCAGGGCGCTGGTGCCACGGTCTTACCGGTGGCTTGTGTCCGCAGTCCCTATTCCCATCACTGTTCCGCCATTCAGCATGCGTTGCGTCGTGCGGTGAAGGGTCGCGGGCCGATGGTTCCCGTGACGCGGTTCAAAAGCCAACTGCCCAAGGTGCGGCTGCTGCAGCAGGTGTTTGGCGAAGCCATCACCTTTCTGCCCTTCCGTCAGGCCTGTGCTGAGCCACAGGGGCCTGTGGCGGCGGTGTTGCGCCGCTGTGCAATCGATCCAGCCCCGTTGCGCCTGCTGCGCTCCAACGAGGGTTGCAGCAATGTCCATTTCCGCCAGGTGTGGCGCGAGCTGGCTGAGCCCGCTGCTCAGGCATGGAGCCCGGAACAGCGGCAGCAGCGGCTGGAGTTGCTGCGTTCCAGCGATGCCGGCCCGAAGTTCGCCTTGACAGCTGCCGAAGTGGATGCCCTGCGCGAGCGCCTGGATGCGGAGAATCAGGCGTTCCGTCAATGGCTTGGCGATGCGTTCTGCGATCAGGAGTATCCGGTGCTGGACGTTTGAGGGCTTTCGCTCTGGCTTCAGGTCAGAAACTGGTAGCCAAGCCAGAGGCGGGTAGCGCGCTCGCCAAAGCGTGCGTCCACGGCGTTGTACACACTGCGGTAGGTGTGGGCGATGGCCGCTGCCACATCAGCTCGAGGCAGGGTGTTCTCCTGTTTGGGAGAGGCGTTGATGCTGGTGTGGAAGTCGGGCGGAGGGATCTCGATGCCGAGAAAGCGCCGAATCGGTTCAAAGCCGGCGTCGCTGAACAGATCTTCGTACAACCCGAAGCAGAGTTCCTCGGGGCGGAAAACCTGCTCCAGATTGTGAATGGTGCGGTCGTAGCGGGTGCGGAGTTGCACGCCGTCCTGCTGATGGCTCGCCAGCAGACGCTTCATTTCCTCCTCAAAGGAGAGCATCTGGCCGCGGTTGCGCCACTCCATGCGCAGCATCGACCAGATGCGTTCGATCGGATCGCGCATCAGGAAGATCACTTTTGGTGAAAACCCTTTGGCCAGCAGGCCTGTGCGGATCAGCTGAAATGTCTTGGCATCCAGGGTGCTGTAGCTCGGGGTGATATCGCCCGTTGCTTCGATTTTGGTTTGGCTCAGCCAGAGATAGTCGAAATATTCGAAGTAGTTGTCAGGACGCTCAATGAAGGACAGGCGTTTGGTGTGTTGGCTGTTGGGGGGCTCGCTCGGGCCGGGTTGTTCGGAGGGATCCGGGCGCAGGGCGCGCTGGCTGGCCAGCAGCAGCCGTTTGCGAATCGAGCTGCAGACGGGGCTGAACAGCGCATCAAAGGTGTGATATTCCTTGGCGAATCCAGGCTCAAACACGGGGCTGGTGCAGAGCTGCCGGTGCAGCCAGGTGGTGCCGGCTTTCTGGGCGCCGACGCCGAGCACGAACAGCTTTTGGCGAGGGGTGTTGGGCGGGGAGCAGTCGATCACCATGCACGCAAAGGCTGGGGCGGCTCGATGCTCCTCAGCAGTTCTGAAGGGATTGTAGGTGGCCTGCACCTGGTGGCCTCAGCTCTGGCGCTGCTGATGGATGTTGAACCTGTTATTGGAGGGCCTCTGGCGCTGGTGTTCCTGGTCTGGCCTGTCGGGCAAGACTGCGTAGCCTTAGGGCTTCATCGGCGGGGATGGGCTCGTTGTTGTCGGCTTTGCGAGCTACCGATCTCAGCAGATCTTTGTGCTCGGCGAGCATCGCACTGTTGAGGCACTGGAAGAACAGGCGCTGGATGGCGCCATTGGAACCCGGGTAATGGCCACTCAATCCGGCTGTGTGATGCAGCCAGTGTTGAATGCGTTCGTTGATCGTGGTGTCGAATTCTTCCAGCCACCGGTGCAGGCAGCGTAGTGGTTGGGCATCGCTGTCACTTGGCTCTTGAAATAAGATGCCGAAGTGCTCTGCTAGATAGGTGCAATCGCTGTAATCGCTGTGGGCTGCCAGGAGCTGGCGTTCAAGCTTCGGTGTTCCTGCAAAGATTTGGTTTAGTACGGCCAGAAAGTGATGGCGGGCCTGGATGATCTGCTGGTCGCCATAGCGCAGGATGCCGCTGTTGTTCAGCTGGTAGAGCGCCTGAATGGCTGCTGCCGGCAGCGACTCGTTGCGGGGCTTAATGGTTAAGGAATTGCTGTCGATGCCAAGGATGTCGCAGAAATCAGCCACCACGCAGCCGCGGTGTAAATGGTCACGGTCAAAGCGTCGCACGATCAGCTGCTCTGGCCGGAGGCGGCGGCGATAGGGTTCGATGCGCTTTCGATAGGCAGGGCTGAAGACTTGTGGAAGATGATCGGCCCCACCTTTGATCAGCTGCTGGCAGACGCTGGTGGCGTAATCGAGGGGGTGGCGAACGTAGCAGATGGCAAGCACATCTCGGCTCTGTCCCTGTAGTGTTTGCAGGAGTGTCTCGACCTCGTTGTCTTGTAGCAGGCTTAGATCTTCCCCAGAAAGGATGAGCGTGTGGCGATCTGCGCGATTCAGCTCTTGCTGCAGCTCTGTGTTGGCTTTGTTGGCGCGATCGTCGATCTGCTGCCGCGATAGCCCATGCTTTTTCCAGATATGATAATTATATTTGGATTGGGAAAAGCTGTGAATAGTGGCGCGCTGTGGTTGGCGTTGCCCAGGTTGGCGTAGGCGATCTTGCCGTTGTCAAAGCGCTTCAGAGCACTTTGGATCGATGTGCTGCCTGTTTTATGGCTGCCGAGATGAAGAATGACGCGGCAGACCATGGGAATCTTGTATGGCTGTTTGTGGATCTTAGGCGCTGTTGGCGAACCCGTGATTCCGCTGCTGTCTGTCAGCTCTGCTTCGGGTGAGGATGGTGGTGTCGTTAGGCGTTGAGCTCCTGCAGCCGGCCATCGCGCAGCTCGAGCACGCGATGGGCCCGCTGCATCATGCGCGGATCGTGGGTGCTCATCACAATCGCCATCTGGCGCACCTGACAGGCCTGCTCGAGTTGATCCAGCAGCAGAGCGGCCGTGGCGGCATCCAGGGATGCTGTGGGTTCATCGGCCAGCAGCAGGCTGGGGTTGTGGATCAGGGCGCGCGCCAGGCCAGCCCGCTGGCGCTGACCACCGGAGAGCTGGTGCGGTAGATGATGGCGATACGTATCTAGACCGACCGAGCGCAGCAGCTCCTGCGCGAGGCGTCGCTGGTCACGGGCGTTGAGCTGTCGATGGGCTTCCAGCCCGGCCATGATGTTCTGCTGGATGGTGAGAAAGCTCACCAGACGATGGGCTTGGAAGACAATCCCAATCCGGGCGCGGGCTTGCCTCAAGGTGTGGGTATTGGCGTTAAAGAGTTCGATTCCACAGATTTGGCTGCTGCCCGATTGAATCGGTCGGATCCCGCCAATCAGCGTGAGTAATGTTGTTTTCCCGCAGCCAGAGGGCCCCACGATGGCAATCAGCTCGCCGGCTTGAGCCGTGAATGTTGCCTTGTCAATGATGCACTGATGGATGCCGTTGGGATCACGAAAGGTGTGGTGGAGATCGCGAACATCAAGGATCATTGGCTTCGGCTTGCTCACGTGGGGCCTAGCGGAAGGCGTCGGCTGGGCTGGTTTCGTTCAGGCGGCGCATGGTCAGCAGGCCTGAGCTGCATGAGGCTCCGAGGATGAAGATAAACACGATGCCAATGCGCTGAGTATCCATCGCCATTGGTAGATTGGTTGCCAGGCGTGTGATGGCGTAGATCACTTCTGCTATGAGGTAGCCAATGGGATAGCCAGCAAGGGTGAGCAATAGGGACTGGTTGAAGATGGAGCGCTGTAGGCGTGCCCGCGTGTAACCAAGTGCCATCAGGGTGGCGAAATCGTCGTTGTGGAGCAGGACGATTGTGTTGAGCACTAGAAACAGGATGGCGCTGCCGATGAATAGGCTCATGCCAACGCCAAAGAGAAAGATGAAGCCGATCGGCTTGCTGCGGTCCCAGAAGTTCTGCTCCATCTGGATGAACGCAGAAGGCGTCAGGAGCTGAACATCGCTGGGGAGTGTGCGGCTGGTTTCGCGGATGAAGGCAGTCTGCTGCGTGGGATCTTTGAGTTTGATCAGGCCGATTTCGATTTCGCCTGAATTCATGCCTGGAAGGATATCCTCCAGCGTTTCGCGGCTCATCACGGCAGTGGCGTCGGCGCCAAAAGAGGCGCCGATATGAATCAAGCCGGCAACGGTGACGCGGCTGCGCTCAAGGATGGCTTGCGTTGTGGTGCCACTGTTGATTGCTGCTTTCACATTCCCGTATTCCGGTCGTGACTTTCGATCAAACAGGATGCGTCCGGGTGTTCGCAGGAGCTGGCAATGCCGGGCGAGGGGATGGGCATAGAGCGTTGAACGTTGAGGATTGATGCCGATGGCCGTGAGCAGTCGTGCGCTGGGATCACCGTTGAAGCTCCAGCGCATGTAGGCGATGCGAGCTTCGGCTGTGTTGCTGACGCGTGGGTTGCCTTGCAGCGCCGTGAGATAGGCCTCGGGAAAGGTGCTCATCCACGTGAGCGTGCTGACAGAGCTGCGACTGATCAAAACCACATCGGCATTGAAGAGCTTCTGAATCGCAGCGGATGAGCTGAACAGGGCATCGCGAAATCCCCATTGGCAGAGGATCATGGCCGCAGCAAAAGCGATGCTGAGTAAAGCCGTGATCAGGTTGAGTGGGCGGAAGCGCAGGATCGAGATGGCCAGGGGCAGCGAGCTGCGCCGTTGTGCCAGCCGCTGGAGGAGCTGCATTAGCGCTGAGCAAACTCCACCATCACCTTGGCTCCCGTCATCCTGGCGATGTTGGTCTGGGTTGCGGGTGTCAAGCGAAGTTTCACCTCCACCACGCGAGGTTCGCTGTCTTTGTGTAGACCGGGTTTGGTGAGCAGTGAGCGGCGCGGTGTGACGCGCTGAGCAATGCTTTGAATGCGTGCTTTCAGCGGGGTTGTGAAGTAGCCGTTCTCGCTGCTGATGGTTGCGTCTTGGCCAGGGTGCAGTCGGGGGATGTCGTGCTCATCCACCTGGGCGATGACTCCAATGCTGTGGGGATCGACCAGATCAAGCACGCCTTGGCTTCCCGGTTGCTCGCCGGCGCGGCTGTGAACCGTGACCACGGTGCCCGCGATCGGGGCGCGTAATTGCGCGAGCTGCACTTGCTCCTGAATCACGCGCCGTTTGGCCCGTGTTTGCTGGAGCTGATTGCGCAGCTGGGTGAGACGCAGTTGCCGCTCTTCATAGTCGGCACTGGCGATCACACCGGCGGCTTGTAGGCTCTGGAAGCGGCGGGTTTGTTGCTCAAGAATCCTGATTTCGCTCTGCAGCGACTCGATGCTGGATGTGTTGACGCTCAGCTCCGCTTTCACGGTGGCATAGTTATCAAATTGAGCCAGGATCTCTCCAGCTTGCACCGATTCTCCTTCCTCCACATGCAATTGCCCCACCCGCGGCGCCATTCCCGAGGGGGTGAGGGGAGCGGCGAGCCGGCGAATTCCCTGCAGCGGTTCAATCGTGCCCGGTGCTGCCACCCTGGCTTCGGCCTGCATGGCCCGGGCCAGTTGCACGGAGCCTGTCGCGGGTTCCTGGCAGCCCTGCAGCAGCCAGGCGGCGCTGACGCCCAGTGCGGCTGATCTGCAGCGGTGGATCCAGCCCGGCGGCATCCTGCGGCGCCCCTAGTGGGCTGGTTTTAGCACCAATCACCGGCTTGTCTGGTCGATGGTGCGGCCCCATATAGGCCTTGCAACATGGCTTGATCAGAAACCGATCAAAAGCTAAAGACCCCGGCGCTGTCGTCAGTGCGCGTCAGGATGGGATTGGAGCTTGAGCCTGGGGAGGGCTGATCGCTATGGCTATTGATCGATTGACGGGCATCCGGATTGGTGCCGGGATTTATCGAGAGGGAAAAGTTTATACCAATGCTTCTGTAATCCAGGGTTTGCTGGGTGGTCTTGGTTTTGGTGGTGTTGGCATCAGTGGTCTTGAGGTTGAATTTGATGTCAGTAAGAGGCGTTTGGCTATTTTCCTGTCGGGTCAGGTGTCCGCACAGGGCTTGAATCCTGATCTCGATGTGAAGTTGGTGTTGGCCGGTAGGGCGAGGGGGCGGGGGAAGGTTGCCCGTGATTTCATCACGAATGATCTTGGGGCTGGTCTCTATGCCGGGTCTGGTATCAATACGGAGGTGATTGCCAGCGTGGAAGCCAATGGCCTGAAGTTGAAGAAGGCCTTCAAGGCGCTATCGAGCAATCCTGAAGCGCTGTTGAGCAAGATCGATCTGTCCAGCCTTGCTGTTTCTGCCACGGGGCCTTTCTCTGGGCAGGTGGGTGGCTTGCTGGGGCAGATGGGGCTGTCGTTGGTGTCGCGCGATGTGGCGGTGGGGCCGTTTGGAGGGGATTTTGGTGGTTCTTGGTGGACGGCTGGTGTTTGAGGCTTAGCGGCTGGAGTTGGCTTATCGCGCTTTGCTCCCAGTCCGTGCCAGAAGTAGGGGCTGGGACTTTTAATTTGTTGGCTTCTGTGGATCGTTTTGGCGGTTTCGCTCGAAGTTGATTGTGTCTCTTTGAAAATCAGATGCTGATGTGATGACTTCCGAGCGGCTCGTGGTCCGGGAGTCTTATTTATAGTTTTTTCTCCGCGACATCGCCGAGCTGATTCGTGGTGTTTTGCATTGGGTTCGCGGATGTTGTGTGTCCCCGTCAGTGGTCCGCTGGATAGTGGTATCAAAGACCTATCTGGGAATTGCAGTCAGTAACCAAAAAGGGGGTGCCGTGTGGGCCGTGTAAGTTGTTGCTAGGTATGGATTTGCGTGTTAGTTCAACTTTCTGATTGCTGCTGGCAAAGGGTTCGAGTGTGGGTTCCCCGGGCCCGCAATCGCGGGTCCGGGGTGTTCGAAAGTGTTCGGTGTCGATAGCGGAAGTGGTTTTAGTTGTGCTTTGTCTGCATAAGAAGTTCCGCTGGAGTGTGGCTCGTGACGAGCGGCTCGATGGCTGTTGTCTGTAAGCGTGCTCCAGGGTGTGATGGTAATATGATTGCTGTAAATTGTCTGGATTTTAGGGGCTTGCTAATAAGTGCAGGCTGGTGCTGCTGCGGTGGGGGTAATGGCGTTGGTCGCGGCGCATGCTGAGAGTTCCGCTGATCCATCGGTGTCAAGTGTTGCGGCTGCTTCTGTGGTTATGGGGTTGCCATAGGTGCTAGTAAAAGTGATGGCGGTCCCGGCTGCTGGGCATGCGCCGTCGGCTTGATCCTGGTTCGCGGGGGCAACCCAATCTCCCTCCTGTCCTGTGATTTGAAGAGCAGCGCATGATCTCGCTGCTGACATTACCGTTGAATTGGCGGCGTTAACTCGGGCTCTGTCTTGTTGGTTTAGAAATGCCGGCAGCGCGATCGAGGCCAGAACCCCGATGATGATCACCACGATCAGGAGTTCGATCAGGGTGAAGCCGGCCTGGAGGGGGTTGTGGCACTGTTGCTGACGCAGGCGGTGCATCAGGGCCCGCTGGGCCAGCAGGCGGGATCGGAAGGAGGTGGCCATGGCGGATGCCTTCAGCTCTGTTTCTTCAGCATTGCTCCCGCTTCACTGGCGCACCACTCCCTTGGGGCTGAGCATTACCTGAGGATTGCCTGAAGGCGCCACCGCTGATGCGCATCTCCCCCCTGCGGCTCTGGTTGCAGAGCACCTCGCTGCTGGCGGTGGTGGCCGGCTACAGCCTGCTGCTTCTTCTCAATCAGAACCTCACCCGGCTGCAGCGCCAGGCGGTGCATCAGGCCCAGGCTGAGCGCATCGCCGCCAGCTTGCAGCAGCAGTTCAGTGGTCGTCGCGTCCCGCCCCCTTTGGAGGCCCTCGGCCTGCCGGCCGGTTGGCAGCTGCGCCCCGCCTCCGCCGGTGCCCCCGCCGCCGGCCCTGAGCTGGCGCTCAGCAGCGATCAGGTGTGGCTGGTGAGCCGGCTCGAGCTGCCCCTGGCTGATGGCGCGCGCCTGCCGCTGCTGCTCGAGCAGAACGTGACCACCTCCGTGCAGCAGGAGCGCCTCGCCTTCTGGCTGCTGGTGGTGGCCGCCGGTATCTCCAGTCTGTTCACCAGCGCCCTGATGCGGCTGGTGCTGCGCCGCGGTCTGGTGCGGCCCCTCGAGGAGTTCACCGCTCAGCTGCGCGCCACCCAGGTGCCGCCCGCCCCCGGCGATCAGATCCCGGTGGCCCAGCAGCCCGAGGAGCTGCAGCCGATCGCCCTGGCCTTCAACGACCTGCAGCAGCGCTTGAGCAGCTCCTGGGAACGCGAGCGGGCCTTTGTGGATGGCGCAGCCCATGAGCTACGCACACCGATCACCCTGATCTCCGGCTATGCCCAGCGGCTGCTGCGGCAACCGCAGCTGCCGGCGCAGACGCCCGCCCTCAGCCAGATCCGCGATGAGGCCCAGCACATGGCGCTGCTGGTGAGCGATCTGCTCGATCTGGCCCGCCAGGATGCCGGCCGCCTGCATCTGCAGTGCCGGCCGCTGCTGGCCGACGATCTGCTGCTGCCCCTCTATGAACGGTTGCTGCCCCGCGCTGAGGGGCGCCTGCGGCTGCGGCTGCCCGCCGAGGGGGCGGCGCCCCTGCCCCTGGGATTGGCCGATCCCGAGCGCTTGCAGCAGTGCCTCACCGCCCTGGTCGATAACGCTTTGGCCTATGCGCCGCCGCCTTCACCGGTGGAGCTGGCGGCCAGCGCTTCCTCGGCCGGTTGCCTGGTGCTGCATGTGATCGACCATGGCCCCGGCGTTGAGCCGGCGGAGCGGCAGGCGATCTTTGAGCGCTTCGTGCGCGGTAGTGCCGCTGCCAGCAGCGGCGCCCGCGGCAGCGGCATCGGCCTGGCGGTGGTGCAGCTGCTGATGCAGGCGATGGGCGGCAGCGTGCAGGTGGCGGATGTGCCCGGCGGTGGCGCTGATTTTCAGCTCCGGTTGGCGCCGCTGGCCGGCAGCGGCGGTGTCAGGACATTGTCGGTTGAGGGTCTCTAGGCTGGGTTTGCACTAGAGGTGTCATGGCTCGTTCGCCCCTGCGCTCCGAGAAGCTGGATCTGCGTCTCTCCTTGCCGGCCAAGCAGACCCTGCAGCGCGCCGCTGCCGCCAGTCAGTGCAGCGTCAGTGAGTTTGTGCTCGAAAGCGCCTTGGCTCGTGCTGCTGATACGCTCGCCGATCGTCGGTCGTTTGAGCTGGACCCTGAACGTTGGCAGGCGTTCAGCGCTGCACTCGATGCGCCGCCCCAGGCGCCGCCCCGTCTGGTGACACTGCTCCAGAAGCCGGGCCTTTTGGATGCCCGTTGAGGCTGCCCTGATGGCACGCTGATGTCGGTGCTGCGCCTGCGGGTTGAGCCGCTGGATGCCAGTCATGATCTGGCGTCTTTTGATTGTGGTGATGCGTCGCTCAATCGCTTCCTGCAGCGCTATGCGCTGCCCAATCAGCGCGCCAACGCCAGTCGTACGTATGTGGCACTCGACGGATCTGTCGTCGTGGGATTCCACGTGTTGGTTGTGGGCGAGGTGGCTGCTGACGCGGCTGCAGAGCGGTTGCGCAAGGGATTGGCGCGGCATCCTGTGCCGGTGATGGTGCTGGCTCGCCTGGCCGTGGCCCGCACGTATCAGGGCCGAGGCCTTGGGGCCGGGCTGCTCAAAGATGCGACCAGGCGCACCCTGGCAGCGGCTGACATCGCTGGCATCCGCGCGCTTGTGGTGCATGCCAAGGACGAACGGGCCGCCGATTTCTATGCCCACTTCGGCTTCCGGCCTTCGCCCACCGACCCCCTGCACCTTTTTGTGCTGCTCAAGGATCTTCGTCATGCCGTTGCTGTTGCAGCCATGGCCGATGGAGCTGGTGAGCGTTGATCCGGCGGTTGGCGCCGCTCAGCTCTTCAGGGCACCGGCTTTGAGCATGAAGCCCACGCCCCGCACGGTCTGAATCAGGGTGGGCTGGCCCGCGGGTTCCAGCTTGCGCCGCAGCGCCCGGATGTACACATCCAGCACGTTGTCGTCGCCCACCCAGCCCTCGCCCCACACCGCCGCCAGGATCGCCCCCCGCTCCACCACCTGCTGTGGATGCCGGATCAGCAGCTGCAGCAGCTCGAACTCCTTGCCGGTGAGGTTGATCGCCAGGCCGCCGCGGCTCACCTCGCGGCTGGCCGGATTGAGCTCCAGATCCGCCAGCTGCAGCGGCTCCGGCGGTGTGGCACCGCTGCCGTTGGCGCCGCGTCGCAGCCGGGCGCGCACCCGGGCCAGCAGTTCCTCGATCGAGAACGGCTTGGTCAGGTAGTCGTCGGCGCCGGCATCCAGCGCCTCCACCCGCTCCTTGATGTCGTCGCGGGCGGTGAGCATCAGCACCGGTGTGCTGTTGTGGGTGCCGCGGATGCGGCGGCAGATCTCCACACCGCTGAAGTCGGGCAGCGTCCAATCCAGCAGCAGCAGATCCCAGCCGCCGGCGCGGATCGCCAGCAGCGCCTCCTGGCCGCTGGCCGCCTCCTCGCAGCCATAGCCCTCCAGCTCCAGCTCCTGGCGCAGAAACTGGCGCAGCTTCGGGTCGTCGTCGACGATCAGCAGGCGGGCGCTGGCCACGCGGCCAGACTATCGGCGGCGGCAAGGGGCCTGGTGGTGGCTGTGGCCTCGGCAGCGGCTATTGCCCTGCCTATCTTTTGACCAGCTATCCGCTGCTGCTGAAGCCCTGCAGGGGGCAGGCAGTGGGCAGTGGCAACGATCAGCTGCCGCCGGCATCGTCGGGCCCGATCAGCTCCAGCGCCTCAGCGCCACCCTGCACGGCCCGGGTGCTCAGGCGGCTGTCCAGACTGGCCAGCACGCCGCGCCGCTCCGCGGCCTGCGCCAGCAGGTAGGTGTCGGTGATCTGGCCTGAATCCAGCAGGGCGGCCGGATCCACGTGCGGGAGCTGTAGCAGGCTGGGGGCTTCACCCCAGAACTGGTGCTGCGGGTGGTTCAGCAGGTCTTGCAGCACCGCACTCACCAGCGCGGGGGAGCCCGGTGAGTTGGGGTAGCGCGGGTGCCCCACGATCCGCAGCACGGCGTTCTGGGTGAGCGCACAACTGGCCCAGGCGGCGTTGCCGCGAGCCGCGAACCAGGTGTGGCAGCGGTCGTGGTGCACATGTCGCGGGTCGATCAGGGCAATCAGCACGTTCACGTCCAGCAGGGCCACGCGCGTCTTGCGAGCGGGTGTCATCGCAGCTCGTCGCGCAGCTGGTTGACAAGCTCCAGATCCACAGGACCTCCCTGGGACTGATGGGGCGGCGCCTATCAGGAAAGAAGTCCGCTCGGGGTGCTGTGCTCAGCACCTCATGAATGCTACTCCGAGTTATCGGTCATGGGCTTCGGGTTCGGGCAAAGACGGTCATCGGAATCCTGATCTGACCCAGAGGATTGAGCGGCCGGCCCCCGTGCGGGGCTGAGGCCGATCCGCCTCTTACGGGCGGATCAACCCACCCCCTGGGGCCTGGGTTTCTGATCCTCAGGCCGGCACAGCTTCCTGCG
>CBFHOT010000026.1:0-23393 GCA_965657465.1 Cyanobacteriota bacterium | reverse complement strand
CAGGTCATCGGGCGTGAGCCGGGTCGCCTGCTCCAGGCAGCGCTCCACATGGTCGCCGCCCAGGCCGTAGCCCAGCAGCAGGGCCTGGCGATCGGCCACCTGGCCGCAGGTCTGACGACCCAGCGCCTCCTGGCCGCGGTACTTGGCCACCGCCAGCTGCAGCTCCTCGGCGCTGAGGGGCTGCTCCAGCAGCCGCTGCCACTCCGTCAGCACGGCAGTGCAGGCCTCCGCCGCCCGCTCCGCGGAGCTGGAGAGGTGCCACACGAACGGGGTGGCGCCGCAGCGGGCGGGCATGTGCACGCCCACGTCGTAGGCCAGCCCGCGCTCTTCCCGCAGCACCACGAACAACCGGCTGGACATGCCCAGGCCCAGGTGGGCCTGCAACAGGCGCAGGGCCAGGGCATCGTCATGGCCCAGGGGAACGGTGGCGCAGCCGAGCATCAGCACCAGCTGCTCGGTGTCCTGCTCCTGCTCCTTGAGCGCCGGGCCGGCCTGGGCCTGGGGCCCTGCTTGGCTCACCGGAGCCCGGGTCGGCCAGGGCCGGCGCTGCAGCTGCCGCTCCAGACCCTCCACCAGAGACGGATCGAGGTCACCGCAGAGCACCAGCTGAGCGCCGCGGCTGCCCAGGGCAGCGGCCAGAGGCCGCAGCTCCGCGCTGCCCAGCTGCTGCAGCTCGTCCTCCACCCCCAGCGGGTCGTGGCCGTAGGGGCCTTCGCCGTAGAGCTGATGGCGCAGGCCGTCGTGGGCCAGCTGGAAGGGATCCTCCCGCTGCCGCTGCAGGCTCTGCAGATTCAGCTGGCGCTCCAGCTCCACCTGGGCGGTGCTGAGGCACGGTTCGGTGGCCATCGCCAGCAGCAATGGCAGCAGGTCGTTGGCGTCATCCCTGGCGCATTTCAGGCCGATCACCAGGCTGTCCTCGTTGGCCTCGGCGCGCAGGGCGGCACCGCGCCCCTCCACCAGTTCAGCCAGGCCATCGGCATCGAGATCGCCGGCACCGCGGGTCATCGAGCCGGCCAGCAGCTGCATGGCGCCCCGCTGGCCCTGGGGATCGGCGCTGC
This sequence comes from Cyanobacteriota bacterium, assembly GCA_965657465.1. Taxonomy (GTDB): domain Bacteria; phylum Cyanobacteriota; class Cyanobacteriia; order PCC-6307; family Cyanobiaceae; genus NIES-981. Next base: position 22,335 of record CBFHOT010000026.1, on the reverse strand, counting down.
TGCCGCCGCGGATCCAGAGCCGGGCCGCCAGCAGTCCGGCGCCCGGCCGGGAATGCTGCAGCAGCGGCAGGCCGCCGCTGAGGCTGTCGTGCTGCCAGAGGCCGGTCATGCGGGCACCGCCTCCAGCACGCAGGCGCGATCCAGGGCGAACAGGGGCAGGCAGGTGCTCAGCAACCGCTGGGGATCCCAGCGCTCCAGCTCCAGGAGCGGCGCCTCCAGCGCTTGGGGCCGGCTCCAGAGATGGTTGTTGCCCAGCACGCCGGCGACGCCACCGGCGGATTCCAACCCGAAGCGGTAGCCGTTGGCCACCAGGCGGGTGGTGCGCTGCCACTCCTCGGCCTCGATCGCCTCACTCGCCAGCTCCTGCCACACCTGGCCGATGGCGCTGCGGATCGCCGGCAGATCCTCGGGATCGCCGATCGCCTCCAGCAGCGCCAGGCTGCCGCACTCCATCACGTGCAGGTCGAGATCGATGCTCTCCACCAGCCGCAGCTGCTCCCGCAGCCGATCCACCAGGCGGCTGCGGCGACCTTCCGCCAGCAGGCTGGTGAACAGGTCCGCCGCCATCACGGCGCTGAGATCGCGGGCGGGCGGCAGCCCCCACACCATCAGCAGTCGCGCCGATTCGAGGCGGGGAATGGTCAGTCGCTCGTCACCGGGCTGCAGTTGCAACGGCGGCAGGGCCGATTCCTCGCCTCCGGGCTCCAAGCGGGCCAGAGCGCTGTCCTGCAGCTGCTGCCACAGGGCTGCGGTGCTGGCGGTGTCGGGATCGAGGCTGCCGCTGATGGCCAGGGTGCAGCGGGCCGGCCTGTAGAGCCGCTGCTGGAAGGCCGCCATCGCCGCCGGTGTGTGGGCCAGCAGCTGCTCGCGTCGGCCGAGGATCGCCTCGCCGTAGGGATGCCCGGGGCAGGCCTGGCTGAGCAGGCGCTGCAGGGCCACCTCATCGGGCTGATCCTCGCTCTGGGCCAGCTCCTCGAGCACTACCTGGCGCTCCATGGCAAAGGCCTGCTCCTCCAGCTGTGGCTCCAGCACCAGCTCCAGCAGCAGCTCCAGGGCTTCGGGCGCCGCCTCCGGTGGAATCAGCACGTGGTAGTGCACGTCGTCGAAGCCGGTGGCGGCATTGCTGCTGCCGCCGAGGGCCTCGATGCGGCGATCGAATTCGCCGGGCCCCAGCCGCCGGCTGCCCTTGAACACCATGTGCTCAAGGAAATGGGCCATGCCGCTCTCACCGCCGCCCTCGTAGGCGCTGCCGGCGCGGCACCAGAAGTCGAGACACACCAGAGGGGCTTCCGGAAGATGGAGGCTCACCACCTGGGCGCCGTTGGCGAGCCGCTGGAGCCCTGGGGTCTGCAGTCCCGGCAGACGGGGATGGGGCGGGGCCAGGGGCAAGGGGTGAAGTCGTGGCAGGATCCGCATTCTGCTGGCTGATGCATCCGTGGTGAGTCCCTCCCCATCCGCCGGGATGCCGGTGACCGGCCTGCAGATGCATCCCCTGGTGGACCAGCTGGCAGACCGCATTCGCGCGCGCTGGGCCGATCTGCCGGAGCTGGAGCCGCTGCCGGTGGATCCGGAGCTGGAGGCGATCAGCGGCAGCCTCGACGGCGAGGCGCTGTTCATCCGCAATGAACTGCAGCGCAGCCGGGGCCTGCGCAAGCTGCATCTGGAGACGGCGCGGCTGGGGCTGGGGCTGCAGATCCTGCACTGCGTCTGGTTCCCGGATCCCCGCTACGACCTGCCGGTGTTCGGCGCCGACATCGTCGCCAGCCCGGCCGGGGTGTCGGCGGCGATCGTTGATCTCTCGCCCGTGCGCTCGGAGCTGCCGACTGGCATCCGCGCCGCCCTCGATGCCCGCGAGCCCCGCCGCTACAGCCAGGAGCGGGAGCTGCCGCCCTGGGGCGCGATCTTCTCGCCCTACGTGCGCTTCATCCGGCCCGCCGACGCCGAGGAGGAGCGTCAGTTCATCGACGAGGTGGACGAGATTCTGGCGATCCTGGGCGACGCCAGCCGGCAGGCGGCGCCGCTGGCCGCCGGCGACCCGGCTACCGTTGAGCGGTGGGAGGGTCAGCTCCGCTATTGCAAGCAGCAGAAACAAAACGACAAGACACGCCGGGTGCTGGAGAAGGCCTTCAACCCGACGTGGGCCGAGCGGTACATCGAAGACTTGCTCTTCGACGATCCGCTGCGTCCATGACCGGCCGCCAGCGGCTCTGGCTGGGTGGTGCCGGCCTGCTGCTGGTGCTGCTCGGTGCCGGTCTGGCACGGCTGCTCGCCCCAGCCGCCCAGGCGCCTCAGCCCGCCGGTCAAGCCACCGCGGCAGCGCCGGCTGTGCCGCGAACCGCCGCGGTGGCGGCCCTCGGCCGTCTCGATCCCTCCGGTGAGATTCATCGCCTGGCGGCGCCGATCAGCGGCCTGGGGGTCAGCCCCCGGCTGGTGAGCCTGCAGGTGCAGGAGGGGCAGCGCGTGCGGCGCGGGGCGCTGCTGGCCGTGTTCGACAGCGCCCCCGGGCTGCGGGCCCAGCGCAACGAGATTCAGGCGCGCATCAGCAATCTGCAGGCGCGGCTGGTGGTGCAGCGGCGTGACATCGAGCGCTACCGGCGCCTCGGCCGCAGCGGTGCGATCGCCAGTGCCGATCTGGATCGGCGCGAAACCGACCTGCTGGAGCTGGAGGGCGATCTGAGCGAAGCCCTGGCGGAGCGCCAGCGCATCGAGGCGGATCTGCAGCTCACCGAGCTGCGGGCGCCGATCGATGGCACGGTGCTGCGCCTCAACAGCCGTCCCGGTGAACGCTCAGGCGATGACGGGGTGCTCGAGCTGGCGGCCAGCGATCACATGCAGGCACTGCTGGAGGTCTACGAGAGCGACATCAACCGGGTGCGGCTCGGCCAGAGCGTGACCCTCACCAGCGAGAACGGCGGCTTCAGCGGTCAGCTGAGCGGCCGTGTGGTGCGCATCAGCCCCCAGGTGCGCCAGCGCCAGGTGCTCTCCACCGATCCCACCCAGGACGCCGACGCCCGCATCGTTGAGGTGCGCGTGGAGCTTGATCCTGAGGATGCCCGGCGGGTGCGGCGCCTCACCGGCCTGAAGGTGATCGCGCGGCTGCAGCCCTGATGCTCGATTCGATCTGGCGCGGCCGGCGGGTGCCGCTGGCCTGGTTGCTGCTCACCCGTCAGCCCCTGCGGTTGGCGGTGGCCCTGGCCGGCATCGCCTTCGCCGGAATCCTGATGTTCATGCAGCTGGGATTCCGCGACGGTCTGTTCGACGCCAGCGTCACGGTGCACAAGCAGTTCGACGCCGATCTGGTGTTGATGAGCCCGCGCACGATGAGCTCGATCGGCATGGCCTCCTTCCCCCAGCGGCGGCTGGTGCAGGCGATGGCCGATCCCGCCGTGCAGGGCATCACCCCGGTGCACTGGAACCTGCTGCTCTGGCGCAATCCGGAAACCCGCCGCACCCGCTCGATCCTCACCCTCGGTTTCGAACCGGCCGATCCCCTGTTCGAGGACCCGGAGCTGGCAGCGAAGGCCAAGGTGCTCACCCAGAAGGGTCGGGTGCTGTTCGATGAGCTCTCCCGCCCGGAATTCGGGCCGATCGCTGAACGCTTCCGCGCTGGTGAGACCGTGGAGACGGAACTGGCCAGCAAACGGGTGCGGGTCGCCGGGCTGGTGCGCCTCGGCCCCTCCTTCGGCGCCGACGGCAACCTGCTCACCAGCCGCGAGACCTACCTGCAGCTGATGCCGTCCACACCGCCCGGCAGCATCGAGCTGGGGCTGATCCGGCTGCAGCCTGGGTCCGACCCGGTGGCGGTGGCCGAGCGCCTGCAGCGCTTCCTGCCCGCCGATGTGCGCGTGTTCACCAAGGCCGGCTTCGAGGAATTCGAAAAGACCTACTGGCGCACCAGCACCGCCATCGGCTTCATCTTCACCCTCGGGGCCGCCATGGGCTTCGTCGTGGGCTGCGTGATCGTGTACCAGATCCTCTATTCCGATGTGAGCGATCACCTCGCCGAATACGCCACGCTGATGGCGATGGGCTACCCGCTGCCGCGGCTGCTCGGCGTGGTGGCCCGAGAGGGTCTGCTGCTGGCCCTGTTCGGTTACCTGCCGGCCTATGCCGCCGGCCACGGTCTCTACGCCGTGGTGCGGCTGGGCACCAACCTGCCGGTGACGATGGAGCACGGCCGCTCCCTGCTCGTGTTCAGCATGATCCTGGCGATGTGCCTGGGCTCGGCCGGCCTGGCGATGCGCCGGCTGGCCGACGCCGATCCGGCGGAGATCTTCTGATGGCCGCCCCGATGCCAGCCGTGCGGGTGCGCGGGCTCTGCCATCGCTACGGGCGCGGCGACACCGCCCTGGAGGTGCTGCGTCAGGTGGATCTGGAGATCGGCTCCGGTGAGGTGGTGCTGCTCACCGGTCCCTCCGGCTGCGGCAAGACGACGCTGCTGACGCTGGTGGGAGCCCTGCGGCAGGTGCAGGAGGGTTCGGTGCAGGTGCTGGGCCAGGAGCTGCATGGCGCCAGCCGCGGTGAGCGCCAGCGGCTGCGGCGACGCATCGGCATGATCTTCCAGGGCCACAATCTGCTGCGCTGCCTCACCGCCGAGCAGAACGTGCAGATGGGCGCCGATCTGCTCGGCGGCCTCGGCTACCGCGCCCGCCGCGACCGTGCCCGGGAGTGGCTGCGGGCGGTGGGCCTCAGCGATCACCTGCGCAAGCTGCCCCACGATCTGTCCGGCGGCCAGAAGCAGCGGGTGGCGATTGCCCGGGCTCTGGCGGCCGAGCCGCAGTTGCTGCTGGCCGATGAACCCACCGCCGCCCTGGATTCACGCAGTGGTCGTGAAGTGGTGGAACTGTTGCGGCGGCTGGCCCGCGAGCAGGGATGCGGCGTGCTGATGGTCACCCACGATCCGCGCATTCTTGATGTGGCCGATCGCCTGGTGCGGATGGAGGATGGCCGGTTGTTCGCCGATGCTCCGGTGCCGATTGGGTGAGCCGGTTGGGTATGGTGAGGTTTGGACATCAATCCCCGGTCGCCATCGCATGGCCAAGCGCAGGAATCTGAAGAAGGAAAAGCAGGAGCGCAATCGCGCCTACGCCCGCAAGTTCAAGAAGCGCAAGCTGCGCAACGATGGTCGTGGTGAAGGCGCTGGCAACGGCGTCACCGGCACCGCCAACAACGGCGGCGCTGCCGACTGAGCCAGGCGCAAGCCATCCCTGCGGGTTCCCCGGAACCCGTGCCTGGCGGGGGATCCTTCGGGGTCCCCTTTTTGCTGGCCCATCCGTCTGGCCGAACCCTGCCGGCGCCGCGCCGGCAACCCAGCCTGGAGCGCTCAGGCTGATCACCACCCTTCGCTGCCCATCCGGCGCATGTTCCTCAGCGTCGTCATCCCCACCTACAACCGGCTGCCGATCCTGCGCCAGTGCCTGACTGCCCTGGAGCGGCAGCAGCTGGGCGGTCCGCTGCAGGACTACGAGGTGGTGGTGGTCGATGACGGCTCGACCGATGCCACCGTGACCTGGCTGGAGGCCGCCTGCGCCAGCGGTGAGCTGCAGCGGGTGCGGCTGCTGCGCCAGGAGCACGGTGGGCCCGCCGCCGGTCGCAACCGCGGCGTGGAGGCCGCCCGGGGCGATGTGATCGTGTTCATCGACAGCGATCTGGTGGTGACGGAGTCGTTCCTGCTCCAGCACGCCCGCCGCCTGCAGGACGACTGGCAGCGCCGGGGCGACCGGCTGAGCTTCACCTACGGGGCGGTGATCAACACCGCCAACTTCGAGCAGCCCACCAGCGAACGCCACAAGCTGCGCGATCTCTCCTGGGCCTACTTCGCCACGGGCAATGTGGCGATCGAGCGGCAGCTGCTCCTGCGGGCCGGCCTGTTCGACACCGCCTTCCGCCTCTACGGCTGGGAGGACCTGGAACTGGGCGAGCGGCTGCGGCGGCTGGCGGTGCGGCTGGTGCGCTGCCCCGAGGCCGTGGGCTATCACTGGCATCCGGCGCTGACCCTGGAGCAGATCCCCGATCTGATCCGGGTGGAGCGGGAGCGGGCGCGGATGGGGCTGGTGTTCTACCGCAAGCATCCCAGCCGGCGGGTGCGGCTGATCATCCAGTACACCTGGCTGCACCGCCTGCTCTGGGAGCTGCTCACCCTGGGCGGACTGCTCAATGAGCGCAGCCTGCGGCCGCTGCTGGCCTGGTTGATCCGCCGCGGACGGGCCGACCTGGCGATGGAGCTGCTGCGGCTGCCCCTCAATCGGATCGGTGTGCGCGCCCTGTTCCGCGAGGCCCGCCAGGGAGCGCAGAACACCATTTGATAGGGTGCCCGGGTCCCTACAAACCGCACACCTGCGTGTTTCGGGTGACCCCGGTTCAGCGGCATCCGGTCCCTCGGGCCGGAGTGAGCGAGCACGGGTCCCTGGCAGGTGGAGGCGAACCCGAAACCCTCAAACCATGGCTGTTGTCACTCTCGCCGAAATGATGGAGGCGGGTGCCCACTTCGGGCACCAAACCCGCCGTTGGAACCCCAAGATGTCGCGCTACATCTACTGCGCGCGCAATGGTGTTCACATCATCGACCTCGTGCAGACCGCCGTCTGCATGAACAACGCCTACAAGTGGGTGCGCAGCGCCGCTCGCAGCGGCAAGCGCTTCCTCTTCGTGGGCACCAAGAAGCAGGCCTCCGAGGTGATCGCCCAGGAAGCCGCCCGCTGCGGCGCCGCCTACGTGAACCAGCGCTGGCTGGGCGGCATGCTCACCAACTGGACCACGATGCGCGCTCGCATCGAGCGCCTCAAGGACCTGGAGCGCATGGAGAGCTCCGGCGCCATCGCCATGCGCCCGAAGAAGGAAGCAGCCGTGCTGCGCCGTGAACTCGACCGCCTGCAGAAGTACCTGGGTGGCCTGAAGAACATGCGCCGCCTGCCCGACGTGGTGGTGCTGGTGGACCAGCGCCGCGAGACCAACGCCGTGCTCGAGGCTCGCAAGCTCGATATTCCCCTGGTGTCGATGCTCGACACCAACTGCGATCCCGACCTCTGCGACGTGCCCATCCCCTGCAACGACGACGCCGTGCGTTCGGTGCACCTGGTGCTGAGCCGCCTCGCTGACGCCATCAACGAAGGCCGTCACGGCGCTGGCGACCAGTCGGCCAACGACGAGGGCTGATCGCCCGACCGGGCACCGGGCCCCTGCAGTCCGCGTGACTGCGGGGGTCTGCCCGTGGATGCTTCTCTCAACCACTGCTCATTCCCTTCCCCAACCCTCTCCATGGCTGAGATTTCCGCCAAGCTGGTCAAAGAACTGCGCGACATGACCGGCGCAGGCATGATGGACTGCAAGAAGGCGCTGGCTGAGACCAGCGGCGACAAGGACAAGGCCGTCGAGTGGCTGCGTCAGAAGGGCATCGCCTCCGCTGAGAAGAAAGCCGGCCGCGCCGCCGCTGAAGGCGCCATCGGCTCCTACATCCACACCGGCGCCCGCGTCGGCGTGCTGGTGGAAGTGAACTGCGAAACCGACTTCGTCGCCCGCGGTGAGATCTTCCAGGAGCTGATCCGCAACGTGGCGATGCAGATCGCCGCGTGCCCCAGCGTCGACTACGTCAAGGTCGATGACATCCCCGCCGAGGTGGCCGAGCGCGAGAAGGCGATCGAGATGGGCCGCGATGACCTCGCCGGTAAGAAGGAGGAGATGAAGGAGAAGATCGTGGCCGGCCGCATCGGCAAGCGTCTCAAGGAGATGGCGCTGATGGATCAGGCCTACATCAAGGACAGCGCCATGACCGTCGACGAGCTGGTCAAGCAGGTCTCGGGCAAAGTGGGCGAGAACATCCAGGTGCGTCGCTTCGTGCGCTTCAACCTGGGTGAGGGCATCGAGGTGGAGAAGATGGACTTCGCCGCCGAAGTGGCCGCCATGGGCGGCGCCGCCTGATTCGGCGCAACGGTCGGTGGCGAGTCTCCAGGACGTGCAACAGGCGATCTCCCGGCATCGGGAGACTCTGGAGGCTCGCAACCCCGATCTCTATCGCGACCTGGCTCTGTATCTCCAGGTGTTGCGGGATGGCCTGCTGAACGCGGTTCAGCAGGCTTCTTTTCATCTGGCGACCCGCCTGCTCCCCGACCGTTACTGCGCCCTCAGCCCCGAGCAGCGCGCTGAGCTGCAACAGGTGCTGGTCGATCTGGTGCAGCGGGCCGGTCATCTGCTCACGGTCGAGCAGCTGGCGCTGCTGTCCGGTGACATGGCCCGGGATCGCCTGGAGCGGCGCCGCAGCCGTCAGCGCGAATGGTTGGCGCAGCTGCGCAAGCTCGCCGAGGAGGGTCCCGCTGACCAGCCCGAGGCCGGCCTGGAGGACGGAGAGGCTGCTGGGGATGCCGCAAGGCAGGCTTCGATCGATCTAGACCTGCAGCCGCCGATTCAGCCTGGCCTCTGGGGTGGTGGCCGCGTTGTGCCCCTGGCCCGCCTGGAACTGGATGCCCTGGGGGAAGCGCTGGATTGGTCGACGGCCGATCGGGAGAACGAAGCGCCGCGGCAGCCCGGTGAGGACGGCGTCCCCACCGATGCCATGGCCGCCGCTGACATCTCCAGCGATGACCTGGCCGAGGGCGGCATGGAGGCTGGGCCCATGGCAGACCCTGACGGCGCCACACCAGCCGAGCGCGCTGCCGGCGCCCTGGCAGCCCTGCTCGATGCCGAGCAGCACAGCGACGGCGAGGGCCTGCTGGCGTCGCTGCTCGAGGAACCCGCCCCCAGCGATCAACCAGCACCACCCCCCTGGAATCAGCCGGCCCTGCCCGTCGATCCGGTGTTGCTGCTGGTGTGGCTCGATGGCTTTGAACGGGCCCTGGAGCGCCGGCTGCGCAACCTCTCCCACGCCCTCAATGCCGAAATGCTGCGGCTGGGGCTGAGCCAGAGCCTGCTGCCGCTGAACCTGCTCGAGGGCGCCCTGCGCGGTCAGCTGGAACAGCAGCAGGCACCCGCCAACCTGTTGCGGCTGCAGCTGCCGCTGGCGAGCGATGGCGGGGGCCGGCTGGATGCTGCGGCGCTGCTGCTGCGCAGCGCCGATCTGGAACTGGAACTGCCGCCCCTGCGCCAGTGCCGCGCTCGCCTGCGCAACCACCGCCAGGAGGTGCGCAGAATGGCGGATCAGCACCGCCGTCTGCAGCGGCGACTCCAGACGCTTGAGGCGGAACGGCTGTGGCTCCAGGACATCCCCAGAGCGCCTCAGCAGCACCCGCCCCAGGCCTGAATCCCGCCGCTGCCCGCAACGACGCGGCGACCGACCCAGCGGCGCTGGAGGCCTGGTTTCGCACCCTGCAGCAGGCGCTGCAGCTGGAGGCGGATCGCGGCTACGGCGATCTGCTCGGGCGCCGCGAGCACTTCAGCACCTTTCTGCAGCGCAACCTGGCGCAGCCGACGGGCGGCCTTGAAGCCAGCAGCGTGGGTCTGCAGCTGGCCCGGCAGCTGGAGCGTTACGGCGATCTCAGCCTGGAGCAGCGCCAGCGCCTCGTGAGCCAGTGCCGCCAGCATCTGCACAGCTGGCGGCAGCAGCTGCGGCCCGAGACGCCGGTCGGTCCCCCCCGGCTGCGGCTGGCACCGCAGACCACCGCTGCTGCCACCCGCGACCCCTCGGCCGCGCAGCCGCTCACGCCCAGCACGCCCCTGGCCGAGATCCGCGGCGTCGGCCCCAAGACCGCCGCTCGTCTGGCGCAGCTCGGCCTGTTTGTGGTGCGCGATCTTGTGCATCACTACCCGCGCGACTACCTCGACTACGCCAACCTGGTCCGCATCAGCGGCCTGGAGCCCGGTCGCACCGCCACGATCGTGGCCAGCGTGCGCCGCAGTCACGCCTTCACCAGTCCCCGCAATCCCCAGCTGTCGATCCTGGAGCTGCAGCTGGCGGACTGCACCGGCAAGATCCGGGTGAGCCGCTTCTTCGCGGGCCGCCGCTTCAGCAGCCCCGGCTGGCTGAAGCAGCAGCAGCGGCAGTTTCCTCCCGGGGCCACGGTGGCGGTGAGCGGCCTGGTCAAGGAGAGCCCCTACGGACCGGTGTTCCAGGAGCCGCTGCTGGAGGTGCTGGAGAGCCCCCAGGCGCCGGTGCGCTCCAGCCAGATCGGCCGGCTGATTCCGGTGTATGGGCTCACCGAGGGGCTGGGGGCTGACCGCATGCGGCAGGTGATGGCGGCGGTGCTGCCCCAGGTGGCCCGCTGGCCTGAACCGCTGCCCGCTGCCCTACGGCAGCAGGAGGGCTTGATCGAACGCTCCCTGGCCCTGCAGCAGATCCACGGGCCGGCCGACCAGGAGCAGCTGCGGGCCAGCCGCCAGCGGCTGGTGTTCGATGAATTCCTGGTGATGCAGCTGGGACTGCTGCAGCGCCGCCGCGAGCTGAGCCGCCGGCCGGCACCGGTGCTCCATGGCGACGGTCTCAGCGGGTCGGCGGCGAGCGATGGTGGCCAGCTCAGCGATGTCCGGCGGCTTGCGGGGCTGCTGCCGCGCTTTCTTGAACTGCTGCCCTTCGGGCTCACCGGAGCCCAGCAGCGGGTGCTGGCGGAGATCCGCAGCGACCTGGCCCGGGAGCAACCGATGGCGCGGCTGGTGCAGGGCGATGTCGGCAGCGGCAAGACGGTGGTGGCGATCGCCGCGCTGCTCACCGCCATCGATGCCGGCTGTCAGGGGGCCCTGATGGCCCCCACCGAGGTGCTGGCGGAGCAGCACTACCAGAAGCTCTGCGCCTGGATGCCGCAGCTGCATGTGAGCTGCGCCCTGCTCACCGGTTCCACACCGATGCGCCGGCGACGCCAGCTGCTCAGCGATCTGGCCAATGGCCAGCTGCAGCTGCTGGTGGGCACCCACGCCCTGCTCGAGGATCCGGTGCAGTTCCATCGCCTCGGGCTGGTGGTGGTTGATGAGCAGCACCGCTTCGGGGTGTGCCAGCGCAACCGCCTGCTCGACAAGGGCCTGCAGCCCCACCTGCTGACGATGACGGCGACGCCGATCCCGCGCACCCTGGCGCTGTCGCTGCATGGCGATCTGGATGTGAGTCAGATCGATGAGCTGCCGCCCGGCCGCACGCCGATCCGCACCCAGCTGCTGGGCCCCGGCGAGCGCGACCAGGCCTATCGGCTGATCCGTGAGCAGGTGGGGCTGGGCCAGCGGGCCTACGTGGTGCTGCCGCTGGTGGAAGACTCAGAAACCAGTGATCTGCGTTCGGCGGTGGCTGTGCACGAGCAGCTCAGCACCAGCATCTTCCCCGATCTGCAGGTGGGGCTGCTGCACGGCCGTATGGCCAGCATCGAGAAGCAGGCGGCGATCGGCGCCTTCGCCCGCGGCGAGACCCAGGTGCTGGTGAGCACCACCGTGGTGGAGGTAGGCGTCGATGTGCCGGAGGCCAGCGTGATGGTGATCGAGCACGCCGAACGCTTCGGCCTGGCCCAGCTGCACCAGCTGAGGGGCCGGGTGGGTCGCGGCGCCGCCGCCTCCCACTGCCTGCTGATCAACGAAGGGCGCAACGCCCAGGCCCGGCAACGGCTGGAGGTGATGGTGCGCTCCACCGACGGCTTCGAGATCGCCGAGATGGATCTGCGGCTGCGCGGGCCGGGGCAGGTGCTCGGCACCCGCCAGAGCGGCCTGCCGGACCTGGCGCTGGCCAGCCTGGCTGATGATGGCGCCGTGCTGGAGCGGGCCCGGGTGGTGGCCCAGACGCTGCTGGCGGCAGATCCGGAACTGGATCAGCATCCTCAGCTGCTGCGGCTGCTCGAGCAGCAGCGCCAGCGTCTCAGCCAGTCGGTGCGGCTCAACTGAGGGCGGCTCAACTGAGGGCGGCTGAACGGAGTGCGGCTGAACGGAGTGTCACCTGGGTGCGCGGCCCAGCACACTGGGCATCGCCTCAACTCCGCGCCTCATCGCCATGTCCCTGCGGCCCTGGAATGCCGTACCGATCAGCGCGGCGGCGGATCTGCATGCCGAGCCGCTGCACACCATCCCGCCGGCGTTGCACTGCCTCACGCCCCATCCCTACGCCAGCCTGGGGGCCCCCTATGGCGAGCAGGGCTCGCCCTTCCGCTTGCGCCGCTCGGTGCTGGAGCGGTTGTTGCAGGCGCAGGTGGAGCTGCAGCGGCGTCAGCCGAGCTGGCGGCTGGCGATCGTCGATGGTTGGCGGCCGCTGGCGGTGCAGGCCTTCATGGTGCAGCACAGCATCGAGACCACCTGCCGGGAGCGCGGCATCGATCCCCACCAGCCCGGGCCCGCCCGTGAGGCGGTGATCGCCGAGGTGGGGCGCTTCTGGGCGCCACCCAACCCCGATCAAGCCGCGCCACCACCCCACAGCACCGGAGCGGCGGTGGATCTCACCCTGGCGGAGGCCACCGTCGACGGACTGCAGCCCCTGGCGATGGGCTCGGCGGTGGATGCCATCGGTGCCGTCTCCGAACCCGACCACTTCCTGCAGCGGGCTCAGCACTGCAGCGATCCCGACGAACGCCGGCAGTGCCTGCTCTGGCACGGGCGCCGCCAGCTGCTGCTGGAGGTGATGGCCCAGGCCGGTTTTGCACGCCACCCCCATGAGTGGTGGCATTTCAGCTGGGGCGATCAGCTCTGGGCCTGGCTGCGGGGGGAAGCGGTCGCCCATTACGGCCGCGTCGGGGTCGAGGTCGAGGGCTGACGGCCCGGCCCGGCCGCTGCCCCCCCCCGGCTCCGGCCTCGCTCAGGCCACCGCCAGCAGCCGCTCCACCTCGTCGCGGCCGCTGTTGGCCACGAAGTCGCCGAAGCCGCGGCGCATGCCGGTCTGACGCCAGGCCATCAGCAGCGGTTCGAGGGTGGCCTCCATCGCCTCCAGGGGCATCTTCTCCAGGTAGGGCTCCGCCAGGCGGCTGAGCTGGGCGCTGCCGCCCAGCCAGAGCTGGTATTGATCCAGGCCGCTGCCCACCAGGCCGATCTCCGCCATGTAGGGCCGGGCGCAGCCGTTGGGGCAGCCGGTCATGCGCACCAGCACCGGCTTGCTGATCGCCAGCCGATCAAACAGGCTTTCCAGCCGATCCAGCACATCCGGGAAGATGCGCTCGGCCTCGGTCACAGCCAGGCCGCAGAGGGGCATGGCCGGGCAGGCGATGCCGTGGCGGCTGAGCAGGCTGGTCTCCTCCGGCTTCTCCCAGCCGAGGGCCGCCAGCTCCTGGCGCAGGGTGGCCCGCTGGGCGGTGCCGATGTTGCAGAGCAGCACGTCCTGGTTGGGCGTGAGCCGGATCTCCAGCTTGTAGGTATCCACCAGGCGCCGGAGGCCGGCCTTCTGGTCTCCGGCCAGACGGCCGCAGAGCAGCGGCAGGCCCACGAACCACAGGCCCGGGCTCTGGCGATGCCAGCCCAGGTAGTCCTCGAGCTTGCGGCGCGGCTCCTCGCGCAGGCCGCGGATCGGATGGCTGAAGTAGCGGCTCTTCAGCTCCTCGCGGAACCAGCCGATGCCGCGATCGTGCAGCAGATACTTCATCCGCGCATGGCGGCGCTGCTGGCGATCACCGTTGTCGCGCTGCAGGGCGACGATCGCCTGCATCAGCTCGAAGATGTGCTCGTAGGCCACGTATCCGAGGGGATCGGCCACGCGGGCGAAGGTCTCCTCCTTGTTGTGGGTGCGGCCCATGCCACCGCCCACATACACGTTGCAGCCCTGGGGCCGCCCCTGGGGGTCACAGAACAGCACCAGGCCCACGTCCTGGGTGAGCAGATCCACCGAGTTGTCACCCGGCACCGTCACCGCCACCTTGAACTTGCGGGGCATGTAGGTGGAGCCGTAAAGCGGCTCGGCGGCATCGCCGCTGAACACCCCCCCCTCGCTCTGCAGCTCCTTGACCCGGCGCACGGCAGCCGTGGGCTTGAGCCGGAAGCTGAGGTCACCGTCCACCCAGATGTCCAGGTAGGAGCCTTCGGCCGCCTGGGGGGCGAGCAGATCGGCGATGTCGTCGGCCAGCTGCCGCGCCGCCGGATAGGCGCCCTTGGCATAGGGGGCGGCGGGGGCCATCACGTTGCGGTTGATGTCACCGCAGGCCGCCAGGGTGGAGCCGAGGTGGCGCACGATCGTGCCGATCACCTCCTGCAGGTTCTCCTTGCGCACGCCGTGCATCTGGAAGGCCTGCCGCGTGGTGGCCCGCAGGGTGCCGTTGCCGAGGCGATCGGCGAGCTCATCCATCGCCAGGAAGAGGTCACCGGGGATGCGGCCGCCGGGGCTGCGCAGCCGCAGCATCATCTGCCAGTCCTTCTGCTGGCCCTTCTGGCGGTTGTCGCGGTTGTCCTGCTGGTAGCTGCCGTGAAACTTGAGAATCTGAACGGCGTTCTCGCTGAAGTTGGGCTGGTCGTTGCCCAGTTCGCTCAGCAGCGGCTCCAGCAGGTGGCCGCTGTTGGCCTTGAGCTGCTCGAACTTGGTGGGTGCGGCCTGGGTGGATGCAGCACTGGATCCAGCGGACACCGTCACTCGCCCATTCCTTCGGATGGTCCGACCGTAGCGAACGGGCCCCCGGCTGCTGAGGGTGTTGCGCGCAGGCCAGGATCGAGCGACAGACGGGCGATCGCCGGGACGGTTGGCGATCGTGCCGATCAATAGAGTTGGCGGCTGACGAAGCCGCCTGCGTGTCGACCTTTCTGCTGGAGATCGGGACCGAGGAGCTGCCCGCCGATTTCGCCCGGTTGGCCCTGCCCCAGCTGCAGACCCTGGTGCAGCGCGACCTGGCCGAGCAGCGCCTCGACGCCAGCACCGTGGCAGTGACCAGCACGCCGCGGCGGCTGGTGGTGACCGTCAGCGGTCTGCCGGATCAGCAGCCCGACAGCGCCGAGGAGCGCAAGGGCCCGCCGGCCGGCCAGGCCTTCAAGGATGGTGTGCCCACCCCCGCGGCGGAGGGCTTTGCGCGGCGCTGCGGCATCGAGGCCAGCGCCCTGGAGGTGCGTGAGACCGCCAAGGGGCCCTTCGTGTTCGCGCAGGTGGTGGAGCGGGGCCAGCCCACCGCCGCCGTACTGGCGGGCCTGATTCCCACCTGGATCCAGGCGCTGCAGGGCCGCCGCTTCATGCGCTGGGGCGCGGGCGATCGCCGCTTCTCGCGCCCGATCCGCTGGCTGGTGGCCCTGCTGGATCGCCAGCTGCTGCCGGTGCAGCTCGACGACTGCGATCCACCGCTGCAGGCCGGCAACCAGAGCCGGGGCCATCGCCTCGGCGCCGCGGCGGTGACGATCCAGTCGGCGGACAGCTACCGCCAGGATCTGGCCAACGCCGGTGTGGAGGTGGATCGCCAGGCCCGCGCTGCCCTGATCCGCAGCGCCGTGGAGGCCACCGCCGCCCGCCACGGCGCCCGCGCCGACCTGCCGGACGAGCTGTTCGAGGAGCTCACCGATCTGGTGGAGGCGCCGCTGCCGATCGAGGGGGCCATCGCCGATCGCTATCTCGATCTGCCGCCTGAGGTGCTCAGCACCGTGATGCGCGCCCACCAGCGCTATGTGCCGCTCTACGACGCCGAGGCCAGCGTTGATCCCCTGGCCCTGGGGGCCCGCGGGATTCTGCAGCCCCGCTTCCTCTGCATCGGCAATGGGCTGGCTGAGGCCAGCGACACGGTGCGCCGCGGCAACGAACGGGTGCTCAAGGCCCGCCTGGCCGATGCGGACTTCTTCGTGCAGGCCGACCGGGCGGTGCCGAGCATCGATCGCCGCGCCCAGCTGGCCCGGGTGACCTTCGCCGAGGGCCTCGGCTCGCTGCTCGATCGCGTCGAGCGCATCGAGTGGCTCACCGACGTGCTGGTGCAGCAGCTGGCCATCGGCGGCAGCGAGGCCGATCAGGCCCGCCGCGCTGCCCACCTGTGCAAGCACGATCTGGTCAGCCAGATGGTGGGCGAATTCCCCGAGCTACAGGGGGTGATCGGCGGCAAGTATCTGCTGGCGGAGGGGGAGCCGCGCCCGGTGGCCCTGGCGGTGCTGGAGCACTACCTGCCCCGCGGCGCCGGCGATGCCCTGCCGAGCTCCGACGCGGGAGCCGTGCTGGCCCTGGCCGAGCGGCTGGAGCTGCTGCTGAGCATCTATGCCAAGGGCGAGCGACCCAGCGGCTCCTCCGATCCCTACGCCCTGCGCCGGGCCGGCAACGGCCTGCTGCAGATCCTCTGGGAGCGCGGCTGGCAGCTGGATCTGCTGGCCCTGCTGGAGCGGGCCAGTCAGCACTGGGCCCAGCTGCTGCCGCACTTCAGCATCGACGCTGGCCCGCTGGCCCGGGAGCTCGCCGAACTGCTGCGCCAGCGGCTGGTGAGCCTGCTGGAGGAGCAGGTGGCGGCCGATCTGGTGCAGGCGGTGGCCGGTGACGGGGTGGCCCTGGAGCGCCTGCTGCGCGATCCCGCCGATGCCCGCCGCCGCGCCGACCTGCTGGTGGAGCTGCGCCAGGCCGGCCAGCTGGCGGCGGTGCAGGCGGTGGTGACCCGCGCCGCCCGGCTGGCGGAGAAGGCGGAGCTGCCCCTGGATCAGCGCGGTCCCGCCGGCGCCGTGGATGCGGCCCTGTTTGAGAAGGAGAGCGAAGCGGCGATGCTCGCGGTGCTCACCAGCCTGGAGCCCCTGGCGGTGGAGGGCGCCGCCGCCCGCTACGGCGAGCTGGCGGCGGCCCTGGCCGCCAGCGCCGGCACCCTGGCGGTCTTCTTCGACGGCGAGCAGAGCGTGATGGTGATGGCCGATGATCCGGCCGTGCGCCGCAACCGGCTCAACCTGCTGGCGGTGCTGCGCAACCAGGCCGCCGTGCTGGCCGATTTCAGCCGCATCAGCAGCTGAATCCAGCGGCCACAGAACTCACCTGGCCCATGCGATCGGAGCCCGCCGAGGGCTCCATCCAGCCGCCACCGCCACCGCCACCAAAACAACGCCAGTCAAAACGACAGCAAAAAACCGGTGGAGGACAATTCCCCCACCGGCTCCTGGCCCCCGGTCTGACCAGGGGCGTTTTGATTGCGGCGATCAGGCCACGCCGGCCGGTTCGCGCGATTCCTCGCTGGCGGCAGCCGCAGCGACCTGATCAGCCGCCGCCTTCTTCTCCTTGGAGGCGTTGATGCCACCTTTGATCGTGCTCACCGCCAGCATGGCGTTGACATCCTCATCGCTGCGCACGGCGCTGGGCACCGGCTTGTAGCCCAGGGGCGCCAGGGCATTGCCGCGCAGCACGGCGCCGAGGGTGAGGAAGGTGAGCTTGAGTTGCTGCCAGGGATTCATCGCCACCACCCGCTTGTAGAGGTAGCTGTCGAAGGTCAGCTTCTGCACGTCCTTGTCATCGCACATCTCCACGAAGGCTTCGCGGGCTGCGTCGTTGCGATAGAAGATGTTCTGCAGGATCTCCAGCACCTTGTAGGTGGCGCCGTACTGGCGGTCCCACTTCTTCAGGTACTTCTTCAGATCGGCCTCGCTGGGCACCTTCTTACCGCCCTGGCTGGCCTCCACGATCTGCTCGGCGCACATGCGGCCGCTCTTGGCGGCGAAGTAAATGCCTTCACCGGAGCTCTTGGTCACATAACCGGCGGCATCGCCCACCAGGGCCATGCGGCCCACCACCCGACGGGGGCGCGGATGCTCAGGGATCGGATGGGCCTCCACCTTGATCACCTCACCATTGGCCAGGCGCTTACGGGCCCGCTCGCGGATGCCCACCTGCAGGCTCTTGATCAGGGACTGGTTCTCCTGCATCGTGCCGGTGCCGACGGCCACGTGGTCGTATTTGGGGAAGACCCAGGCGTAGAAGTCGGGGGACACGTCGGTGCCCACGTACATCTCAGCGAGGTCTTCGTAGTACTTCATCTCCTCGGGCGGCAGCTTGATCCGCTCCTGGAAGGCGATGGCCACGTTGTAATCGCCGGCATCCATGGCCTTGGCCACGCGGCTGTTGGCGCCGTCGGCACCGATGATCAGATCCACCTCCAGGGTCTTGGTCTCACCGGTGGCGTCACCGCCGCTGTAGTCGGAATAGGTGAGGGTGTAGGGACCCTGGCGGTTGGCGCCGGTGTCGATCTTGGTCACCAGGCCGTTGACCAGATGGGCACCGAGGTCGGCGGCGCGGTTGCGCAGGAAGGCGTCCATCACCTCCCGGCGGCACATACCGATGTACTCGTTCTCGTTGTCGAGATGGATGTCCACCTCCCGGTTGGAGGGGGAGATCATGCGCATGTTGCGCACCTTGCGGTCGATGATCGACTCGGGCAGGTCGAACTCCGCCACCATGCAGAGGGGGATGGCTCCACCGCAGGGCTTGGCGTTGTCGAGCTTGCGCTCAAAGATCCAGGTCTCGATGCCGGCCTTGGCCAACACCTCAGCGGCACAGGAACCGCTGGGGCCGC
Source organism: Cyanobacteriota bacterium (assembly GCA_965657465.1). Lineage (GTDB taxonomy): Bacteria > Cyanobacteriota > Cyanobacteriia > PCC-6307 > Cyanobiaceae > NIES-981. The sequence goes on along the minus strand of CBFHOT010000026.1, from coordinate 4,027 downwards.
CGCCCACCACTGCCACACGCAACATCGAAGGACCGCTCCGCCAGGGTTGACACGTGGGTGGGAAGCTAACACCGTTGCCCCGGCCTTCGGGGCCGAGTCCGGCCGTCCCGCCTAGGATCTTCACCGCCTGCTGCATCGGCCATCAGCCCGCGTCCCCCTTCGTCACGAACCGCGTTCCGGTCCATGGCCCAGCAGACCCGATCTGTCCGGCAGAGCAGCTCTGCCCAGTCGCCTGGTGCAGCACGCGGCGCAGCGCGAGGCACAGCACGCGGTGAGGACATCCCCGTCGCCCGGCGCGAGGTCAGCCTCAGCCCCAGCCGCTCGCCGCTGCAGCGCCTGCTCAGCCGGGTCGGGCTGGCGGGCCTGCTGCTGATGCTCACGGCCGCAGGCATGGTGGCCGCCTTCCCCGGTCCGCTGCGCCGTTGGCTGCTGCCGCAACCGGAGGGACCGGTGCCCGGCCTGGCGGCTCGCCCCAGCGCCGACGGCCGCCTGCTCGGTCATTTCCCCTACGCCGAAGCGCCGGCCGAGACGCTGGTGACCCTGGCCCCGGGCCTGGAGATGCAGCGGGATGCCGCCGAGAGCGTGCTGGCCATGCAGCAGGCCGCCGCCGCCGATGGCGTGCAGCTGTCGCTGCTCAGCGCCTTCCGCCCGATTGATCTGCAGAAGCAGATCTTCTTTGACGTGAAGTCGGAGCGGAACCAGAACGCCCTGGAGCGGGCTCAGGTGAGTGCCCCCCCCGGCTTCTCGGAGCACAGCACCGGCTACGCCGTGGATCTGGGCGACGCCAGTGCCCCCCAGACCAACCTGTCGGCCGATTTTGAGCAGACCCGCGCCTTCCGCTGGCTGCAGGCCAATGCCGCCCGCTACCACTTCGTGCTTTCCTTCCCGCCCGACAACGCCCAGGGGGTGAGCTACGAACCCTGGCACTGGCGCTTTGAGGGCTCGGCGGAGGCCCTGCGACTGTTTGAACCAGCCCAGCGCCTGAGCCGTCCATGACCAACCCGCCTGCTCCATCCAGCGCGGCCCCGGCAGGGCTCGCCCTGCCGGAGCTGCTGGCACCGGCGGGTCACTGGGAGGCTCTGCGGGCAGCGGCGGCGAACGGCGCCGATGCCATCTACTTCGGTGTGGAGGCCTTCAACGCCCGCATGCGGGCGGCCAACTTCCAGTGCTCCGAGCTGCCGGAGCTGATGGCCTGGCTGCACCGGCGCGGCATCAAGGGCTATCTGACGGTCAACGTGCTGGTGTTCAGCGACGAGCTGCAGGAAGCCGCCGAGCTGGTGCTGGCGGCGGCCGCCGCCGGCGTCGATGCCCTGATCGTTCAGGACATCGGCCTGGCCCGTCTGGCCCGTCGCCTGGCGCCGCAGCTGGCGGTGCATGCCTCGACCCAGATGTCGATCACCAGTGCCGCCGGCGTTGCCCAGGCGGTGGCCCTCGGCTGCCGCCAGGTGGTGCTGGCCCGGGAGCTGAGCCTCAGGGATCTGGAACGGCTGCAGCGTCAGCTGCAGCAGCGAGACATCAGCGTGCCCCTGGAGGTGTTCGTGCATGGCGCCCTCTGCGTGGCCTACTCCGGCCAGTGCCTCACCAGCGAAGCCCTTGGCCAGCGCAGCGCCAACCGCGGCGAATGCGCCCAGGCCTGCCGCCTGCCCTACGAGCTGGTGGTGGACGGCGTGCCCCGGGATCTGGGGGATCAGCGCTATCTGCTCTCGCCCCAGGATCTGGCCGCCTGGGAGCTGCTGCCCGAGCTCAGCCGCCTCGGCATCGCCAGCCTCAAGATTGAAGGCCGCCTCAAGGATGCCCACTACGTGGCGTCGGTGACGGAGGCCTACCGCTCCAGCCTGGATCAGCTGGCGGCAGGAGAACCCCAGGAGCGCTGGGATCCGACCCTGCAGCGCTGCCTGGAGCTCAGCTTCTCGCGCGGGCTCTCCAGCGGCTGGATGCGGGGTGTCAACCACCGGCAGCTGGTGCACGGCCGCTGGAGCAAGAAGCGCGGGCCGCAGATCGGCCGACTGGAGCGCATCGAAGCCGGTGGCTGGTGGCTGCTGCGCAGCCGCGAGCCCCTCAAGCCCGGCGATGGGGTGGTGTTCGAGGCGCCCGGGGGAGCCGCTCTCGAGGTGCCCCTGGAGCTGGGTGGACGGGTGATGGCGGTGGAGCGGCGCGGCGCCGGCCTGCAGGCCCTGCGGCTGGGGCCCGGCCGCATCGATGGCCGTCGCCTGCCGGCCGGAAGCCCCTGCTGGCTCACCAGCGATCCGGCCCTGGAGCGCCAGTGGCAGAAGCTGGCCCAGCGTCCGGCCCCCGAACGGCAGCGGCAGCTGCGGTTGCGTCTGAGCGGTCGCTGCAACGCGCCTCTAGAGCTGCAGGTGCTGGCGGCCGAAGGACTCACCGCCGCGGCGCTGCAGAATCTGCGGCTGCCGTCAGCCCAGCCGCTGCAAGCCGCCACCGGTAGCGGGCTCGAGCGGCAGCGGCTCGAGGCGCAGCTGGGCCGGCTGGGGGGCACCGGCTGGCAGCTGGCGGGCCTGGAGCTGGATCTGGAGCCGGGCCTGTTCCTGCCGGTGGCCGAGCTCAACCGCCTGCGGCGGCAGCTGGTGGAGCAGCTGGCCGGCCTGCTGCCGGATCCGCCCGCCCGTCCGGCGCCGCTGGCCCCACACCTGGCGGCGCCGGAGCGGCAGGCGCTGCTGGCTGGACTGGGGCCCGCCAGCGATGCTGCCCCTGCGCCAGCAGGGCCGCAGCTGGTCGTGCTGGTGCGCAGCCTCGAACAGCTGGAGGCTCTGCAGGGGTTGCCCTTGCACAGCGTGGTGGCCGATCTGGAGCAGCCGCGTCAGCTGCGGGAGGCGGTGGCCATCGGCCGCGGATGCTGGTCCGGCGGGATCTGGCTGGCCGGCGCGCGGATCACACGGCCGGATGAAGCCTGGAGCCTTGAACCCCTGGAGCGGGCCGGCGCCGACGGCTATCTGGTGCGCAACGCCGACCAGCTGGAGCGGCTGACCCCTCTGGCGCCCTGCATCGGCGACTTCAGCCTCAATGTGGCCAACCCGCTCACCCTGGCCTGGTTCCTGGAGCACTGGGGACTGCAGCGGGTCACCGCCAGCTACGACCTCGACCTACCCCAGCTGCTGGGCCTGCTGGCGGGCAGCCCCCAGGGTCGCGTCGAGGTGACGGTGCATCAGCACATGCCGCTGTTTCACATGGAGCACTGCCTGTTCTGCGCCTTTCTCTCCGAAGGCCACGACCACACCGACTGCGGCCGGCCCTGCGAGCAGCACAGCGTGCGGCTGCGCGACCGCTCCGGCGCCGAACATCCGCTGCAGGCCGACCTCGGCTGCCGCAACACCCTGTTCAACGGCCGGGCCCAGAGTGCGGCGGAGGCGATGCCGCAGCTGGTGAACGCCGGCGTGCACCATCTGCGCGTGGAGCTGCTCGACGAGAGCGGCCTCCAGGCGCGGCGCCGGGTGCAGCAATACCTGGAGGTGCTGGCGGGGCAGCTGAGCGGCCGCGAGCTCTGGCAGCGGGAGCAGCTCGACAGCCGCCTGGGGGTGACCCGCGGCAGCCTCAAGGCGCCAGCCTCCCCGGCCCGACGGACAGCGCAGGGCGCGCGATCGTAGCGGCATCGCCGCGAAGCGCCAGCTCAGACAGGTGAGATACGATGAACTGTCACCTTTGCGGCCAGATCGCCGGCTCGTCTGATTCGCAGTTCCGACAGCCCCTGGCCCCAGCCCACCAGCCCCAGGCGGTTCCAGCCCCACGCGTTTTCAGCCCCAAGCGGTTCCAGCCTTCAGTGGTGAACTCCGGATTCCAGCGCACGTTCTTCAAACGCCCGCCGTTGGTCCAGCCGGATCGTCCTTCCACCCCTTCTTCGGACTTCTCTTCATGAGCGGCGCACATACCGGCACGCCGATTCGCAATATCGCGATCATCGCCCACGTCGACCACGGCAAGACCACCCTGGTGGACGCGCTGCTCGCCCAGTCGGGCATCTTCCGCGACAACGAGGCGGTGCCCACCTGCGTGATGGACTCCAACGACCTGGAGC
>CBFHOT010000025.1:0-23570 GCA_965657465.1 Cyanobacteriota bacterium | reverse complement strand
CGCTGTCCACCACCCGCGCTGTGCGCGGCGCCCGCACGGTGAATGGCGCCACCATGCCGGCCTTGAGATTGGGTTCCACCAGCCAGGGCCAGCTGGCCATCAGGCCCACCAGCAGACACACCACCAACACCGCGGCGGTGTCCTGACCCCGCCACCAGGCCAGCGTCTGCCGGGGGCGCTCGGCCCGCAGCAGATGCCACCAGAGGAGTCGCAGCCGCCGCCCGGTCATCTCCAGAAGTTAGCCGTCCCGGTTCAGGGCAAGCTGGGGATGCGCCCATCTCCTGTCCATGGCCCACAGCCCCGCCGTACGGCTCGATGGCAAGCAGCTCGCCGCCGAGATCGAGACGCGCCTTGCGGCCACCATCGCCGAACGCCTTGCCGTTGCCGGGCGGCCTCCGGGTCTGGCGGTGCTGCGGGTGGGCGATGACCCGGCCAGCGGCGTCTATGTGGCTAACAAGGAAAAGGCCTGCGCTCGTGTGGGAATCACCAGCCTGGGGCGTCACCTGAGCGCCGCGGCCACTCCGGAGGAGGTGCTGGCTGCCGTGCGGCAGCTCAATGGCGATCCGGCCTGCGACGGCATCCTGCTGCAGCTGCCTCTGCCCGCCGGCCTTGACGAGGCGCCGCTGCTGGCGGCGATTGATCCCGAGAAGGATGCCGATGGTCTGCACACCCTCAACCTCGGCCGGCTGCTCAAAGGGGAGACCGGGCCTCGCAGCTGCACCCCGGCCGGCGTGATGGCGCTGCTGGCTCGCCATGGCGTTGAGCTCGCCGGCAAGCGTGCTGTGGTTGTGGGCCGCAGCATCCTGGTGGGGCAGCCGATGGCGCTGATGCTGCAGGCGGCCCATGCCACGGTGAGCGTGGCCCATTCCCGCACCCGTGATCTGGCGGAGCTCACGCGCCAGGCCGATGTGCTGGTGGTGGCGGCCGGCCGCCCCGAGATGATCGGCGCGGAGCACATCAAGCCGGGGGCGGTGGTGGTGGATGTGGGCATCCATCGCCGCCCCGGCGGTGGTCTCTGCGGTGATGTGCGCGCCGCCGAGGTGGAGGCGGTGGCCTCAGCCCTGTCGCCCGTGCCTGGCGGGGTCGGCCCGATGACGGTGACGATGCTGCTGGTGAACACCGTGGTGGCCTGGTGTCGCCGCCATGGGCTGGAGCACGGCCTTGAGGATCTGGTGGTCTGATGCTGCTCTGAGCGGCAGCTGTGCTGACTGCGGACAGGTTGTCCTGCTGCTCAGTCTGATCGGTGTTCAGCGCGCTAGAGGCTGAACTCGGCGATGCCTCCGCTCAGGACCACATCGTGATAGGTGTTGTCTGAATTTTTCCAGTAGCCCCGGGCATTGGGGTTGAAATAGAGGTGCACGAAGCGGCGAGCCGGATCATCGCTCGGCATGCCGGTTGGATAGCCGGGGGTGCCGGCGGGGACCCAATGGCGATAGCGGGAGCGGGATCCATCGCTCCATTGGAACTGATCTTTGCTCTTGTTTCGGTGTAAGCCGATCCAGAGCCCGCAATCATCGGCGGCAAGTGATTCGAACCTCCGGGTGAGGTATCGATTTTCACTGGCGCTGTTGATGGTCACCAGGTCGCCGCCGAGGCGCCTGGCTTTGCGGCGTGCCTGTGTCCAGGTCAGAGGGCCCTGCAGCAGCGCGTAGGCGTGGCCGTCCCGCTGGAAGACCGTGAAGCCGCGGCCGGTCAGGCGATCGGTCAGGGCATCGAGGCTTTTGGGGGGGTGGTTGGCTCGGTTGGGCATGGTTCCGAGTGGCTTTCGGCGATGTGCCTGCGGCGTGCCAGAAGGGTCTGGAGACTGATGGCGGTCAGCGTACCTTGAAGAGTTGTTGGAGCTTGTCTAAAAGTCGACTGTTGCGCTGGGCTGGCCGCTGCCGTCTTCTCTTGGTGTTGTTGGCGTTGGTTGCTGGGCTTGCTGATAAGGCCCTGTTGTTGGCGGTGGGGCTGCCGAGCGACGATTGGCTGTTGGTCAGGATTTTGGATTGAATGCTGAGAGCCTTGAGTTCTGCCCGCAGCTCTCTCTGCTCTGCGCCGCTGATCGTTTGAGGGTTGATGCGGTGGATGAGCTTGCGGCATTGCCGCAGGGCGTGCAGGAGTTTTTGTGGTGCGCTGCCGGTGCGCGCGATCATCCTGGCGTGATCGATAGCCTCGATGAGCAGGTCGGTCAGCTGCTTCTGGTCGTCTTTGTCGAGTTCGCGTTGCAGCGCTTTGGTGAGTGGCTTGCCTGGTCGTTGATTCCCCTTGGCTGAAGCGCTGGGTTTCAGGGTGTCGGCAAGGCGGGTCAGCGCCAAGGAGGGTATGGCTTTGTTCGCTGGTTCGCGGAAGGGGAATTGCAGGCGTTGGCTGGGTTCAATGCGATGGCGGTTGTTGATCAGTGCCAGTCCGATCAGTTTCCATGTTTTGGATTGTCGTCTGGATAGATTTTTGAGCTGCTCTGCAAGGCCTTTGAACAGCTCTTCGCAGTCGCTGACCAGTGAATACTGGTGGCTCTTGTTGAAGAGGGTCAGGAAGTCTTCTGCCAGCTCAAGCTCGTCGAGCTCTGTTTTGATTTGGCGAGCATCGCTGATCCGATAAGCCTCGAGAATCCAGGCTTCTCCTTGGCCTTGGTTGCTGATGTGTTCGCGCAGTTTCAGTCGTCTCTCGATCCAGCCGTAGCTGAGCTTCGTTTCTGGCGCCATCTGCAGCGAGGCTTCGGCGAATTCGAGATCCGCTGGCTCGGTGTCTGCGGGCAGGACGGCGGCGATGGGCTGCAGAAATGCCTTGTAGCGCTCCTTGTCGCGGCGCAGCAGCTCTCGCATCGCCGCCAGTCGACGGTTGCCGTTGATCACGATGCCGTCGGCGCTGATCAGCAGGGGTTCGGTCTGCGCTCGCAGGCGCTCCAGTTCCTGCAGGATCGGTCCGTGGGGATCGTTTGCCTTCGTCACCAGTAGCTCGTGCAGCAGGGTCTGGGTCTGTGCCTGGCTTTCCTGGCGTCGCAGGTCGCTGATCGATTCCGCGCGTTGACTGAGGCGTTCGGTCAGTTCGCCCAGCAGTCGTCCGTTATCAACCCGGTAGATCAGCAACTCCTGGCTGATAGGGGCTGCGGCCAGCCTGAGGGGCCCCTGGCGCAAGCGCACCCAGTGGCTCTGATCGCTCTGCCGGAGTGCCTGGGCAATGCGCTGGCGCCGCTCTTGGGCGTCCTCCAGGCCGGTCTGCCACATGATGGGTGCTGGGGCCGTTGGTGCTGATCGGTCCCAATCTGGCGTGTTCTGGCTGCAGCTTCGGCTCCTGCTGCCCGATCGGGTCCGCTTCCCTGCCCGATCACACCCTGGGGTGAGGCCGTTGCATTGCGCGACCGCCAGCTCCGGCCTCTCCACCCGCCTGAGAGAATCCCCGGCAGCTTCCCCTCCAGCATGACCGCGGCGGTGACGATGACAGACAGCGCCGCCGGTGGCAGCGGCGCGGCCTTTGATTTCGCCGCCTACCTGGAGGCCGCTCGCCTGAAGGTGGAGGCGGCCCTTGATGGTTCCCTGGGGCCGGAGCGGCCCGAGAGTCTGCGGGAGGCCATGCGCTATTCGCTGCTGGCCGGCGGCAAGCGCCTGCGGCCGATCCTCTGCCTGGCGGCCTGTGAGCTGGCCGGTGCCGATGCGGCGCTGGCGATGCCCACGGCGGTGGCGCTGGAGATGGTTCACACCATGTCGCTGATCCATGACGATCTGCCCGCCATGGACAACGACGATCTGCGCCGCGGCCGGCCCACCAATCACAAGGTGTACGGCGAGGCCAACGCCATCCTGGCTGGCGATGCCCTGCTCACCCGCGCCTTCGAGATGGTGGCGCTGCGCAGCCCGGGTGTGCCCGCCGAGCGGCTGCTGGCGGTGGTGGGCGAGCTGAGCCTGGCCTCCGGCGCCCCGGGTCTGGTGGGCGGCCAGGTGGTGGACCTGGAATGCGAGGGCAAGGACGTGGACCTCGACACCCTGGAGTACATCCACCTGCACAAGACCGGTGCCCTGCTGCGCGCCTGCGTGCTCAGTGGCGCCCTGATCGCCGGCGCCCCCGAGGCCCGGCTGGCGGCCCTGCGCACCTACGCCCGCGGCATCGGCCTGGCGTTCCAGATCATCGACGACATCCTCGATGTGACCGCCAGCAGCGAGGTGCTGGGCAAGACCGCCGGCAAGGATCTCACCGCTGACAAGACCACCTATCCCAAGCTGCTGGGTCTGGAGGAGTCGCGCCAGCGGGCCGATGCCCTGGTGGCGGAAGCCAAGGCGGCCCTGGCGCCCTTCAGCGCTGGCGGTAAGGCGGCGCCCCTGCTGGCTCTGGCCGACTACATCACGAGCCGCGACCGATGAGCGGTGGCTCTGCCGCCCTGGCGGCCCTGTTCGATAACGGTGTGATGTGGTGGGGCCTCGCCGCCTGCGGCAGCGCCCAGCTCTCCAAGCTGGTGATCGAGCTGGCGGTGCACCGCCGCTGGAACCCGAAGGTGCTGATCGAGACCGGCGGCATGCCCTCGAGTCATTCGGCCCTGCTCACCGGCACCGCCGCGGGGCTGGGCTGGCAGCTGGGGTTCGCCGATCCCCTCTTCGCCCTGGCGGCGACCATGTGCTTTGTGGTGCTCTACGACGCCTCCGGGGTGCGTCGCGCCGCCGGCCTGACGGCTGAGCGGGTGAATGGCCTGGTGGCTGATGCCGGCGGCCTGGTGGCCGGGGAGCCTCCCGCCAAACCGCTCAAGCAGAACCTTGGCCACACCCGCCTGGAGGTGCTGGTGGGAGCGGTGATGGGGCCGGCTGTGGCTTTGCCGGGTCTGGTGCTGGTGGGTTCGCCCCTGCACCTGGCCCAGCTCTTGAGCGGTGTGGCCTGAGGCCTGCTCGCCCTAGGCGATCAGGTTCAGATCGGGCAGGTAGGGATTGGATCCGCTGAGATCGGGCCGGTTGATCTCTTTGGCTGTGGGGCGCAAGGCGCCCTCCCGCATGCTTGAGGGCGCCAGCCCGCTGGGGATCCAGCCCTGGCCAGCCCAAGGTTGCTCGGCCCGAGGCTGCTCGGCCCGAGGCTGACCTGCCCAAGGCTGCTGCAGGGGGCTGTGCAGCAGGGCATCCTGCCGCTGATAAGTCCGCTGATCAGTGCTGACCCCACCGCTGTCGGCGGCGAGGCCGGTGAGCTTGTCTCGGCGTGCCTTGCCGGCGCTGGGCTGGGTGTGGCCAGGTTGGAGGCTGATGCGTTCCAGGGCCAGGGGCTGCTTCAGCTGGCCGGTGGCATCGCTGTAGGGCCGCAGCCTGGCGCTGGCCTGCCGCCGGGGGCCGGTGAGCAGGCCCCCCTGGGAGATGCGCAGGCGGAACTGGCTGGCGCCGATGGCGTTGAAGAAAAGATTGCCCTCGGGGGTCACCGACCCGAGCACGTGGAAGCGGCGCTCACCCTGGCCCAGGCTGCCCTCACCCCAGAAATATCCGTTGCGGTAGCCGGAGATCTCGAAGCGGCCCCGGGCCCTTTGCCGGTTGCCGTTCTGGGGGGCCAGATTCTAGCTGGTGCCGCGCAGCCAGCGGTAGCGCCCCGAGCGGTAAGCGCGCTGGTCACCATCGGCCGTGCGGGGATCGGGCGGCTCCGTGGCTGCCGTCAGGGGCAGCATGTAGGCCCAGTGGGTGGTGAAGGCGCCATTGCCGCCGGTCAGCATCTGCATTTCCAGGGCCCGCTCGCCATTCACCCGGCGCACCTGGCCGATGCCGGTGATCGTGCTGCCCGCTGCTGTCGTGAATTGGATGCGCGCCTGGCCGCCGCGGGTCACCACCCCCTCCATCGAGGCCCGCGATCGGCTCACCTCTCCGCTCGCGTCGACGATCTTGGCCACCGACTCGCCGCTGAACCGACCCCCCTCGGCGTCCCCGATCGACCAGATCGTCTGGTCGGCGGCAGGCATGGGCTCGTCCGGACTGTCTGAGTCGAGGCGGTAAGCCAGCAGATTCGCTGCCGGGACGTACCAGATGGAATCCTCCAGCAGGGCATCCCAACGATCGGAGGCCATCGGCGAGGTGCGGCAGACCGGCAAGCTACGTGCGGAAACGGTCCGCCCTGAGGCCCTGAACGATTCCTTCTCCCCCCGCCCTGCCGCGCTCACCGCTGATCAGCAGGCGGCGGCGCGAGACTTCGCCGACTGGCTGGCGGCACCCGCCGATGGCCGGCCCTTCGTGCTGCAGGGCTATGCCGGCACCGGCAAGACCTTCCTCTCCACCCGGTTGCTGGCCCTGGCGGATGGCGCCGGCCTCTGTTGGACCGTGGTGGCCCCGACCCACAAGGCGGTGGGGGTGCTGCGCAGTCAGCTGGCTGCGGCCGCGCTCAGCCCCACCTGGTACCCCTCCACGATCCACCGGCTGCTGCGGCTGAAGCTGCGCCGCCAGGGGGATCTGGAGCGCTGTGAGGAAACCGAGCAGACGGCCCTGGCGCTTGAACACCTGGGCCTGGTGCTGATCGACGAGGCGTCGATGGTGGATTCCCAGCTGCTGGAGATCAGCCTGCGCTGCGCCCATCCCTTCGCCACCCGCCTGGTGTTCGTGGGGGATCCGGCCCAGCTGCCGCCCGTGGGCGAGCCCCACAGCCCGGTGTTCAGCATGGGCCGCGCCGTGACGGCCGTGTTGCAGGAGGTGGTGCGCCATCAGGGGCCTGTGCTGCGTCTGGCCCAGGGGATCCGCGAGCAGGCGTTGCCCTGCCGGCCGCCGCCGCCCCTGCTCGTGCGTTCGGATGGAAGCGGCCAGGTGGCCGTGCTGCCGCGGCGTGCCTGGCTGGAGCAGGCCCAGGATGCGCTGCGGCGCAGCGCCGCCAGCGACAATCCCGACCTGGCCCGCATTCTCTGCTACACCAACCGCTCCCTGGAGCAGCTGGTGCCGATGGCGCGGCGGGCCCTGCACGGGGCGATGGCCGATCAGCTGCCGGTGCTGCCCGGCGAGGTGCTGATCACCCGGGCGGCGGTGATGGCCCCCGCCTGCCGCCAGGGGGAGGAGATGGCTGAGGAGCCGGACATGGTGCTCGGCTCCAATCGGGAGCTGGTGGTGTGCGACGTGCAGCCCGAGCGCTGCGACCTGGCTGATTTCGGCCTGGCCGCCGCCGATCTCACGGGTGATCTGCTCGAGGGGGCGATGGCGGTGCCGGTGATCGACACCCTGATCGCCACGGTGGAGATGGGCGAGGGAACCCTGCAGCTGCGCCTGCAGCCCCCGCTCGGCTGCGCCGCCCGCGTGCGCCTGGAGGCGGTGCTGACCCGCCTGCGCGGCGCCGCTCGGGCGGCGGACAAACAAGACGCCAAGGCTCTCTGGCGCCGTTTCTTCCTGGTGCGCGATGCCTTCGCCTCCCTCGGCCCTGCTGCCGTGCTCACCGTGCACCGCAGCCAGGGGAGCACCTTCGGGGAGGTGTTCGTCGACGCCGATGTGTTCTGGCCGAAGGATCCCCTGCTGCGCCGCCAGCTGGTGTATGTGGCCGTCAGCCGGGCCCGCAGCGCCGTCAGCCTGATGGCTGGCGCCGGTGCCGGTGCCAGCGTTGCTGCTCAGGCTGAGACGCAGGGCTGGCTGGCTTGGCTGCAGGAGGAGAACGGCGGGCAGCGCCAGTGATCTGAGCCCTGGGCCTGGATTCCCTGCTGGCGGAGGGCTCAGGCGCCCAGACCCAGCTGCAGCCCCTCGATCCCCTGCCAGCCCAGATAGACCGCCAGGGCCAGGCTCACCAGCCCCACCAGCAGATCGCCCTTGTCGAACAGCCACTGCTTGCCCCGCTGCAGCAGGGGCAGCACCCGCTCAGGACCCGCCAGCACCAGGGCCAGCAGGGGGAGCAGCAGCAGCAGGCCGCTCACCAGGCTGAACACCGCCGCGGCGATCACCTCGCGGCCGCGGCCCAGCCCCGCCTCCAGCAGGCTGGCGGCGGTCTTGGCCAGCAGGAACAGGTCGTCGGGGCTGGCCAGTTCCAAGGCGGCGCTCACCCCCAGCAGCAGCGGCAGCGGCATGGCACAGAAGCGCTCCAGCTTGTCGGTCCAGCCCGGCGGTTCTCCCTCCTCCTCGCGGTTGAGCAGTTCCTTCAGGCCCAGGCCCAGCAGAGCGCCGGCCGCCAGCAGGTCGAGGCCGGTGCGGTGGCCGCTGCCCTTGGCCATCGTCAGCACCAGGCTGTGGCCCACGGTGAGCAGCAGCCCCACGGCGATGGCGGTGGTCAGCAGCCAGCCCAGCACGAACCAGCCGCCGCGCTGCAGGGGCCGGGGGCCGAGCAGCAGCAGCAACAGCAGGGCGATGTGCAACGGCGAAAAGCCCACCGCCAGCCCGAAGGCGGAGAGTTCGGTCAGAAGGTGTGGCATCGATTCAGCTGCTCAGCGCTGGCGCTCAGCGCCGGATCTCAAACCAGTCGGCGCCCGTGTTGCCGATCTGGCGCACCACCACCCGGCTCACCTGGGCGCTGGCGGGACCGCGCTCACACCAGAGGCGCAGTTCCGCCAGGGCCTGGGTGGAACCTTCGGCTTCCACCTCCACCGTGCCGTCGCTGCGGTTGCGCACCCAGCCGGCCAGCCCCAGCTCCCGGGCCCGGCCGCAGCAGGCGGCCCGATAGCCCACCCCCTGCACCTGGCCGGAGACGAGCAGCTGCCAGCGTTCCGTGCTCAGTGGATCGCGCAGGCCGCTGCTCGGCGTCAGGAAGCGGCGCTCATTGGCTGCGGCGCGACGCGCCTTGCTGCGGCGGCCAGCCTCCATGGAATCACCGGGCAGCCAGCCCAGTGGAGATGCAGCCAGCTGGCGTGCACGGTCGGCGTTGTCCATCCCTCCTTTCTAGCCCCGCACCCCCAACCTTCAAGCTCCCAAAGGCCGCCATGGCCCTCGCCCGGTTCCAGCTGCCAGCGGTGAAACTCATGGCCCCACACCTGCTCGCCCCGCCGCATCAGCAGGCCATCGCCGAGGGCGGTGGCCTGGCGGTAGCCAAGGCTGAGGCTGCCGCGGGCTGCGCTGAAGGGCAGCAGCCCGGCCATCACCTGCCCTTGCCCTTCGGCATCGCGGAGCTCCCGGCCGAGCAGCAGCAGCCCACCGCATTCAGCCGCGATCGGCACACCGGCGGCCGCGGCCTGCCGCAGCGCCGCCAGGCTGCGGCCGCTGGCCGCCAGCTGGGCGGCATGCAACTCCGGATAGCCACCGGGCAGCAGCACCGCCGCGCAGCCCGCCGGCAGGGGCTCATCGGCCAGGGGGCTCCACAGCCGGGGCTCCAACCCGCAGGCCTCCAGCAGTTCGGTGGTTTCCGGATAGCGGAAGTGGAAGGCGGCGTCGCTGGCGATCGCCACCGGCAGCGGCTGTTCCAGGGCGGTGACCGCTGGCACCACCTGATGGTTTGCCCGGGCCCAATCGTGGGGTTGCCCAGGGGCTGTGCCCAGGGCGGCCTGGCGCGCCTGCCCCAGCAGCCACTGCAACGGTGGCTCGGCCGCGGCGGCGTTGGCCGGCGGACTGAGCAGGGGCCAGAGCCGCTCGAGATCGAGATGCCGCTCCGCCAGGGCCGCCCAGGCCTGCATCCGCTCGGCCAGGTCGCTCAGCTCGCCAGGAGGCAGCAGCCCCAGATGCCGGGAGGGCAGCTCCAGGCTGGCCTGGCTCGGCAGCATCCCCAGCACCGGCACCTCGATCGCCGCCAGCGCCTCGCTGAGCAGCTGCCGGTGGCGGTCGCTGCCCACCCGGTTGAGCACCACCCCCGCCAGCTGCACGCTGGGGGGGCCATGGTCGCGGAAGCCGCGCACCAGCGCCGCTACCGACCCCGCCTGGCGGGAGGCCTCCACCACCAGCACCACCGGGAGATCCAGCAGTGCGGCCACGGCGGCGGAACTGCCCTCGCTGCCGGGGCCGCGGCCGTCGAACAGGCCCATCACCCCTTCCACCAGGCAGAGGTCGGCCTGGCTGCCGTAGCCCTGGAAGCAGCGCTGCACCCACTCCTCGCCGCAGAGCAGCAGATCGAGGTTGCGGCAGCTGAGCCCGCTGGCATGGCTCAGCAGCTGCGGGTCGAGGTAGTCGGGCCCCACCTTGAAGGGCTGCAGCCGCCGGCCGCGGCGGCGTGCCAGGGCAGCTAGCGCCAGGCTGAGCAGGGTCTTGCCGCTGCCACTGCAGGGCGCGGCGATCAGGCAGGGCATGGGGGCAGCTTGCCAGGCCTCAGCCCGGCAGCATCCGCGCCGCCAGCGGTGCGGCGGCGGCCAGCAGGGGGTTGGTGCTGTCGTGGCCGCCGCCCAGCAGCCGGGCCAGCTCCTGCTCCTCGCTCTCGTTGGGCAGGGGTACCACCTCCTCGGCCAGTTCCATCGAGGCCATGCCGCCCGCCTCCAGGCGCATGCAGCCCCCCGATTCAGAGCAGAGGATCACGCACAGCGGCGGCCGCTGTTGCGGGGCGCAGATCAGGCGCAGGCCCACCAGGGCGCCCGGGTGGATCTTGGGGCTGCCCACCGGCACCGGCATCAGCCGGAACTGCACGGCGGCGCCATCCGGCCGGTGGAAGCGGGCGCCGATGCCCGTGCCGGCACCGTTGCCATCCACCGCATACGACTCCTCCAGCGTCCAGCCAAGCCGGTCGGCGATCCAGGCTCCCAGCAACAGCCCCTTGAGCGGGTGGTCGCCCTCCACATCGATGTCCAGCTGCACCACGTGCTCCAGGGCATCGCGGCGCGACGGTGGATCGAACACCATCGCCAGCGACTCGCGCCAGGTGCGCAGCCGCATCCAGTTCATGTCATTCACCGCCTGGCCGGCGGCGATCCGCTGCACCACCAGATCGATGCAGCGGCGCGGCTGCCCCAGGGCGCTGTCGACCACCAGCCGCCGCGGTGCCGGCGCCAGGGCCTCCAGCAGTTCCGGCGCTTCATCGAGGCTGCTGTTCCACCACACCCAGCAGGGCAGGTCGGTGGCGATCAGCGGCTGCAGCATCGCCAGGGAGTCGCCCAGGGCCGAGCGGCCGCCCCGCAGCACCACCACATCGCCGCAGGCCGGCCCGCCGCCGCGCTCCTCGGGCAGCGGGCAGTAGGCGGCCACCAGGCTCTCCAGCGGCCGCTCCGGATCGAGGGTGGGGGCCAGGGTGATCAGGCGCCGTGGCATGTGGGCGCTGATCGCCGCATCGACGAACTGGCCGCGCTGGTCTTCCGCCTGCCCGTCGCCGCTCTGCTGCCCCAGCTCCCAGGCCAGCCGCTGATCCATCACGGCGGTGCTCAGCGGCAGCCCCAGGTCGGTCACGGCCGTTTTGGCGGCGGCGATCAGCTCGGCATCGAGCAGGCCCGTCAGCGGGCCGCTCACCCGGCCGGTGCGGATCAGCTGCTGCTGCAGCCAGGAGCCCTCATAGACCACCAGCGTGAAGGTGGGGGCGCCATCGGAGTGCTGCAGCCCTTCGCCCCAGAGCCGCTCGAGGTAGACGGGTAGGTCGCTGGGGGGCAGGGCGGTGGGCGCCTGCAGGGTCAGCTGGGTGGCCATGGCGGGGGAGGGGCAGGGGGAGCGGACGGGATCAGGGGCGGCGCCACACCAGGCCGTCATCGGCCAGAAGGTTGTCGGCGGCGGCGGGGCCCCAGGTGCGGGCCTCATAGGGATGCACCGGCAGCTGCCAGGGGGCGTCCTCGATCAGCTCCAGCAGCGGCGTGTAGAGCCGCCAGGCCGCCTCCACCTCATCGCTGCGGGTGAAGAGGGTGGGATCGCCGAGCATGGCGTCGGCGAGCAGGCGCACGTAGCCCTCGTCGCTGGGTTCGCCGAAGCTCTCGTCGTAGCTGAAGCCCATGTCCACCGGCCGGCTGCGCATGCCGGAGCCGGGCGCCTTCACCTCGAAGCGGATGTTGGCCCCCTCATCGGGCTGGATGCGCAGGATCAGCTGGTTGGGGGTGGGGGCGCCGCCGGCCGCATCGAACAGGTGCACCGGCGCCTCGCGGAAGGTGAGCACCACCTCGCTGAGGCGCTTGGGCAGCCGCTTGCCGGTGCGCACGTAGAAGGGCACCCCCTGCCAGCGCCAGTTGTCGATGAACAGCTTCATCGCCACGTAGGTCTCGGTGGTGCTGTTCGGATCGACGCCGGGCTCCTGGCGGTAGCCGGCGATCGGCCGGGTGCTGCTGCCACCGGCGCTGTACTGACCGCGCACGCAGGCCTTCCAGGCCTCGCTGGTGTGGGCCAGCCGCGCCGCCTGCAACACCTTGGCCTTCTCGTTGCGGATCGCCTCGGCGTCGAAGCGCCCCGGTGGCTCCATCGCCGTCAGCGCCAGGATCTGGGTGAGGTGGTTCTGCACCATGTCCCGCAGGGCGCCGCTGCCCTCGTAGTACCCGGCCCGCTCCTCGACGCCCACGGTCTCCGCCGCGGTGATCTGCACGTTGGCGATGTAGTTCCGGTTCCAGATCGGCTCGAAGATGGTGTTGGCGAAGCGCAGCACCAGGATGTTCTGGACCGTCTCCTTGCCCAGGTAGTGGTCGATGCGGAAGATCTGGTTTTCCTTGGCGCAGGACTGCACCACCTTGTTCAGCGCCTGGGCGCTGGCGTAGTCGGTGCCGAAGGGCTTCTCGATCACCACCCGGCTGCGCTCGCTGTCGCTGAGCAGCCCGGCGGCGGCCAGGGCGCGGGTGCCGCTGCCGTAGAAGCTGGGGGACACCGAGAGGTAGAAGGTGCGGTTGCCGCGGGTGGCCCGCAGGCGATCGATCGCCTCCAGCCGCTGGCCCAGCTGCACGATCGAGGCCGGATCGGAGAGGTCGGCCGGCTCGTAGAACAGGCCGGCGGCGAAGGCCTCCCAGGCCTCCTCCTGACCGCGGATCTCGTCGGCCAGCGCCTCCGCCATGCGCTCGCGGAAGGTCTCGTCCGTCCAGGGGCGGCGGGCGCAGCCGAGCACGGCGAATTCGCTGGGCAGGCGCCGCTGGCGGAACAGCTCGAACAGGGCCGGCACCAGCTTGCGGTGGGTGAGGTCGCCGCTGGCGCCGAAGATCACCAGGCACTGGGGCGGAATCACCCGTTCCTGCCGCAGGCCAACCCGCAGGGGGTTGGTGAGCACCGCTGTCATTGCTGTGTCGCCGACCTCTCCGGTTTAACGGGCGCGCCGCCCCTCTCCCAGCGGTTGCCGCCGATTGTGATCGTTTGCCGATCCAGCGGCGCGGGGTGCGGCGTCGTGCCGCCTGCGGGCGTCAGGCCATCAAAAAAAGCCCGCCGGTGGCGGGCTGGGCAGCGCTGGGTCTGAACCCGGTGGCTCAGTAGGTCTCGACGTGCCAGCGCTCGGCCTTCTTGAGCTGGGGACGCAGCTCGGCCCAGTTCAGCCCCTTGGCGGCGGCGGCGGCGGTCATCGCCTCGTCAATGCCGGGCTCCATGCCCTTCAGACCGCACATGTAGACGTGGGTCTTGGGGTCCTCGATCATCGCGAAGATCTCATCGGCGTGCTCGAGCACGCGGTCCTGGATGTACATCCGGCCGCCCTTGGCGTTCTGCTGCTCGCGGCTGATGGCCGTGGTATAGCGGAAGTTGTCGGGGAAGGCGGCCTCGTAGCCCTTGAAGTCCTCGTCGTAGAGGAGGTTCGGGGTCTTGGGGGCACCCATGAACAGCCAGGCCTTGCCCTTGAAGTGCCAGCCGTTCTTCTCGCGCTCGGCGGGCTCGAACATGCGGCGCAGGTAGGTGCGCATCGGGGCGATGCCGGTGCCGGTGGCCAGCATGATCACGTTGGCCTCCTCGTCGTCGGGCAGGAGCATCTCCTTGCCCACCGGGCCGGTGATCTTCACCTTGGCGCCGGGCTCGATGTCGCAGAGGTAGGTGGAGCAGACGCCGTTGATCGTCTCGCCGTCCTTCTCGTACTGCAGCTGGCGCACGCAGAGCGACACGGTGTTGCCGGCCATGTCATCGCCGTGGCGGGTGCTGGCGATCGAGTAGAGGCGCAGCTTGTGGGGCTTGCCGTTGGCGTCGGTGCCCTCGGGGATGATGCCGATGCTCTGGCCTTCCACGTAGCGCAGCTGGGGGTCGCCGGCGCTGAGGTCGAAGGTGATGTGGTTCACCCGGCCGATGGCGCCTTCGCCCACCAGGCTGTAGTTCTCGGTGACGGTGCCGAGGAAGGGGTCCTTGGGCTTGTAGGTGTTGACCGGGACGGCGGCGTGGGACACAGCGGGTTTGGCGGCGGGCTTGGCGCTCTCCTGCTGATCGGCCACGGGGGCGGCTGGCGCGGCGCTGGGGGCAGCGGCGGCCTGGCTCTCGACAGCGGTCACGGCCTTGATGCGACCGCCCTGGCGGGCGATGGTCTGCATCGTGCTCTGCAGCTGGCTGAAGGGCACCGTGAAGCGCCGCTCGGCCTGGCGTTGCTGGCCGATCCCGTAGGCCTCAACCACCACGGTGAACATGCGGCTATCGGACTGGGTGGCGCGACCCGTTGAAACACGCATGGCGGCTGAGTTCCCGGAAAAATCCGGCCGATCATAGGGAACGTGCCCGATAGCCGTACACGCGCTGTCGCGGTTAAGTTGTCGCCCAGCACACAGGCCTGGACCTTTGGCGCCTCTGACCCTCTTCCAGCCCCGCGGTCTTGGTGAGCAGGAGGCGCAGCTGGAGGCAGCCGCGGCAGCCCCTCTGCCGGCGATGGCGGATGGGGCCGGCAGCTGCAGCCTCGACACGATCCAGCAGGAGATGGAGCGCCTCGAGCAGGGCGCCCGGCGGCTGGCGGTGCAGCTGCGGCTGGTGCTCGAGCCCGACTGGCTCTGGCAGGTGCTCACCGACTACGCCAACCTCAGCAGCTTCATTCCCAACCTGGCCAGTTCGCGCCAGCTCTGGCGCCGCGACAATGTGGTGGGCCTGGAGCAGGTGGGCAGTCAGCAGTTCTGTGGCCTGCGCTTCAGTGCCCGGGTGGAGCTGGAGCTGGAGGAAGATCCGGCTGCCGGTGAACTCCGCTTTCAGATGATCAGCGGCGATTTCCGCCGCTTTGAGGGGGTCTGGCGGATCGACAGCGATGGCCGCACCAGCCGGCTGCACTACGAGCTGACGGTGCAGGGGCGTCCCGGCATGCCGATCGGCTTGATTGAGCAGCGCCTGCAGCAGGATCTGGCCAGCAACCTGCGGGGCGTGCAGCAGGAGGCGATGCGCCGGGCCGCCCTGGCGGCTGGATAGGGCGCCTCGGCGCCCGGACCCACGACTGCTTCTGGCATTTCCCACGCGTCAGGCTGGCGGAGCCTTCCCAGGTCGCCTCTGCTCCTCTGCGGCTGCAGAGCGTTGTCCGATGGCGCCCTGGAGAGCCACCAAGCGCAGGCCTCCGCTGAGGAAGAGGCGGGCTCTGCCGCAGCCTTCACCGTTGGATGTAGCGCCTGGATGCAGAGCTTGGATGTAGCGCCTGGGAGCAAAAAAGTGCAGCAACAAAAAAGCCCTGTCCGATGGACAGAGCTGATGCCTGATTACAGGCTGCTGGCGTAGATACCCCCAAGGGGATTCGAACCCCTGTCGCCTCCGTGAAAGGGAGGTGTCCTAGGCCTCTAGACGATGGGGGCGAGGCCACGGCTGAGAGTGTAGCGGGTGACAGTTTTGATCCGGATGGACTTGGCTTGTCTGCCCGACATCCGGCTTCAGATCAGGGATCTGGGCCGTTCCGCCGATGAGTGAAAACTACGGGTCGGGGCGACCCTTCGTCAAGCTGCTGGGGTCCTGGCCGTTCCAGACCGGCACGGTCACGTGGAAGCAGGCTCCTTCGCCCGGTTCGGAGGCCACCCAGATGCGGCCGCCGTGCACCTCGGCGATGCGGCGGCACACCGACAGCCCCACGCCGTAGCCGGAGGTGGTCTGCGAGGTCTGGGGCAGGCGCACCCGGTCCTGGAAGATCCGCTGCTGTTCCGCCTGGGGAATGCCGGGGCCGCTGTCGCAGACGCTCACCTGCACCCACTGGCTGGTGCGGTGCAGCAGCGCCAGGCTCACCTGCCCGCCATCGGGGGTGTATTTGAAGGCGTTCTCCAGCAGGTTGAGCAGCACCTGGCGCATGCGCCGGCCATCGGCGTACACATCCGGCAGATCCGCCGGGATGTCGGTGATCAGCTGGAGGTCGCGACCGACCCAGAGCTTTTCCAGCTCCAGGATCGTCTCGGCCGCCACCGTGCCCAGGTTGAGGCGCTGGGGGTTGAACAGCGCCTCCCAGCGGGTGGTGCCCACCTCCAGCAGGTCCTGGGAGAGGGCCTCGATGTCCTTGAGGCGGCGCTTGAGCACGTCCTGGAAGCGCTCGGCATCGATCTGCCCCAGTTCATGGCTCTGGATCGCCAGCCGGGCGGCGGTGAGCGGCGTGCGCAGCTCGTGGGCCACCATCCGCAGCAGCCGCTCCTGCACCCCCAGCCGTTCGGTGAGGGTTTCGTTCTCCTGACGCAGCACCAGCAGCTGGTCCTCGAGCTGCAGCTCCCGGCGGCTGCGGTTGCCGTCGAGCTCCACCGGCTGCAGCGTCATGCCCAGATCGCTCACCACCTCCTGCTGCTGCCAGCGCGGCAGCCAGGTGCGCAGGGTCTGGGTGATGGCGTTGCCGGCGAACACCTGCTTCGGCAGGGGCGACAGCTTGACCAGGGCCGGTGTGGCGATCAGGCGATGCAGCTCCAGCAGTTCCGGCTGGCGGGCTGGATCGGCCACCTCCAGGCTCACCTCGAAGCCCACCTCCTCACTGCGCAGCAGCTGGATCAGGTTGCGAAGGTCAGGGCTGGCCAGGTGATGGTTGGCGGCCACGAGCAACAGCTTCAGCCCCTGGCGCTCGTCGCTGGCACCGGGGCTGACAGGGGAGTCGCTGGGGTCGGCCGATCGGGCCGCGGGTGTGGAGGCGCTCACGGCCTCAGGTTATGGGGAAATGGGCAGACCGGTCGGAACCCGCTATGACGGAGTTGACGCGTACGCCCGCAGGGGGCGATCGGGAGGTGGTGACGCATGCCCTCGCTTTCCGACCACGGTTTCGGCCGGCGGACGTCGCTCACCCGCCCATCCGCGATGTCGTCCAGTCGGATTCAGCTTGACAGCAGCCTGCGCCGCTGGTTTTCGCGCAACCTGGGGCTGTGGCGCTCGCGGCGGTTGTATTTCTTCGCCGATGGCGAGGCGTTGCGCGTCGACATGATGCTGCGGGTGGAGACCTTCTCCGAGCCGATCGAAGGAGATGCCGCCTACCGCTTCACCTGGTGGCCCGAGCAGGACTACAGCTTCTTTGAGCGCAAGCCGCGCTTTGTTCCCAACGGCTCGATGGAGGCCTACCTCTGCGGCCATCAGCTGCGCCGCAGCCGCGGCTACCTCTGCGGCAGCCCCACCAAGAGCCAGATCCGGCAGGTGGACGAGCACGAGCTGATCTTTGAATCCCACTACCAGGAGTGGGACATCCTCGAGCACATCCGCCTGGTGGATCAGGACCGCTTCCGGGCCCGCTCGATCTACTCCTGGCGGGATGGCGTGCTCGAGCTGGCGGAGACCCATCACGAGATCCGCGTCGAGGAGGCGGGAGCCGCGCTGCCGATCTGATGCCGCTGGTCGGCCCGCAGATGCAGCAGCATGGGCTGAGCTGCAGGCCCTGCGTGCCTTCCTTGCCACCGTCCCACGCTGGCTGCCGCGATCGGCTGGCCCGGCCGGCTGGACAGCTGTTGCTGGCGGTGCTGTTGGCTCCGCTGCTGATGGTGCTGCTGCTGCCTGGCCCCGCCCTCGCCGCACCGGCCCAGGCCGCCCCTGCGGCTGCAGCGTCCCAGGCTGCCGTCGCCCCCGCCAGCGAGGCGGAGATGGCCCTCTACACCCGCATCGCCGCAGTCAACACCTGCATCGCCCGCGCCGCCGGAGTGGAGTTCGACAAGGCGGTGGCGATCGCCGGCGAGACCATCGCCGAGCTGCTGGAGGGGCACCACGGGGGCGTGATCAGCGTCGTCAACAGCAAGCCCCTCAGCCTCGATGAGCTGCGCAAGGGGGCGATCAACTCCGCGGTGCTCGGTGCGGCGGAGATCTGCCCCCAGCAGGTGCCCAAGGACGTGCTGGACTCGGCCCGCCAGGCGCTGACTCAGGCCGCTCCCCGCTGAGGACCCGCTTTCGCCCGCGGCCCGCTGCCGGGCCCGCTGCCGATCCCTCCTCTTCTGCTTCTGCCCTTCGCCTCGCTCTGCATCCCGATGGCCACGGTGCGCCTCGCCGATTACCGCCCCGCTCCCCAGCTGCTGGAGCGCACCGACCTCTGCGTGCGCCTCTGGCCCGACCACGCCGAGGTGGAGGCCCAGCTGGCCTTCACTCCCAATCCGCTGGTGCCGGCAGGGGGGCCGCTGCTGCTGCAGGGTCTCGATCTCGAGCTGCTGGAGATCCGCCTCGACGGGGTGCCGCTGACGGCCGAGGCCTACCGGCTGGAGCCGGGCCGGCTGGTGCTGAGCGCAACGCCGGCGCGGCCGTTCCTGCTCAGCACCCGTGTGCGTCTGCATCCCCAGACCAACAGCACCCTGGAGGGGCTGTACGTGAGTGGCGGCCTGTCCACCACCCAGTGCGAGGCGGAGGGCTTCCGGCGCATCACCTTCCATCCCGATCGCCCCGATCTGCTCAGCCGCTTCCGCGTGCGCATCGAGGCCGATCGCCACGCCTGCCCGGTGCTGCTCTCCAACGGCAATTGCCTGGAGACGGGTGCGCTGCCTGATCAGCCCGAGCGCCACTACGCCATCTGGGATGACCCCTTCCCCAAACCCTCCTACCTGTTCGCGCTGGTGGCCGGCGTGCTGGAGGAGGTGCGGGACGCCTTCATCACCGCCAGCGGACGCTCCGTCAACCTGCGTCTGCATGTGGAGCCCGGCGATCGTCCCTACACGGCCCATGCGATGGCTTCGCTGAAGCGCTCGATGGCCTGGGATGAGCAGCGCTACGGCCTGGAATACGACCTCGATGAATACAACATCGTGGCGGTGCGCCATTTCAACATGGGCGCGATGGAGAACAAGAGCCTCAATATCTTCAATTCCAAGCTGGTTCTCGCTGATGCCGAAACGGCCACCGATGCCGAGTTGGAGCGGATCGAGAGTGTGATCGCCCATGAGTATTTCCACAACTGGACCGGCAACCGCATCACCTGCCGCGACTGGTTCCAGCTCTCCCTGAAGGAAGGGCTCACCGTGTTCCGTGATCAGAGCTTCAGCGAAGACCTGCACGGCGCGGCTCTCAACCGCATCGAGAACGTGGCGCTGCTGCGCAACACCCAGTTCCGCGAGGATGCCGGCCCCACGGCGCATCCAGTGCAGCCTGATGCCTATCAGGCGATCGATAACTTCTACACCACAACGATCTATGAGAAGGGCTCGGAGCTGATTCGCATGCTCCACACCCTGCTCGGTGAGCAGGTGTTCATGCGTGGCATGGCGCTGTATGTGCAGCGCCACGACGGCAGCGCCGCCACCTGCGGCGATTTCGTGCAGGCGATGCAGGATGCCGCTGAACAGGCCTGGGCCGCAGCGCCCGATCCCCAGCGCCCCCGGTTTGATTTCAATCGCTTCCGCCGCTGGTATCACCAGGCCGGCACGCCCCAGCTGCAGGTGCATCGCCACTGGGATGGGGAGGCCGGCGTGCTGGAGCTGCAGATCGATCAGCACACGCCGCCCACCCCCGGCCAGCCCGACAAGCAGCCCATGGTGATCCCCCTGGCCCTGGGGCTGGTGGGTCAGGCCGGTCAGCCGCTGCCGGTGCGGCTGGAGGGTGAGGACGCCGAGCAGGCCGCCGCTGCCTGCTGCAGCACCGGCACCGTCAAGCTCACCCGGCTGCTGGTGCTCGATCAGCCGCGCACCTGCCTGCGGCTGGTGGATCTGCCGCGGCAGCACCATCCGCCGGCCCTGTCGCTGCTGCGTCACTTCTCGGCGCCGGTGAAGCTGGTGATCGGCCGCCCCACCGCCGAGCTGGTGCATCTGCTCGCCAGCGACAGCGATCCGGTGGCCCGCTGGGATGCCGGCCAGACGCTGCTGCGCCAGGCGCTGCTGCAGCGGGCCTCCGGCGCCGTGGATGCCCTGCTGGAAGAGGAGCTCAGCGAAGCCTTCCAGCGCATCCTGGCCGAGGGCTCCCTGGCGGAGTCGAGCCGGGCGGCGCTGCTCACGCTGCCCGGCCTGGCGGAGTTGGAGGACGCGGCCGCCGCCGCCGGCACGCCTCCGGATCCGCCGGCGCTGTTCGCCGCCCGGCTGGCCCTGCAGGCCCACTTGGGTGAGGCCCTGGCTGAGCCTCTGGCGCAGGCGTTGCAGCGCTGCAGCGCCGGCTTGCATCAGGCCTGGCCCGCCGGCCAGGGCGATCGCAGCCTCACCGCCCTGGCCTGGCGCTGGCGGGTGGCAGCCGGCGATGCTGCGGCCGTCGCCGCGGCCCGCCAGGCGGTGGATGGGCCCTCGATGACCCTGGCCCGCGCCGGCCTGGCCGCTCTGCAGCCGGAGGATCTGCCGGAGCGCCAGGCGGCGATGGACGCCTTCTACGCCCGCTGGCAGCACAAGCCGGTGATTCTCGATGCCTGGTTCGGCCTGGAGGCTTCCGCTCCTCTGCCGGATGGCCTGGAGCGGGTAGCGCGCCTGTTGCAGCATCCCCGCTACGACCCGATGGCCCCCAACGCCGTGCGGGCGGTGCTGGGGGGACTGGCGGCCAATACGCCGGTGTTCCACGCCGCTGACGGCAGCGGCTACCGCTTCATGGCGGCGGAAATCGCCGCCCTCGATGGCCGCAACCCGATCACCGCCTCGCGGCTGGCCAAGCTGTTCAGCCGCTGGCGCAGCTACGGCCCGCAGCGGGAGGCGGCGATGGGCGCGGCCCTGGATCAGCTGGCGGCCGCTTCCCTCTCCACCAACACCCGCGCGGTGGTGGAGCAGTGCCTGGCCTGAGGCCTGCCGGGGGGCTCAGGCTCAGCGCTGGGGAGTTGGCGGCGGCAGCGGTAGGCGCTCCAGCTCGCGGTGCAGCTGACGGAAGGCGCTCTGGCGGTAGCTGCCGCCTTCGCGGCCGGCATGCAGGCCCCAGAGTCCCTCCCAGTAGAAGTAGATCACCCCATGGCCGCGGCTGGCGGCCAGCCGCGCCTTCTCCGCCAGGGTGACCATGTCGGTGGTGCGGCCGCCGAAGCCGGCGAGGATGCCGATCTCCACCGGGATCCCCCAGCCGCTCGCCTTGACCAGGGCCGGCTGGTCGAGGTCCTTGGCAAAGCCCTTCACGGAATAGGCGTAGTTCTGGATGATCAGTTCATCCACCAGGCCGCCGACGCTCCACAGTTCCCAGTCCTGCAGCCAGCGGTTGTAGGCGAAGCGGAAGGGCCCCGGTGAAAGGCTCACCAGGGTGGCCGGCGGCCGTGGTTTGCCCTTGCTGATGGCGGCGCGTCCGCGCTGGTCGTCGAGCTGGCCCAGGGCTGCCCGCAGCTGCCGCAGCAGCTCAGTGAGCCGCTGGCGCCGCCAGCGCATCCAGAAGCGGTCATGGATGTCGCTCGGCGGCTCCTGGCCGGTGGCCTCGCGATAGAGGCGCCGGCTGGTGGCGTCATAGCCCAGTTCCACCGGCCAGGCGAAGTGGTCGTCGAGCTGGATGCCATCGACGCCGCAGCGCTGCACGATCTCCAGGATCAGACCGATGAAGCGTTCGCGCACGCCCGGGTGGGCCGGGTTCAGCCAGACCATCGTGCGGCCGTGCAGCGGATAGGCCGTGCTGCCGTCTTGCTTCTGCAGCACCCAGTCCGGCTGCTCGCGCACGATGGCCGCGTCCGCAGGCTCCATCAGGCCGTCTTCAAACCAGGGGATCACCTCCAGCCCGCGCTGCTGCGCCGCCCGGGTGAGGCGGCAGATCGGGTCGAGCCCCGCATCGGCCTGGGCCAGGGCCGGCTCCAGCGGCGCCCAGCGGCTGCGGTGAAAGGTGGTGCCGCGGCTCCAGACGTTCGGATACAGCGTGGTGAAGCCGGCCTGGTGCAGCTCGGCCACGGCCTTCTCGATCCGATCGGCGCGGTAGTAGAGCGGGCTGGGGCTGTTGGTCAGCCAGACCCCTATCCGCCGCTGCGGAGGGGCGCCGCGGCCCGGGTTCGCCTGGGCCTGCGCCGGCCGCAGCCATCCCGCCGCCGGCAGGGCGACCGCCAGCAACGGGGCCAGCAGCAAGGGCGCCATCAGCAGCCGCAC
Source organism: Cyanobacteriota bacterium (assembly GCA_965657465.1). GTDB lineage: Bacteria > Cyanobacteriota > Cyanobacteriia > PCC-6307 > Cyanobiaceae > NIES-981. Next base: position 1,564 of record CBFHOT010000025.1, on the reverse strand, counting down.
CAGTGCTGCGGAACGGCGGGGCCGGCAGGGACCCTGGATCGGGGGGCGCTGGAGCAAGGCGGAGATCGGCGAAACCGGCGGGGATGGGCCAGGGTCCGGAGACGGGCCTCAGCGGCTGGAGCTCAGCGGAACATCGAGCTCACCGAGCTCTCGTCGTGGATCCGCCAGATCGCTTCCCCGAGCATGTTGGCCACCGACAGCACCCGCAGCTGGGGGAAGCGACGGTCCTCGGCCAGGGGGATCGAGTTGGTCACCACCACCTCCTCGAACAGCCCGGGCTCCGACAGCCGCTCGATCGCCGGCGGCGAGAACACGGCGTGGGTGGCGCAGCAGAGCACCCGGGCGGCGCCACTGCGGCGCAGCAGCTTGGCGCCCTGGCAGATGGTGCCGCCGGTGTCGATCATGTCGTCGATCAGGATCGCCGTCTTGCCGGCCACATCCCCGATCACGGTGAGGCTTTCGGCCACGTTGTGGGCCGAGCGGCGCTTGTCGATGATCGCCAGCGGCGCATCGTTCATCTTCTTGGCGAAGGCGCGGGCGCGGGCCACGCCGCCCACATCGGGCGACACCACCACCACCTCTCCCAGGTCGCGGGTCTGGAGGTAGTCGACCAGCACCGGCGAGCCGTAGATGTGGTCGCAGGGGATGTCGAAGTAGCCCTGGATCTGCGAGGAATGCAGGTCCATCGCCAGCACGCGATCGACGCCGCTCTTGGTCAGCAGGTTGGCCACCAGCTTGGCGGTGATCGATTCGCGGCCGGCGGTCTTGCGATCGGCCCGGGCGTAGCCGTAGTAGGGAATCACGGCGGTCACCTGGCGGGCCGAGGCCCGCTTGCAGGCGTCCACCATGATCAGCAGTTCCATCAGGTGGTCGTTCACCGGTGCGCAGGTGGGCTGCACCAGGAACACATCGCAGCCGCGGATCGACTCCTGGATCTGGATGTACGTCTCGCCGTCGGCGAAGCGCTTGATCACCCGCGGACCGTCCGGCACGCCCAGATAGGCGCCGATCTCGCGCGCCAGTTCCTGGTTGGAGGTGCCGCTGAACAGCCGCAACCGGCGCGTGTCCGGGTTCTGCTCGGCCGTTTGACCAGCCTGTGCCAGCCGATCAGCGGTGAGGAAACTGGTCACGGCGGGCGCGGGCGCGTCGGCGAACCCCGATCGTAGAAGCGTGCCGGTCCCAGCAGTGCAAACAACGATGACGGTTGCCCGCGATCCCTTGACCAAGCCGGCGCCGTCGCTGGTGCTGCTGGCCTGTGGCACGCCTGCCTCGGTGGCCGCTCTGCAGGCCCAGGCGGGGCCTGGCCTGGCCGCGGCGCTGGGGCTCACCTGGGCGGCGCCCCTCGAGCCGCTGCTCCCCGATGCTGCCCTGACGGCCCTGGCGCCGGCCGCTCTGGCGTCCCTGCCCCGCGATCCGGGCCATCCCCTGGAGGACGGCCGCCACTGGGCCGAGGTGCTGGGGGCCTGGCGCCAGCCGGCGCTGCTGCTGATCGATGGCGCTCAGCTGCAGACGGGGCTGGCGGCGGCCGCCGCCGCCCTGCTGCAGCAATGGCAGGTGCCGTCGC
>CBFHOT010000024.1:22061-24071 GCA_965657465.1 Cyanobacteriota bacterium | reverse complement strand
TGCAGCAGCTGCAGCCCCGGCTCCTGGCCGCTGGCCTCGCGCTCCTGCAGCAGCCCCAGCGCCGCCAGAGCCCCCGCCGCCAGCGGCGGTGCCAGGGCGGTGGTATAGCGGAAGGGGCCGCTGTGCTGCAGTAGCCAGTCGCCCACCAGGCCGTCACCGGCCAGAAAGGCGCCGCCGCTGCCGAAGGCTTTGCCGAAGGTGCCGCTGAGCAGCGCGATCGACGGCAGCCCCCGCCCCAGACCGCGGCCGCCGGGGCCGAGCACGCCCAGGGCATGGGCTTCATCGAGCAGCAGCGCCGCGCCATGGCGCGCGCACAGCGCCGCCAGGCTCGCCACATCGGGGCTGGTGCCCTCCATCGAGAACAGGCTCTCGCTCAGCACCAGCAGCCGCTGCTGGGGGCGCTCCCGCCTGGCGGCCTGCAGCAGCTGCTCCAGATGCGTCAGGTCTTTGTGACGGAAGCGGCGCAGTTGCGCCCCCGCGGCGGCCACCCCCGTCAGCAGCGAGTGATGGATCAGCCGATCGGCCAGCACCAGGCTGTGGCGATCGGCCAGGGCCTGCACCGCCGCCAGGTTGGCCTGGAAGCCGCTGGGGAACAGCAGCACCCGCTCGCGCCCCAGCCAGTCGGCCAACGCCTGCTCCAGCTGGTGGTGCACCGGCCGGCTGCCGCTCACCAGCCGCGAGGCGCCCGCACCCACCCCCTCATGGGCCGCGGCGTTCTGGGCGGCGGCCACCACCGCCGGATGGCGGCTCAGGCCGAGGTAGTCGTTGCTGGCCAGATCCAGCAGCGCCGTGCCCTGCTCCGGTTGCAGCTGGCCGGCGCCATCGGGATGCAGCGGCCGCAGCCGGCGCCGGCTGCTGGCGGGCAGCTGCTGCAGCTGCTGCCGCAGGAGCTGGCGCCAGGCCAGGCCTGCGGCCTCAAGCGGCGGTTGCCCGCTCGGCTCGTCGATGGCGCGGTGTTCCATTGCGATCACGCCGTACCGCTGGCCTGATGCCGAAGGTAGGGTCCGCCCGGTCCGGGCCATGGCTGTGCTGGAGCGCTTCACGCTGCTGTTCCCCCTCTGGACGCTGCTGGGGGTGCTGCTGGCGCTGCCGTTTCCAGGGCTGTTCACCTGGCTGCAGGGCCCGCTGATCGTGCTGGCCCTCGGTCTGATCATGCTGGGCATGGGCCTGGAGCTGCAGCTGGCGGATTTCCGCCGGGTGCTGCGCCGGCCAGGCCCGGCGGCCCTCGGCGTGCTGGCCCAGTTCGCGGTGATGCCCACCCTGGCCGCCCTGGTGGCCTGGCTGCTGCGGCTGGAGCCGCCCCTGGCGGTGGGCCTGATCCTGGTGGGCTGCTGCCCCGGCGGCACCGCCAGCAATGTGGTGAGCCTGATCGCCCGGGCCGATGTGGCGCTCTCCGTGGTGATGACCACCTGCAGCACCCTGGCGGCGGTGCTGCTCACCCCCCTGCTCACCGGGCTGCTGGCCGGCCGCTATGTGCCGGTGGATGGCTGGAAGCTGCTGCTGGATGTGCTGCAGGTGGTGCTGCTGCCGGTGGCCATGGGCCTGTTGCTGCGGCGCGGCACTCCCGGCCTGGCGCGCCGCATCGCCCCGGTGATGCCGCCCCTGGCGGTGCTGGCGATCGTGCTGATCGTGGCCAGCATCGTGGGCAGTCAGCGCCAGGCTCTATTGGCTGAGGGGCCTCTGCTGCTGCTGGCGGCTCTGTTGCTCCATGGCGGGGGCTTTCTGCTCGGCTGGCTGATCCCGGCGCTGGCCCGTCAGCCCCAGGCGGTGCGCCGCACCGTGAGCATCGAGGTGGGCATGCAGAACTCCGGGCTGGCGGTGGTGCTGGCCCGCTCCGGTTTCGCGGCATCACCGCTCACCGCTCTGCCCGGTGCCATCTCCGCCGTGGTGCATGCGGTGCTCGGCAGCCTGCTGGCGGGCTGGTGGCGCCGGCGCGGTTGATCGGCTGAACGAGCCAGCGGCTGCAACCCCGCCGTTCATCACTGCTAGGTTTCAGCCTTTGAAGGGGGC
>CBFHOT010000024.1:0-22051 GCA_965657465.1 Cyanobacteriota bacterium | reverse complement strand
TGAACCATCTGGTGAATCTCGGCATCGTTGACACGGCGGGGAATCAGTTTTTTGCATCTGGCCAAGCTGATGGACGCGCAGCGCGCCAGATCCGTGGTGTGTTGATCTGCGGCCTGCCCCGCAGCGGCACCACGGCCTTCGCCAAAGCGTTAGAGCAGCTTGGATTTTCGCTGGGCAGCGCCAGTGGAACGCCTGTGGCGGAACTGGCTGCCTTGCACCCTCCCCTCAAGGCGGCCCTCAGCGCTGGCGGCGACCAGGACGGGCCTCTGCTGCAGGCCCTGGAAGCGGAGGTGGCCAGGCTGGCTGCCGCGGCTGAGCGCTATGTCGTCAAGCTCCCCGACTACTACCGGGTGCTCAACCGGCAGGCCATTCCTCAGGGTGTGGATCTGATTCTCTTTGTCACCCGTGATCCCATCTGTGTTGCCGTGCGCAACAGCAAGTCGGTGCACATGGATGGTGCTGCGGCGCTGCGTCGGGCCGTGCGCGAATACGGGGAGTTGATCGACGTGGCCTCGGCTTGTGCCTGCCCCTCGCTGCTTGTTTCCTATGAAAAGTTACTGGCGATGCCCCAGGATCTGCTGACGGCCCTCGCCGAGCGTCTGCAGGTTCCCCTGGATGAGGCGCGCCGCGAGGCGGCTGTGGGGGCTGTGGTGCTCAACGATCAGCGCTACCTGGAATCGTCCTCTCTGTCGCGCGGCGCTTTTCAGGGGCAGATCGGCTACTACGCGGAGTCGCGTTTGGGCGGATGGTGCTTCTGGAGTGGCATGCCACAGAAAGCTGTCGGCCTTGAAGTGCGCAGCGCCGATGGTGAGATGGTTGGCTCAGGTGTGGCCCGTCGATTGCGCCAGGGGTTGGTGGATGAAGGGCTGCATCCGACGGGACGGGCTGGTTTTCAGATTGATCTGAAATGTGATCTGCCCCTGCAGGCGTTGACGTTTTTTGCCGATGGCGTTCAGGTCTCCCTGAAGCCGACGCCTCGCCTGCAGCGGCGCTTGCGCCGTTCGGCCGACGGCTGAAGGGCTGAGATTCTGGCTGCGGCGCGTAGGATCCGCTTGCAAACCCTGCTGTCTCAAGCGCCCGCTGACGATGAAAGCTGTGATTCTCGCGGGCGGATTGGGAACGCGGTTGTCGGAGGAGACGCATCTGCGGCCCAAGCCGATGGTGGAGGTAGGCGGTCGGCCGATCCTGTGGCACATCCTCAAGATCTACAGTGCATTTGGCGTCAATGAATTCATCATCTGCTGCGGTTACAAGGGTTATATGATCAAGGAGTACTTTGCTAATTACTTCCTGCACATGAGCGATGTGACCTTCCATATGGATGAAGGCAATCGCATGGAGGTGCATCATCAGAAGTCGGAGCCCTGGAAGGTGACGCTGGTCGACACGGGGGAGGCCACCCAGACGGGCGGCCGCCTGCGCCGTGTGCGCCCCTACCTCGGCTCGGATCCCTTCTGTTTCACCTATGGCGACGGTGTCGCCGATGTGGATATCGCCGCTCTGCTGGCCTTTCACCGCGGCCATGGCCGCTCGGCCACCCTCACCGCTGTGCAGCCCCCCGGGCGCTATGGCGCCCTGCATCTGGAGCAGGAGCGGGTGGCCCATTTTCAGGAGAAGCCCGATGGCGACAACTCCTGGATCAACGGCGGTTTCTTTGTGCTCGAGCCATCCGTCTGTGATCTGATCCACGGCGATGACTGCGTGTTTGAAGCCGACGTGCTGCCCCAGCTGGCGGCGACGGGGCAGCTGGCCGCCTACCGCCATCGCGGTTTCTGGCAGCCGATGGACACCCTGCGCGACCGCAACCGCCTTGACGCCCTCTGGCAGAGCGGTGCCGCTCCCTGGGCGGTATGGTCCCGATCACCGCTGTCCGTCGCCTGATGGTCGGTTCCCCGCCTGCGGCCTCCCTGGATTCCCGCTTCTGGCAGGGCCGTCGGGTGCTGCTCACCGGCCACACCGGGTTCAAGGGATCCTGGCTGGCGCTGTGGCTGCGGCGCCTGGGCGCCCAGGTGCTGGGCATTGCCCTGCCGCCCGACAGCGAGCCCAGCCTCTATCAGCAGCTGGATCTGGAGCGGCCTCAGGGCCTGCCGGGAGCCTTGCAGTCTCAGTTGCTGGATCTGCGCGAGCTGGAGCCCCTGGCGGCTGCGGTGCAGGCCTTTCAGCCGGAGGTGGCGTTCCATCTGGCCGCCCAACCCCTGGTGCGCCTCAGCTACGAGCAGCCCCTCACCACCTGGCAGACCAACGTCATCGGCACGCTGCATCTGCTGGAAGCCCTCAGGCCGCTTGAGCAGCCCTGTGCGGTGGTGGTCGTCACCACCGACAAGGTCTATCGCAACCAGGAGTGGTGCTACGGCTACCGCGAGAACGACCCGCTCGGCGGCCACGATCCCTACAGCGCCAGCAAGGCTGCGGCCGAGCTGCTCGTGGCGTCCTGGCGCAGCAGCTTCTGCGGCAACCTGCCCCACCAGACCCCCCATCTGGCGGTGGCGACGGCCCGCGCCGGCAATGTGATCGGCGGCGGCGACTGGGCCCGGGATCGGATCGTGCCCGACGCGATGCGCGCCTGTGCCGCCGGCACCCCTCTGTCGCTGCGCCATCCCGGCTCCACCCGCCCCTGGCAGCACGTACTCGAGCCCCTGTCGGGTTATCTGCTGCTGGCTCAGCTGCTGCTGGAGCAACGCCTGGCGGCATCCGCCAGTGATGCCGGACTCTGCTACAGCCAGGCCTGGAACTTCGGCCCCGCCCTGGCCAGCAACTGTTCCGTGCGCCAGCTCGTTGAGGCTTTGCACGCCGTCTGGCCAGGCCGCTGGATCGACGCCTCCGATCCCCGGGCCGTCCATGAGGCGGGCCTGCTGCATCTGGTCACCGATCAGGCCCATCACGGCCTGGGCTGGCGGCCCCGCTGGGAGCTGGCCACCACAGCCGAGCGCACCGCCCGCTGGTACCGCGATGTGCACGAGGGTGCCTCGCCCCTGCGCTGCTGCCTGGAGGATCTGGAGGCCTATTGGCAGGCCGGCGGCACGCCGGTGCCGCTCTGATGGTGCTGTCCGCTGCCGAGGCCCTGGAGCGCTTTGCCGCTCGCCATGGCCTGAATCTGGACCTGCTGCAGGGGCGGCCCATCCCCGATAACGCCGTCTATCGCGAGCGCCTGGACCCGTATTCCGTGCGACTCGGCAATCCGGCAGAGCCCTACGACGGCACCATTCAGGCGGTCCGCATCCATCGGCTCTATCGCTTTTCCAACAGCCTGGTGCAACTGGCCCACGCCCTGCATGCCGCTCAGCATCTGGGCGCTGCAGCGGTGCAGCTGCCGGGTGCCTGGTATCTGAGGCCCGGCATCACGCCGCTCACAGATTCGCTGGCCTTGGTCAATGGGCCTCGCCATTACCAGCGCCAGTTGCACACCCTGGAGGGTCTTTATTTCTATGGTCACACCCTCGCTCCGGCCTGTCCGGGGCAGCCTTCCCTACGACAGCTGCTGCTGCCGATCCGCCCGGCGCTGACCCTGGCGATGGATCAGCCGCCCCTGCCGGAGGATCACATCGTGCTGCATGTGCGCAGCGGTGATCTGTTCGGGCCTGATCCCCATCCCGCCTATTTCCAGCCGCCGCTGGCGCTCTACCTGCGGGCTCTGCAGTCCCGCAGTTGGGCCCAGGGCCATGTGGTGTTCGAGGACTATGGCAACCCCGTGGTGCAGGGATTGGTGGCCTGGTGCGCCGAACGCAACCTGCCGCTGACCCTGCACAGCTGGGGCTTGCAGCGGGATCTGGCGCTGCTGCTGCGGGCCCGCACGCTGGTGGTGGGGCGTGGCACCTTCATGCCCGGGGTGGTTGCCCTCTCCAGCCATGCGCAGGAGGTGCACAGCTACGGCCCCTTCGATGAGGGGGATGCCTGGGGCCTTCAGCACGTGCGCAATATCGTCTACCGAGATCCAGGCGGCTCCTACCACCGAGAAGTGCGGCCTTGGCGGCATACCCCGCAGCAACGGGATTGGATGCTCAACTTCCCCATGGATCAGCTGGAGAGCCAGCTGCTGAGCGTCGAGTCCTAGTGGGCGCAGCGGCTGGAATCGGGCTGCCCTGATCAGCCCTGGAGCTGTTGCAGAAGCTGGGCAGCCGTCGCGTCGATTTGTCGGCGATGCTCGGCCAGAGCGTGCTGGCCGGAGTTGGGGCCCTGGGGTTGATCGGCTGAGGTTTCTTCGGGCCAGGGGCAGCCCCACACCCGGGATGCGAAGCGTTGCAGGCTGTTCTGGAGTTCTGCTCCGGCCGGTGGTTGCCAGTCGCCTTCAAGGGCCAGCTGCTGGGCCTGGGCCTGGTTGAGGGATGGGAGCGTAGCTGCTGCGGCGCCGATGGCACGGCGCCAGCGCCTCCGGCTGCCGCCCTGGCTCAGGCCCGTTGGTTGCAGTTGCAGCAACCGCAGGCTGAGGGCGAAGGCGCGCCAGTCTGTTGGCGCATGGGCTTGGGGCCAGCAGGGACGCTCCAGCGCCGATCGGATGTCGTCCTGCGGAGTCAGCAGAGCGGGCCAATCGGTGGGACCGGGGCCGCTGTGCAACACGAAGCGGGCACCGCGCACGCCGGCTGTCTCGATCAGGGCGTTGTAAAGCTCGTTCGGCAGCAAGGCCTCCTTGGCCGGTTGCGGTTGCCGTCGCGCGCGTTTCAGGCGCAGCGTCTGCGCCACGAACAGTTGCCAGCTCTCCTGCCTCGGGGCGACCAGGTGCACCACCACGATCAAGGACAGGCCCTGCCCTTCCAGCCAGTCGCGCCAGTGATTGAGCCGGCTTTCCCGCAGCATGCAGCGGTGGAAGCCGCCGCTGCAGAGCCACACGTCCCGGCACCATTGCTGCTGCCAGCGCAGCGCCTGCCTCCATGGCTCATGCTGTCTGGTGGCCATGGCGCTCGCCAGCTGCCGCCACTGCTGCTGCGGGGCCTGCCAGCCGCGGAACCGCAGGCCGATGCCCTGCTGCCGCAGCAGTCCGCGCTGCTCCAGCAGGCTCGTGGCCAGGCCGTTGAGGAGCGCTGCGTTGCCGCCGGTGTGAAGAACGAGCTGCGGCATCGCGTTCGGGCCGGCGACAGCAGGGTGGTGAACCGAACGGGAACCTTAGGCTGGGCCGTCCGCCGCCTCTGATGGCTTCCCCCACCATCCGTTCCACCGCCATCGCCGGCCTGCTGGAGATCTGCAGCGAGCCCCATCGCGATGGGCGCGGCTTCTTTCTCAACGCCTGGCGGCCTGAGGAGGAGCATTGGCAGAACAGCTGGGGGCAGCGGCCGGTGCAGCAGCTCAACCTCAGCCGCACCGAACGGGTGGGGGCCTTGCGCGGCCTGCACACCCAGCTGGGCCCCACGCCGGAGGCCAAGCTGGTGCGCTGCCTGCGCGGCCGGGTGTGGGATGTGGCGGTCGACCTGCGCCCCGGTTCCCCCAGCTGGGGCCAGTGGCAGGCCGTGGAGCTGTCGCCGCAGGCGGGCAATGCCTGGCTGATTCCCGAAGGCTGCCTGCATGGGTTTCAGGTGCTGGAGCCAGGCAGCGAACTGCTCTATCTCCACTCCGCGCCCTATCGGCCGGAGGATCAACTGGGGGTGCGCTGGAGCGACCCCCAGCTGGCGATCCCCTGGCCCCTGGAGCCCCTGGATCTCAGCCCGCGCGATCAGCAGCTGCCGCTGCTGGCCCAACTCCCCGATCTCTGCCCGTGACCCTGCTGCGCTGCCGCCACTGCGGTTCCACGCTTCACCATGAGGTGATCGACCTGGGCCATCAGCCGCCCAGCAATGCGTATCTCAGCGTCGATCAGCTGGGCCGGCCGGAGATCACCTACCCGCTCAAGGTGTATCTCTGCACCTCCTGCTGGCTGATGCAGCTGCCGGCCCACGCAGCCGCCGAAACCCTGTTCACGCCTGATTACGCCTACTTCTCCAGCACCTCCAGCAGTTGGTGCAGCCACGCTGAGCGCTATGTGGCGGCGGCGGTGCAGCGTCTGGGGCTGGGGGCCGGCTCGATGGTGGTGGAGCTGGCCAGCAACGATGGCTACATGTTGCAGTACGTGCTTGAGCGCCAGATCCCCTGCCTGGGCATCGAGCCCACCCAGGCGGCGGCCCAGCTGGCCCGTGAGCGCGGCATCCCCACCCTGGAACGGTTCTTCGGGGTGGAGCTGGCCGACGAGCTGCGAGCTGAGGGGGCGCCGGTGGCCGGCGGCGCCGATCTGATCGCCGCCAACAACGTGCTGGCCCATGTGCCGGATATCAATGATTTCCTGGCCGGCATCACCCGCCTGCTCAAGCCCAGCGGTCAGGTGTCGATCGAATTCCCGCATCTGCTGCGGCTGCTGGCGGGCAACCAGTTCGACACGATCTACCACGAGCACTACAGCTATCTCAGCCTGGCGGTGCTGCAGCGCATCGGTGCCAGTGTGGGCCTGAGCCTGGTGGATGTGGAGGAGCTGCCCACCCATGGCGGCAGCCTGCGGGTCTGGCTGGCCGGCACCGCGGCGCTGGCCGATGGTGTGGTGTCGGTTCCGGCCGAGGCGGAGCAGCGTCTGGCGGCGGTGCTGAGGGCGGAGCAGGCGGCGGGCTTGGAATCGCCTCTGGCCTATGCCGGTTTCCAGCAGCGGGCTGAGGCCGCCAAGCATGCGTTGCTGCGCTTCCTGCTGCAGGCCCGCGAGCAGGGCCGCCGCGTGCTCGGCTACGGCGCGGCGGCCAAGGGCAACACCCTGCTCAACTACGCCGGCGTGCGCAGCGACCTGCTGGCGGCGGTGGCCGATAAGGCCAGCAGCAAGATCGGCCGCTTTCTGCCGGCCAGCCACATCCCCGTCGTGTCCCCTGCCGAGCTGGCGGCGATGGCCCCCGATGCGATGCTGGTGCTGCCCTGGAACATTGCCGCCGAGGTGCAGCAGCAATGGCGGGATGCCGGCTATGGCGAGCAGCCCTGCTATCGGGCGATCCCGGTGCTGGAGCAGCTGCCGGACTGAGGGTGCAGTCGGCTGTGCTCCTGTTCAGCCATCACATTCCGATTGTGTGCGGCGGTGCTCTTGGCGCCGGCGTTTGCGACGTTCCGCCTTCTCCGCGGGTGAGAGGCCGGCAGGTTGGCTGTTGGTTGCTGCTGAGTTCATGCTGAGCTGCTGACTCTTGCGGAAGCAGAGGCTGTATCCGCGGGACTTCAACCATCGCCGAGCGATTCGCTCGGCCAGTGCCGCCTCGGCCACCGTCAGTGTCTCTTTCCAGGCACCCTCTCGGCCATCGGTGATGTGATTGCTGGTGATAAAGCTCGTTTTGCCGATCGCCTGATTGCCTCGGCTGAGTTCTCGAACCCGCTCGCGTTGTTGGTCGGGTTGCGCGTCAGCCACCAGGCGCTGGATCAGCTCCTGAGAGGGTGTGACCTTGAGGACGGCTGCCAGTTGCCGGGTCAGTCCCTCAAGATCATCCACGAAGTCTTCGTAGCGTCCACGCCAGAGGTTGCTGCGTGCCTCAAAGATCAGTCCGGCTTTCAGTTGTGCCCTAATGAAGCTTTCCAAAGCCTCAGGAGTGCGAAGTCGGTGGCCGGAGGTCAGTCGGTTCTTGCGCCATGCGGAGGCCAGGGCATCACGCATGTCTCTGTAGGTATAGAAGTAGGTCGCCCCTTCATCGGGCAGGCCGTCTCGGAAGCGCTTGGCCTGTTGATGCACTTTGACAAGCCAGATCTGTTGAGGATCGGCTGCCCGTGCCTGCATGTCAGCGACCGTTTCTCCTAGGCCGTTTTCACTGACGGTGACCGGCAAGGGCTGTTCTGCCAGTAACCCCTGCACCAACTGAGCCACCAGCGTGGATCCGGAGCGGTGCATGCCGCAGATGACAATCAGCATGGAGCGCTCCGGCCACAGCAATCAATACTGGTGCCAATCTAGAGGATCTCTCCGAAGGGTTCTCCGCCTGTCTGCCGCAGCGGGCATGGGGTGTTCATCTTTTGCTGTGCAGCAGCACTGATGCAGGCAGAAGAAGTTCGGCCCTCAGACCACCGTGCGGAGAGTTGGACAAATGGAGTTCGCCATTGTGTTGATGACAGAAGGCCTCAACAATTGCCAGACCAAGGCCTTGATGCCGTTTTCGTTCTCGATCGCTGGTTCTGCTTGTATGCGGCATCGTTAGAGATGTCGGAGAGCCGATGCCGCGCCCGTGGTCGTCGATGGTGATCGAGAGATAGCGCTTGCGGCAGCGGGCAGTGATCAGCACTGGTGGTTTGCCATACTCAATGGCATTATCAATGAGATTGCCAATGGCTCTCTCCAGTCCATTGACATCAAGCAGAGCCAGGATGCGCGGCGTTTGAACGATGATTTGATCCCTGTCGTAGCGATCGCTGATTCGATGGCAGAGATCATCGAGAGCCGCTTCCTGGCGCTGACCTGCGAGGGCTCCGCCTTCTGTTAGCCGTCGTAATTGCTCCGCGAGGCTGCTGAGATGACTGAGGTCATTCAGGATCAGCTCAAGCCGCGAGGCATCCAGATTCTTGAATTCAATAGCCAGCTGCTCAACGCGCAGGATGGCTCTTGTTGTTGGCCCGCTGAAGTCATGCACAAGGCCGAGAATCAGATTGCGCCGATCACTCTCATTAGCGTTAACTCGCTCCAGCAATCGATTGACACCAGCGCACAGTGAGCGAACCGGAAGCATTCCCTCCTCGGCAATCAGCTTGGCTCTTCGATTCGCTCCATTGGGCAATGAGGCCGAGATCCTGGAAATCGGTTGGATTAATTGGTTGCGTAGAAACAATAGCACTCCGGCCATCATTCCCATGGCTAATGTGGCTCCCCGCAGTGGTCCCATGAACCAGAGGGAACTGCTCAAGCGATCAGCCTGATACAACCAGAGATGGCCGTTACTGCTGGCAGTATTCAGTCGAATCCAGTGCCCACCTAGTGGATCGATGAAAGGAGGAGCATCTCTGACAACAGCGCGGTTGAGCCCACGATCGTTCAGCAGTGAGCGTTGCAGCAGGCGGTCGAATCGATTCAGGCTGGCACTGCTATTGCTGGGAGGAGACAGGCTACGGTTCAGGATGAGACCAGAGGGAAGTTCATCCTCTTTCATGCGTCGTAAGACTTCTTCGACAAGAATGATATTCTTGGCAATGCGTAAGCTGCTCTCTGAAACCATCAAGGGCTCCAGCAGTAGACGGATGCCTACTTGGAGAATGATAAAGCTAATTGTGATTCCCAGAGCAAGATGGCCGCCAAGGGATATCCAGTCCCTGCGGGCAAGTCTGATCCCGGAGGATGAGCCAATCACGGTTCGACGGGTTTGACTTCTGGCCGTAAGCGATAGCCCTCACCCCTAATAGACTCAATTATATTGACTTCGCCCGAGGCACTTTTGAAGGCTCGTCTTAAGCGCGACATTCGGACGTCAATGCTGCGGCTGCTGGTCGCATCAACAAGGCTGCCGCTTGCACGTACCAGCTCGTTGCGACTAACGATCTTTTGTTGGTGGCGACACAGTAGAGCGAGTAAAGCCATGTCTCCACGACTAAGGCTGGCCATGCCCAGGCTTCCTTGAAGACGCTGGTTGTTGGCATCCAGAATCGCAGTTCCTATCTTCCATCTACGCCCGAGAAGATATGAGATGCCGCGCTGATCATCCACTTGGCTTGGCTCATGGCTCGTAATCTGTTCTTTGCTGGCGCCTCTTTGGAGAAGTTTTTCGGCTCTTAGATGAAGCTCTCTGAATAAAAATGGCTTCCCCAGATAATCGTCTGCCCCAGATTCAAGTCCGCTGACGCGTTGCTTGGGTGCTCCGAGGGCAGAAAGAATTAAGATGGGCAAGCTATATCCTTGTGAGCGAATCTCAGCGATGACCTCCGAGCCTGTTTTGCTGGGCAAGAGTTGGTCGACAATGAGCAGGTCAGGTACTTCTTCCTCTAGCGAGTGAAGCATTGAAAATGGCTCGTGAAAGGCTCGACTGAGCCAGCCATGCTGCTGAAAACGTATACTCAGAAGGTCGCACAGCTCGCTGTCATCATCGAGAATCCAGATTGACTTGGATTCTCGGCTTTCTCGTCCAAGATGGGACGAAGTTCTCGTTGGCATTTGAATGCTATCTCATTTTGATCAGCTTGACGATCGCTTGATAGGCCGTGTTGACGTCAAACTGGTTGCTACGCTGAAATCCTTCTTCGTCTCGTTGATTGCTGGCCTCGTCTTCGAGGGGGCAGTCAACATAATAATCATTGAACCGACAAGCTAGATCAATGTTAATCCAATTGCTGCTCAGGCTTTGGGGCCCAGCAATCAGCATCACCTGCTTGGCAAGATTCAGGCCATCTTTCTTGGGAACAAAAGCCTTCAGGTTCATGCACGCTTGTGGGAAGCCTGCGATGAGCGAATACTGCCTATAAAGGGAAAGCTTCTGCATGAAATTAAGCTCTTCGGCGCAGATGATATCAATTTCCGAATGCGCTTGGAGTTTTTTCACGAGCTCGACCTCTTGGATGAACTTTGTGGTTCCGGTTGTGAGCTTGTGACGCGATAAATAAGCTATCTTGCCCTTCTTCATGCTGACTGCATTGAGTGCCTCTTGGTGTTCGCTGGTCAAAGCTGTGGATGTCGCCGCGTGGAAGTCTTCACGAACAAAGCAGCGATCGCGATAGAGAACGCTGCATGAAACCAGAGACGTCGCTTGGATTGGTTTGCGCACAACTTTGATGCGCTTGTCCAGTCCTAGTAGTGATAGCCACTGTTGAGCGAGTGGGCTCGTGATTCCCCGGCCAGGATGTGTAGAGTGAATGTGGACCCAGATCGGAGCTTTGCACTCGCGATAGAGCCGAAGCATCTGATATAGACGTGTCAGGTCAAGCAGAAGGTGGCCAAAGTGATCAAAAACTGTGCCGCCATAAATCACCAACTGTTTGTCCAGAGTCCTGTTGAATTCATAGTTAATCTCGTCGAGCTTGGCCGGAGGCTGAAAAATCTGGCGCTGACCCCGCAGGTCGTTCAGCTCGGCAATATGATCGCCGTATTCGTTATAGCCACCGTGATGGTGGCCCAGCCACCAGTGGGAAGCGCCTCGTTTTTTTAAATGGGGCAGGAGTGTGGCGTTGTTCTCTATCACAACGGAGGATGCCGGTGCCAGGCAGATCTCTCCCCAGAGCGCGGGATGATCCAAGGGGGTGTCGGCCAGGCGCTTCACGGCGTTTGCGTAGTCCGTTGAGCGAAATCTATCGCAGCTATGCGGTTGACTCGGGCATGACGTTGTACTTGTTGCCTGGGTGCTCCCCCCCCCCCGTTTGTCCTCCTGTGCGGTCGGGGCCCTGTTCAGAGAGGAAGAGGCAGGAGGACGCTTTCGTCACTGTCCTCGCTGGGCAAATCTATTTGCGTCGGGCTGGAGTCCGGCTGGTTGCGCGGTACATTAACGCTGCTGTCCTAAGCGAGTTGGTTGTGTCTGCTGCTGCCACGAAGTACATCTCCAATTTTTCACGAATCGCTGCAGATCAACGCGGCTACACGGCACTTGGCTTCACCAACAATGGTGCACCCCGCGGCAGCCGCTGGGTGACAATCACCACAGGGGTTCCCGATCGCCATCTCTCGGGTTTCGTCATGCGCCCCACCCCCGTCAAGAAGCGGGCTCAGGAGGGTGTGGATGCTGTGACGGGATTTTATGTTGATAAGGGCATCTTCACCTCATGGCGCTTCCAGGGAACCCGGGGTAGTGATCAGCTCACTTTTGGTCCGCAGGGGCATATCATCAGCAAGCGCCGTGGCGGTATCGTGAACTTTGGTCGTGACAACGTTCGCGACGTCTTTACGTTCACGAACCAGATTGATGTGGCCAAATGCTCTGAGAAGCATGGCTTCCAGTGCTCGCCCTTGAATCACCTAAGCAAAGTCGTGATCACCAATTTTGGTCGAAAAGATCTTATTAATCTTCAAGGCAAGCGTTTTGATTGGCGTGACGTTGGTGCCAATGGAACGCTTCCAGGCGTGGAGTCCAGCCGCCTGATTGTTCAGCTTCAGCCGGGTCTTGGCTGAAGGGGTTGTGGCTGCGGAGTCGGTGCTTGTGCCGGCTCCGCTCTGTGTGCAGCCATCGTTGTCGTCGAGCGGGCTTGGCAGCTGTGTGGATCTTTGGCTCAATCCAGGTTCCAGGTGCTGCTCGGGCGTTTCAGGTACGCCAGCATGCGTTCGGCATCGGGGCGGATCAGCTTCAGGGCTGCTTCTCTCGCTTGCGGCTCCCAGGCAGGTTTATCAACCGGAACACGTCCTTTGTCTCCCGCTTCGTTGACTCTGGGAAGCTGGCCTTCTTCAAGAAGTTGGTTGAGAATCTGCCGATTTGACTTGACCCCGAGAAATGTCAGCGTGCATTTAAGCGTGGCTCGTGGCTGCTTGATCAGGTCTTCAAAGAGAATGCAGTGAATTTGCTCGTCTGGGTAAAAGCGGCGAAATGCCTCCAGTCGTTGATGGTAAAGAGAGCATCCGATGATCAATTTGCGCAGATGGCGCGAGCGCATTACCTGGCTGAAGTCTGCTGTTTTTTGCTGTCTTCCTTTACGGTGTCGCCACTGGGAAATGGCGCGCTCCAGGGGGTCTCGAACGATATAGATCAGTTTGAGATCTGGTAGGTAGCGATGCATGAGTTCTGGAGCATGCTCGTAGTTCAGCAGAGCGCTGCTGTACATCGTGCTCGCTTCTCCGCGCAGTTGGCGCGGCCGGGCTCGCCTGAACAGCCTTGCGTACCATTCCCAGCCCTTGTCATAGCGGCGCCCAAAAAACTTGGGTTCTTTGGGCTTGCTGATGAACAGCTGTGGGTGTCGTGGCAGGATCGTCGTCAGGGTCGTGGTGGCCGACTTGGCGGCTCCAATGATGATGAAGTTGGGCAGTCTGTTCTGAAGTCTGGCGACATCGTCGGCATGTTGACCTTCGAGTCCGGCCTGAATGGCGTGATGCAGGCGGCGCTGGGAGGGTAAGAGCTTCAAGTGGGATGGTCCGGATTCGGCTGGGATGTTGGAGGGTGTGGCGGCGCGCCTCAGTATTCGATCGCTGTGCACTCGTGGCTAGCGCCCTGTGCCAGGGCGGCAACGTCTTGCCCCGGGTAAAACGTGTCGACGTCTTGTTGATACCTGGAGTAGGCAATGTCGATCAGTCTTGGCTGGTCGAAATAATGATGAACGTCGTCACTGCTGCCGCGGCGCACGTTTTTGCTGGGAAGTTTGCCCAGGGCGGGAAGTCCCGCCTGCCGCATCCGTTTGCGCAGCAGTTGCCAGTGATCGCCCATCTGCTCCATGTGGCCGATGAAGCGCGGGATTGGCACGCCATCCAGGCAGAGGATCGCGCTCTGAGGCAGCAGGTGCACATCCAGGTCTTCATCGGCCGTGTCGGCCACCACCTGCAGGAAGCGCTCAAACGGCATGTGCCGCTCCAGCCCCATGCGCTGCATCGCTGTGGAGAGGTGATCGTTCTCCACCAGCTTGTTGTTGTAAGCCGATACCAGCCGATCGAACGGGTTGCGCACGAAGCTGAAGATGAAGTGGCTGCTGCGCCGTTGGCGGGCGGCCAGGGCATCCACCATCGTCGTTTCGCCGTGGGTGCCCTTGCGCCACATCGCATCGGCGGTGGTGCGGTAACCCTCCTCCGGGGGCTGCTCCAGCAGCCGCGTCAGGGCTGCCTTCACCGACGAATTGGCCACCTTCGGCACCCGCGCATAGATCAGCGGGATCCGCTGAAACAGGATGTAGTGCTCCTCCAGGGTGGCGTTCAAGGTCGTGGCATTCAAGGGAGCAGTGGCGCTGCTGCTGGCCATCATGCAGCGACGAGGGTCTTGCCCTGCTGCGCCAACTGATGCTGCTCGAGGCGCTCCAGGGCCAGCCAGGCGCCTTCCCCGTTGTTCTTGTGGCCTTGCCAGATCTCGGGGATGAACGAAGCCGCCGGGGCCAGCTGTTGCAGCAGTCGGAACACATCGGGCCAGTCGATCCCGCCCTCATCGATCTGCAGGCCCTCGCCATCAACCCCATCGGCATCGGCCAGATGCAGATGGGCGGTGTGGGGCAGGATCTGCTCAAGGAAGCTGGAGAAGGGGGTCTGCAGGTGGTTGCAGGCCAGCTTGGAGTGCGACACATCCAGGCAGACGCGCATGCCCTGTTCGCGGCAGAAGCTCTCGATACCGGCGGCATCGACGAACAGGTTGTGATAGCGCTGACCACCGAAGTGCCAGGGGAAGGGAGGCATCGTCTGCGGGATGATTTCCACCCCTTCGCTGTGCAGTTCGCCGAGGCTGATGCGTAATTGTTCCAGCAGCGGCTCGCGCTCGCCGGCGCTGAGGTGCCGGTTGGCGGAGAAGCCGCCCACATTGGTCACCAGCAGCACATCCTCGGGGCAGTCGAAGCGTTGGGCGAGTCGAGCGGAGAGGTCGAGCACCCGCTGCAGTTCCGACACCGAATGGCGGCGGTAGTTGTCATCCAGGCTGCAGAGGTCAAGGGTGTGGTCGCCGGCGAACAGCTCCGGGGCATGCACCACCAGGCCCATCGGTACCTGCTCGGGTAGCACGGCATCGATATCCACCTCCACATCCTTGTAGCTGAGGTGGATTTCCACCAGATCCAGGTTGCTGACCGAGCGGAAGGCCTCCAGGTCGTGGTAGCG
The DNA here is from genome assembly GCA_965657465.1 of Cyanobacteriota bacterium. Classification (GTDB taxonomy): domain Bacteria; phylum Cyanobacteriota; class Cyanobacteriia; order PCC-6307; family Cyanobiaceae; genus NIES-981. The sequence continues at coordinate 7,458 of CBFHOT010000024.1, read as the reverse complement.
CACCGGTACGCCGAAGCGGTTGGCGAAGCGGTAGGGCCGGGGTGTGGCCTGGGGTTGCTTGAGGTCGGATTCGAAGAAGAACTCACCCTCGGCCTTGGCGCTGCTGAGGCTGCGGCCCAGCAGGTCGTCGAGGCGATAGGGCTGCAGGCCCTGGCCGGGGCTCTGGATCCGCACCATCTCGCGGCTGATCGGTGTGCCGGCGGGGATCGAGCAGGCGGCCACCAGGCTCTTGGCCAGCACCTCGCGGTTCATCAGTTCCCCCTGGCTGATGCTGCGGGCTTCGGCGGTGCCCAGCGACTCCTCCACCGCCCGGATGCCGGCCACCATCGCCGCGAATTCATCGGGCAGCAGGCTCACCTTGTGGTCGTTGCCCTCCATGCCGCGATCGAGGGTGATGTGCTTTTCGATCACGCTCGCCCCCATCGCCACCGCAGCGATCGGCACCGCCGTGCCCCGCTCATGGCCTGAGTAGCCCACCGGCGCTTCGGCCAGCTCTGCCAGCCGGCGCAGATAGCGCAGGTTCACATCCTTGAAGGGCGTGGGATAGGTGGAATTGCAGTGCAGCAGGGCGAAGGCGGCTCCGTGCTGACGCAGATGGCGGATGCCGGCGCTGATCTCCTGTTCGGTGGCCATGCCGGTGGAGGCGATCAGCGGCTTGCCGGTGGCGGCGATCGCACTGAGCAGGTCGTGATTGGTGAAGTCGGCGGAGGCCACCTTGAACCCGGCCATGCCCCAGCGATCGAGCTTGCCCAGGCTGGCGGCATCCCAGGGGGTGCAGAGCGGGATCAGGCCCCGTTGCAGCGTGTGCTCAAAGCAGCGGAACAGCTCGTCGTCGCTGAGCTGGAAGCGCTCCAGCAGATCGAGCGTGTACTGGGTGCCCAGGTCGGACGCCATGTCGTTGCTGTCGCCGGCGTTCACGTACAGCTGCCCCATGTCGCGCATCTGGAACTTGGCGCAGTCGGCGCCGGCGTTGGCGGCGGCGTCGATCAGCTGCAGCGCCAGCTCCAGGCTGCCGTTGTGGTTGTTGCCGATCTCGGCGATCACGAAGGCCGGCGCGCCGGCGCCGATCCGGCGCTCGCCGATCTGCAGCTGCGGTTGGCCGCCGCGGGCGATGGCCACCACCCGGCCGTGGTCGTCCAGCAGGGGGATCACCTGGATCTTGTTGGACAGCAGGCCTGCCAGCTCCTGGGCGCTGCTGGTTTCCGCGGCGGCCACACAGCTGCGATTCATCGCCGCGGTCACCGGCCGGCTCAGGTCGATCGGATCGCTGGCGGCGATCCAGCGGCGGAAGTCACCGTCGCTGAGCACCCCCTGCAGGATGCCGCCCTCGGACACCACGAAGATCAGCCGCGATTGGTTGGCGGTGATCTTGTTCAGGGCCGTGAGGATCGAATCCTCGGCGAAGACCACGAACTGCGTGAAGTTCCGCTCGATCTGCAGCGAATGCCCCGTATGCAGTCCTGATTGCACGTCTATCGCCGGCCATTGCAGATCGGAACTTTAGGCCCGGAAGCCAGGGGTCACCAGCAGGGCCAGCCGGCGCAGCAGCCGGTTGGAGCAGCGCACCGCCCGCAGCCGGCGGCGGATGTTCTGGTGGTCGGGGCGCTGCAGTTGGGCGATCTCCAGCAGCCGCTCCGCCTCTCCGTAGTCGCGGCTGCGGATGGCGTTCTCGGCGCCGCGGCGCAGCGCATTGGCGGAGAGGTCGGCGGCATTGATGGCGTAGCCCGGCTGCTGCAGCGGCAGGGGGGGCGGCGGTGCGGCTACCCAGTGCTCCAGGGCCTGCAGCAGGTTGGCGGCGCTGAAGCTGGGGTGATACCCCACCCATTCCAGCCAGGCCGGCTCCACCGCCAGCCCCTGGGCCAGATCATCGAGGTCCTCGGCGTCGCCGAAGCGTCGCAGCAGGCCGGAACCGGCGAAGAAGGGGGTGCCGAGGTCCTGACGCAGGCCGAAATCGGCCATCACCACCGGCTGACAGCCCAGATCCAGCGCATCGAACAGCGCCGTGGAGGACACCGTGGCCAGCAGGCGGCTCTGGCGCAGCAGCTCCGGCAGCGGCGCGTAGCTCAGCTGCAGGTTGGCCGGCGGGCTGCCCAGGGCCTCGCGCAGGGTGTGGCTGATGTGGGTCTCCACTGTGTGGAAGGTGGTTTCGTCGGGGGCGACCCGCGGCTTGATCAGCACCTGCCAGTGGGGCGAGCGCCGGGCCAGCCGGGCCAGCAGCTGCACCATCCGCCGCCGCTCTTCGGGGGCGCCCGGCATCACCACCTGCTCGGCGAACACCAGCTGCCGCGGGCGTTCCTCGTCCGCCGCGAGCGATCCGGTTGCCGGGGCTGGGGCGCTCGGCCCCTGGCGCCTGAGGCCCGTGACCACGCTGCGCTGATCGCGGAAGGGGGTGTGGCGCAGCAGCTGCTCCAGGCGCTGCTGATCGCGGGGACCGTTGAGGCAGATCAGGTCGTAGCCCAGCCGCCAGGCGATCGCCTCCTCAAAACGCTCCAGCACCACGCCGTTGAAGCCGCAGAACAGCGGCAGCAGCGGCCTGCGGTGTTGTTGGCGGTTCGTCCGGTAGACACTGCGGAATTCCGCCAGCTTGCTGCCGGTGAGATAGACGCCGATGGCGCTGAACCGATCCAGCCGTGGATCGGCCAGCAGCTGCGCCAGGGGCTGCCGCCAGAGGGAGCCACCGCGCTCCAGCGCCGCCAGCACCGCCATCGGTGTGCCTTCGCGGGGGATGGCGTTGACCGTCACCGCCGCCCCCAGGCCCCTGGTGGCCTCGGCCAGGGCCTGGGCGGCCAGCAGCTGGCTGTCGCTGTCGGCGATCAGCAGCAGGTGATGATTCATGGCCTTGATCCCCCTGATTCCGGGCCCAACCCCTGCCTGTGCAGGATCTGCAGCTGCCGCAGCAATCGCTGCGGACCATCGGCGATCGCCCAGCCGAGGCTGTCCAGCCACGCCGCATTGGGGCCCGGCAGCGTCTGCAGCCGCTCCAGCGGCAGGCAGTCGCTGAGGCGATGCATCAGGCCCGAGCCGAAGAACAGGGGCCCGTTGAACTCGGTGCGGATGCCGTAGTCCGCCAGTACCACCGTCGGCTTGCCCCAGATGGTCGATGGCAGCAGCCAGTCGGAGCCGATGCCGATGCAGGCGCTGGCCTGGATGAGGGCCCAGATCAGATCGTCTGGCGCGCCGATCTGCAGATTGGCCGGTGCCTGCTGCGCCTGGCGGTGATGCCAGCAGAGGCTGGTCTGGGGCCAGTGGTCGGGATCGGCCGGCAGCGGTGCATCCGGTTGCAGGCGGATCTGCCAGTGGGGGCAGTCGCGGGCGATGGCGCTGAGCCGCTCGTGCAGCACCCCATTGGCGAAGGGCGAGGCCGGGATCTGTGGTTGATCGAGCACCACCAGCAGAGGGTTCTGGCTGGGGCTGTGGCCGATCGGCCCCGTCGGCAGGCACCACAGTCCGATGGCCACGCTTGGCTGCTCGGCCACGGCACCGTTCTGCAGCAGCCAGCGCAGGTGCTGCTGCTGCGCTTCCCCCTGCAGGCAGAGCAGCTCGAAGCCGAGCCGTGGCAGCAGATCGGCGCTGAGGGCATCGCCGCAGAGGGGCCGGATCGGGCCGCTGAACAGGGGTACCGCTGGCCGCTGTCGCAGCGACGCCGCCTGCCGATGGACCTGCCGCACCTCCGCTGCGGCTTCGCCCTCCAGCAGCACGCCGACGGCATCGAAGTGGTGCAGCAGTTCGCTGCTGGCCGCCTGCAGCGGCGGCAGCGGCAGCCAGTCGAGTTTGCGGTTTTTCGGGGGATCCGGGCTGAGCAGCGTCATCCGGGCACCGCAGCGCTCCAGGCCGGTCGCCAGCAGTTCGCTCGCGGCCAGTCCCTGAAGTTCCGAGCAGATCAGACCCAGCTGCATCTGCTACCGGCCCTTGAGCAGGCGTTCCAGCAGCCAGAAGCCCACCAGGCTCTGCCGCACCCGCCGCAGCAGATCCAGCCCCCGATGGCTGGCCTTGAGTTTGGAGCGGGCCCCAGCCGAGGCCAGCATCCTGCGACCGCCCTTGGCCAGCGCGTAGGACTGCCAGCCGTTGCTGCCCCAGCCTGATGGACCGCTGCTGCCGGATCCCCAGGCGGGCAGGGGGTGTTGGAGGCGGTGGTTGAGCTCCTGCAGAAATCGCTCGCGACCATCCGGCTGATGGCCATGGCTCTCCAGCCAGTCCTGATGATGCAGGGGCGTGAATGGGTCGCGGATGATCGCATCAAAATCCGCGAGAGCCCCTGAGCCCACGAAATAGTGGTTCCCCAGGCTTTCGTTGATCCCCAGGTCGGCCACGATCCGCGTGCTCACGCCCAGCGCCATCGCCTCCATCGCCGCGGTGGAGGACACCGTGATGGCGCAGCCGCACTGCTGCAGCAGCGCCAGGCTCGGCTTGTAGCTGAGGCGCAGGTTGGGATGCCGGCGGCTCAGTTTGGTGATGCGGCTGGCCATCTCGCCGTGGTGCCGGTGCAGGGTGGCCTCCACCCCGGAGGTGCGCGGCTTGAAGATCACGGGATGCTCCGGCCAGGCCTTGGCCAGTTCCGCCAGCCGCCGGCAGAGATACTTGCGCTGAATCGGGTTGTCCGGTACGGAGGGCTGCTCGAAGAACACGATCGCGGCCCGATCGGGCACCTGCAGGCGCGGTTGCAACGGCCAGAGGATCGGCAGCCCCGTCACCAGCGCATTGCCGCTGTCCATGCCCAGGGCGGCGCAGGCGTCGCGGTAGAGCGTGGCGTCGAGCTCGGAATTGAGGCAGAGCAGATCCACCCCGGAGCGATCCATCATTCCCTCCAGCTGGTGGCGGAAGAGGATGCCCGGATAGGCACTCACCAGCAGCGGCCGGCGCTCGCTGCCGGCCCACTGCGACTGCAGCAGCAGCTGGGTCTCGCGGCTGCGGCGACCATCGAGCCCCAGCAGCAGGGCATCGAGCTCGATCAGTTCGGCCCGCAGATTCCGCAGGGCACTCCAGCTGTGCTGGAGGATCCGGGTGCGCGGATCGATGCGGCGGATCTCCAGCACCTGCCGCCGCGACAGCTTGCGCCCCGACAGCTCGAGCAGATGCAGCGTGGTGTCGGCGCCGGCGCGGCGGGCCACCTGCAGCAGGCTCATCGCCGTCTTGCCGAAGGAATCGAAGCAGGCGAGGGCGGCGATGCGGCGCCCCTCCAGCGGGCCGGCGGCCATCAGGGCAGTCCCTCACTCACGTCAGCATCGAGCAGGGCAGCCAGCTGCTCGCAGATCGCCAGATCCATCGGGCTGTCGATCTCCGGGGCGGGGGTGTCGATCGGCACCGGCAGCACCGGCTGCACGAAGCGCGTCTGCTGCTCCAGAAACGGGGCGGTGCGGATGGCGTAGATCGCTCCCGTTTCCAGGTAGGTGGGGTTGAGGTCCTGGCGCCGCTGGCGCGGTTGGCTGGCGTCGTGGTTCACCCCGCGGCCATGGCCGTTGGCGTCGTGTTGCCAGAGGAAGCCGTGCCAGGGCATCACGCTGAAGGCCATGGCGGCGTCGCTGGCCTGCAGGGCCGCCAGCACCGCATCGATCTGGTCGGCCCGGGTGAAGGGGGAGGTGCACTGCAGGAACACAAATGCCTCGGGCAGTGGTTGCTGCTGGGCCAGCTGCTCCAGAGCGTGCACCAGGGCCGCTTCGGAGGAGGCCTGATCGCCGGCGATGGCGGCCGGCCGCCGCAGCCAGCCGGCGCCTTCGGCCTCGGCCAGGGCGCCGATGGCGTCATCGTCGCTGCTCACCCACACGGCACCGGTGCGTTCAGCGGTCTGGGCGGCGCGGATGCTGCGGGCCAGCAACGGCACGCCGCCGACGGGGCGCAGGTTCTTGCCCGGCACCCCCTTGGAGCCGCCGCGGGCGGGGATCAGCACCAGGGGGGGCAGAGCCGGATCGATCGCGCGGGTCATGGCTGCGGCTCCGGCGGTTGGGGCGGCCGCAGCCGGCCGTTGGCGCCGATCGGATACCAGCGCAGCGGATCGTCGGTGGCTGCGGCCGCGTCCGGGCTGGCGGCGCTGGCCTGCCGATGGGGCCCGCTCGCCATGGCGTCGCCCTGCGCTGTGGCGGCATGAATAGCCCCTGGCTGCAGGCTCTGCCGCAGCCGCTCGGCGCTCAGCAGGATCTTGCGCACCCGCCCGGCCGGGACGCCGGTGTCGGCCGCCACGGCGGCGCAGAGCTGATCCAGATCGGCGCCTTGAAGCCTCGCGGGCGGTGGATCGCTGGATCCCTGGCGCTGCACAGGCGGATCGCCCCACACGGTGGGCCGAAGGTAGCAGCGATGGGCGCCGCCGGTAACTTGGGCGCCAACGCCGGATCGTGCTGTGGCTCTGGTCCGCGGCCGGCTGCTCCACCCCCCGCCTGTGGTTTCCCCCTCCCCAGCTGCCCGCCTGGGCCTGCCCGTGCGCGGCATGCGCCGCCACGGCACCCTGCCGGCGCTGCTGGCGGAGCATCCGCTGGTGATCGGTTCGCGCCGCTGCCGCCGGGCCCCCCTCGACGCCCTGCTGGTGTGGGGCGGCAAGCCCAGCGGCCGCGGCGCTCAGCACCTGGCCCGGCGCCGCGGTCTGCCCCTCTGGCGCTGCGAGGATGCCTTCGTGCGCTCCCTGGGGCTGGGGCCCGATAGCCCGCCCCTGGGGCTGGTGCTCGATGACACCGGCATCTACTACGACGCCGCCCGGCCCAGTCGCCTGGAGCGGTTGATCGCCCGCGATCACAGCGCTGCTGAGCTGGAGCGCGCGGCGGCGCTGCAGCAGCTCTGGCGCGAGCAGCGGGTGAGCAAATACAACGGTGCAAGCGAATCAGCGCCCCCGGCTGAGCCCTACGTGCTGGTGGTGGATCAGACCGCCGGCGACCTCTCGATCCGCCTGGGCCAGGCCGATGCCGCCAGCTTCGCCGCCATGCTGCAGGCGGCCCTGGCCGACCATCCCCAGGCCACGGTGCTGGTCAAGACCCATCCCGATGTGGTGGCTGGCCGCAAGCGCGGCCATTTCACGGCCCAGCAGCTGGCGCATCCACGCCTGCGGCTGGAGGCCAGCGGCGGTCATCCCGTCGCGCTGCTGGAACGGGCGGAGGCGGTGTATGTGGTCACTTCCCAGCTGGGCTTCGAGGCGCTGCTCTGGGGGCGGCCGGTGCACTGCTTCGGCCTGCCGTTCTATGCCGGCTGGGGGCTCACCCACGACCGGCAGCCGGCCCCGCCGCGGCGCCGGCCCCGCAGCCTCGGCGATCTGGTGCACGCCGCCCTGGTGGAGTACGCGCTCTACATCGATCCGCATCGGCATCAGCTCTGTCCGCCGGAGACGCTGATCAAAGCCATCGGTCTGCAGCGGCGTCTGCGGATGGCGCTGCCCTCGCCGATCGAGGCCTTCGGCTTCACCCCCTGGAAGCAGCGGGTGTTGCGGCGCTTTCTGGCCGGCAGCCGGCTGCGCTTCCGCTTCCCCTGGCAGGGCCCGGG